>JAGHUD010000038.1 GCA_018065005.1 Candidatus Physcousia equi
CTCCACGACTACAACCTGGAAGGCATGGCGCACGCCGAGGTGGACAGCGATGTGCTCAACAGCGTGGACTCCAGTTCCACCAACCCCATCCCGGTCATCTACCAGAGCGGCTACCTCACCATCAAGGGCTACGATAACGAATTTTCACTCTATCAGTTAGGTTTCCCCAACAAGGAGGTGGAGGACGGCTTTGTCAAATTCCTCATCCCATATTATCTGAACCACAAGACGGCGCGCAATGCTTTCGACATCCGCAACTATGTTGCCGACATCCGTAACGGCAACGCCGAGCAATTCATCCTGCGCCTCCGTTCGCTCTTTGCCGACACCCCCTACGAGTTGATCCGAGACCTCGAGAACCACTATCAGAACCAGGTGTGGTTGCTCCACAAACTCTTGGGCATGTACGTCCAAGCCGAATACCAAACCAGCTACGGCCGCATCGACATGGTGCTTCAGACCCCTAAGTTCTGCTACGTCATCGAGTTCAAGTTTGATGGTTCCGCCCAGGACGCCCTCGACCAGATTTCGCGCAAAGACTACGTCCTTCCCTTTGCTCTGAACGGTCAGCAGGTCATCCGCATCGGCATGAACATCTCGCGCGAGACGCGCAACGTGGAGGAACATCTGATAGAGCGGACATCGGATTAGGAAACGACATACAGATTGGCACCAACTTGTTCGCTCTTTGCTTTTGCCCTTTCAGGGCGTACGGCCAACTCCAATCAACCCAGGGCGCCGCTACGCTTTGCCCTGGGCTGAATGTTTGCCTTGGGCTTTCAGCCCGTCGTTGTTTGGCGTCGATGCAACAAGGGGTAAAGTTTTTTTAAGTCCACCACACAAGCCATACAGCGTCTATAGGCGTCGATGCAACAATAGTGAAGTGATTTTCGTAACCTCCATTCATGCCTAATAGTAAATTTTTGCCAAAATAAAGAGCAGAAGTTTGTGGTTGGTGCCCCCCCAATGCGCATTAATCAGTGAAAAAAGTAGAGGTGAGGCGTCATGGTAGCATAAAAAGTAGAATAGAAGCACGGGTAGAGCGGTGAACAACGAAAGACGGTTTGAAGGCGAAAAAGAGGCGGTTTTTGTGCGAAAATTGACCGAAAAGGGGTGAAAAAGCCCATTTTTGCCACTTTTTTCACTTTTTTCGAAAAAAAGTTGCGAAAATATTTGGTGGGTCCGAAAAAAGTCCCTACCTTTGCAACCGCAAACGAAAAGGAACAGAGGTTCTCCAAGAATGCAGCTCAAACGAAGAAAGAGCAACGCAGACAAAGCGATGCAAAAACAACGAGAGAGCACAACGGGCAATTAGCGCAGCTGGTTCAGAGCATCTGCCTTACAAGCAGAGGGTCGGCGGTTCGAATCCGTCATTGCCCACCCACAATGAAGAAATGGCTCCTTAGCTCAACTGAATAGAGCATCTGACTACGGATCAGAAGGTTACAGGTTTGAATCCTGTAGGAGTCACTACTTCAACTGTCGATAACCGAAGACAGTGAACCGGGTAGATACCAGAGTGGCCAAATGGGGCAGACTGTAAATCTGCTGGCTTACGCCTTCGGTGGTTCGAATCCATCTCTACCCACGCAAACATTAAGTGCGGCAATAGCTCAGTTGGTAGAGCACGACCTTGCCAAGGTCGGGGTCGCGAGTTCGAGTCTCGTTTGCCGCTCAACGAAGTTCTGCTTCAAGATGAAGTGCTGATTGCTTCTACATCATATCAATCAGAAACGGTGCGTTAGTTCAGCTGGTTAGAATACATGCCTGTCACGCATGGGGTCACGGGTTCGAGTCCCGTACGCACCGCAAAATTCTCCCCATTAAGGAGGCTTTTTTTGTGCGTAGCACTCTCACCCGTGCCCCAAGGGTAAGGGTTCTTTCTCCGCTTCGCTTCGAAAGCGGCAAAGCCGAGCACGAGTCCCGTACGCACCGCAAAAGCCTCCCATTAAGGGGGCTTTTTTTGTGCGTCTTTTTATCTTTTGGGGGATGCGGGGGGATGGTGGTGTAACACCCACCTTATAGAAACAGAAGTATTAGTCCGGCAAAAATAGCCTGAAAGGCTTATAGCTATCAGCCCAATGGCAAAGCGTTAGCGACGCCTTGGGTTAAATGTCGGTGGTTGAAGACGCCTTGAAAAGGCAAAAGCTCTATACATCAGAGGTCTATCCTTGCTTTTGCCCCTTCGGGGCGTGCGCACGTCTCGTTAATATTCTACCCAGGGTGTCGCTTCGCTATGCCCTGGGCTGAAAGATGTAAGCCTTTCAGGCTATCTAACCCCAATGTTCAAGCCTCAGGGCTCCTATTTTTGTTTTTTTATCGTTTGGGGCGATGCGGGGGGATGGTGGTGTAACACACCACCTTATAGAAACAGAAGCTCTGACGAACATAGACGAGGCAGAGCAAACGAGGATGGGGGCGCTTGAGACTCCCATAACGGCAAGGCTGCCCCACTCTTTGAGGAGAGCGGGGCAGCCTTGTTTTGTGGTGCCCGACTACGGTGGGCAGCGGGAGGGGCGGTAGGGTTTACTTCACGAGGACCTTCTTGCCGTTCTTGACATAGATGCCGGGATCCGTGGCAGAGGTGGTGCGACCGGTGAGGTCGTAGATGAGGGATGAGGCAGAGGCGGTGGGACGCACACTGCCGATGCCGGTGGTGAACTCCTCCTCGGTGATGAGGGGAAGGGAGGTGATGCCCTGTGCATCGGTGGCAAGGATGTAGGCGTAGTTGGAAGTCATCGTGGTGGAGGTGTTGGCGTAGAAGCCAGTGATGCCACTGTCCTTGTCCTTGCTGAGACCTAAGAGAGCGCCAGCCTTGAATCCGCTCTGCTTGAGGAGGGCTCCGGTGAGGACGGAGGTCTGCTCGGCGTGCTCGAGGTCATAGTCGTAGAAGAGGTTCATGGGGACGTTGGTGGTGGCGGTGATGCCTTCCTTGACGACGATGGCGGGTGTGTAGCTGGGGATGTAGCTATCGGTGATCTCGGTGAGGATGACGTAGCTCTGTCCGTCCTTCTGTGCGATGCTCTTGGCATAGTAAGCCTTGACACCGTCGGGAATCTCGAGACCGAAGGGATAGCAGATGGCGCGATAGCCTGTGGCAGGGATGCTGACGTTGATGGTCTCGACCTCTTCGACCTTCCAGATGTTGTTGGCATCGCTGGTGCCCCCCGACCAATAGCCGGTGGCGGTGGCGCTGTAGGAGTTGAGGTACTGTCCGCTGCCATTCTTGGCGAATGCCCAGGTGTTCTGGGTGGTGTTGACAGCAGAGGCGAGGAAGTAGGGGGCGTCCTCCTGAGTGCAATACTGCGAGAATTCCTTGTTGTCGGTGCCACCGAGATAGGACTGCGACTGGGGGTTGAAGAGATACATCTTGCCGTTGCGCTCTTCGGCTGCCCAGATGTGGCCGCACTTGGTGTTGCTGACGGACGTGGCGCGTGCTATGCTCCAGGTGATGTTGCCACTGGCATTGACGGTGCAGTTCTCGGAGGTGAGGTAGCCACCCTTGCCAGAAGAGAGGAGGGTGTAGAAGGTCTTGGTCTTGAACTTGGGCGAGACCTGCTCGAAGATCTTGGCACGGGTGCCATCGTAGCCTACTGCCATGATGTAGGCTGCATCTTCGGCGGCGGGATAGAGCACCTCGGTGTAGCTGTGGGCATCGTCGGCATTGAGTCCGTACATGGTGATGCGGACGAGTTCGTCGTCGCTGTTGTAGGTCTCATAGGCTACGGCATTTTGAACCTTGGCGTGGAGGACCTTGACGCGTGAACCGCTGAGGGCGCATCCCTCGCCGAGCTTTTCGGGGGTGCTGAGCTTGAGGTTGTCGCGATAGATGTGGTAGTTGTGGCCGTTGATGTAGTTGATCTCTTCGGTGAAGGCGGGGTAGCCCTTTTGGGCGACGTGCTCCTTGAGGTTGTTGATCATCTCTTCGGTGATGATGTTCCATCCGGGTCCGTAGTCTTCGATGTATTTATTGATGGGCTTGAGCATGCCAGCCTTCTCGAAGAAGGGCAGGAGGTCGATCTTGGCTGAGTCGCAAGCGAGCTTCATGATGTTGACCTGCTGCTGACCGTTGTTCATGGCGCTGAGTGTGGATGAGGGGGTGTTGCGGATGCTCTCGATGACCATGGGGATGATGTCGGGACACTTGCCGGCGAGGGTGCCCCAGAGGTTCATCTGCCAGAAGGGAACGAGCTTGACGAAGTGGTCGTAGTTGCGGCTGTTGTTGGTGCCGCTCTCGGCTGCGCCATGATAGTCAGGACCATCCTGGAGCTGCCACTGCACGCCCTTGCGCAGTCCTTCTTCGAAGTAGGTCTGCATACGTCCGCCTCGTGTGCCGCTATAGTCGTTGACGCCGGTGCGCTCGTCTTCGAGACGGAGGTTGGCGGGGTTGCCGGTGAAGTGGATTTGTGCCCAAGAGGCATAGATGTTGTTGGTGGTCTCGCCGCATCCGCTCCACTTGAAGCCAGGCTGAATCTGGTTGTTGTGGCCCCACTCGTGGCCTACGCCCCAGAAGTCGAAGTTTTTGGAGTCGGGCTTGGTGATGGCGTTGAGGGAGCCGACATGACAGTAGGCACCGGTGCCACCTGCTGCCATGAAACCATAGTTGGTGGCGAAGAAGAGCTGACGGTTGTCACATTCGCGTCCGTACTTGGTGAGGCCCATTATGTCGCGCTCTGCCCACTGCACTTGCTGATAGAGGGTCATGACGGAGTCGATGTCGTTGAGTGCATTGCGACGCCAGATGAAGGCGGGATAGGCAGTCTGGGCGTGCTGGCTCTGGCAGATGATGATGGTGGAGTCTTTGTCGCTGGGGTGGAGTGCCATGATCTCCTTCCAGTCGGCGTTGGTCATGGTCTGCTGGTTGTAGTAGCCCTGCACTTGACCGTTGACGATGTGGACGCGCACCTTGGGGGCTGTCTGGAACTCGTCGGTGTAGTAGGTGACGAAGGTGTTGCCCGTGGTGGTGGGGGTGATGAAGTTGATGCCGTTGCGCAGGGCATAGGCACTCTCGCGCTCGTTGAGGAGCCAGTTCTTGACGGTGAGCTTGACGGGGTCGCTGCCGATGCCGTCGACGAAGACGATCATGGGTTTGCCCTCGGTGGCGTAGATGCCGGTGGGGTTCTCGTACTGGGTGTACTGAGCGCTGGTGCGGAGCTCGTTGCGGAGGCTGGCTGTGGTGCGATAGGCACGGTATTCGCCCACGCGGAACTTCTTGTAGGCTGTGGCATCCTTGAGGAGGTTGTCGACAAGGGTCTTGACGTCTGCATCCTGGATGTCGGCGCTGCTGGTGATGCCCGCCTTGAGCTGGGTGCAGATGGGGTCGTCGAAGTAGGGTTTGAAGGCTTCGAGCTTGCTGTTGTCGCGGATGTAGAACTGCATCTCGGCGCAGCTGGCGAAGTTGCCCTGTCCGCTCTGGATGGTGAAGCGCACGCGGCGCACGTCGTCGATGCCGTCGGTGCCGAAGTCGAGGTCGGCGGAGCTGGATCCGCAGTCGAAGGTGCCTACGGTGACGAAGTCGCTACCGCTGGTGGTGGTGGAGTAGCTCACGGCGACTTGCTTCCAGTTGCCGTTGGTGTTGCCGTCCTGACGGCAGATGTAGCGGGCATAGTCGACATGGCTATTCTCGTTGAGCGTGAAGGTGATGGTGACGGGGAAACTGGTTGTCGTGCCGCCCCAGGGGGTGTGCCAGAAGGTGCTGGTGTTGCCGTCGTAGGCATAGGAGACGGGATTGCTACTCTGTGCCTGGGTGCAGGAGGCTGACTTCACGGCTACTGCTTTGTCCTGGGCCTGGATGCCCAAGCTGAGCATGGTTGCTGTGGCAACCAATAGGCTTCGCATTAGTTTTTTCATGCAGTTGTTTTTTGGATTAAGTTATGATTTGTGTGTGATTAAAAGGTCGATGTTGTGATTTTTCGTTTTGACCCCGTCGAAGGGTGGGTCGTTTTAGACCTGTGATGCGCAATGCGAGAAGCGCTGGAGCGTTTCTGCTCGAGAACTTTTTAGTTTCTGCTCGAGAAACTTTCGGTTTCTGCAGCAGAAATTGTCAGTTTCTGCAGCAGAAAATTTTAGTTTCTGCAGCAGAAACTTTTTTTCCTGCACGAGACAGTGGAGCGGGGGCGTGGCAGCCCCTCGGAGGAGGCGAGGGAGCGGCGACTTTTTGCTGCAAAGAATT
This sequence comes from Candidatus Physcousia equi, assembly GCA_018065005.1. GTDB lineage: Bacteria > Bacteroidota > Bacteroidia > Bacteroidales > Bacteroidaceae > Physcousia > Physcousia equi. The sequence goes on from JAGHUD010000038.1 coordinate 6,173, forward strand.
TGGGTGCAAAATTAAACAAAAATGAAGTGCACGCGCGCGAAAGGCGAGCATTTTTACGTTTTTACGCTCGGTTTGATAATTTGGAGGGCAAAAATGTAGAAGATATTGAAAAAATGAGGTATCTTTGCCGAAAGAATAAGGTGGAAACACAGGTGAAAGAAAGAATGGAAAAACGCAGTCTGAGACAAAGAGTGCTCGCCACGATGAAGTCGGTGGACACGGAGAGCAACTTCGAGCTGTACGTGACACGCACGCCGGGCTACCTATGGGCACTGCTCTTCAGAGCACTGCACGTGCACCCCATCGCCGTGACGCTGGTGTCGATTGTCATCGGTGCGGCGAGTGGCTACTTCTTCTATCTGGGTGGCACGACGAACACGCTCATCGGCATGGGACTGCTCATCTGGGCTAACTGGTATGACTGTGCAGACGGGCAGCTGGCGCGCATGACGAACCAGCGGACGCTCTTGGGGCGCCTGCTGGATGGTCTGGCTGGCGACATCTGGTTTGTCTGCATCTACTTGGGCATCGTGCTCAACATACAGCCCACCTATGGGTGGTGGGTGTGGTTGCTGTTTGCCTACTCTGGGCTGCACTGCCACAGCAAGCAATGTGCCATCGCCGACTACTACCGCAACATCCACCTGTGGGTGATCCTGGGCAAGGAGGGCAGCGAGCTGGACACCTTTGCCGAGGAGGATGCGCGCTACCGCTCGTTGCGGTGGAGAAGGGGGGAGTGGTTTGAGAAGTTCTACCTGTTCTTCTATCGTGGCTACACACGGGGGCAGGAGAAGCAGACGCCACGCTTTCAGGCGTTCTACGGCTATGTGCGCGCCCACCACATTGTGCTGAGCGACGAGATGCGCGCTGCCATCCGCAAGGAGAGCAAACCGCTGATGAAATACACCAACATCCTGACCTTCGACACGCGCGTGGGGGTGCTCTTCGTGGCTCTGCTCACGGGGTGTCCACTCCTCTTCCCGTGCTTTGAGATTGTGGTGCTCGAACCGCTGCGCTTCTACATGCGCCACCGCCATGAGGCGATGTGCGAAAGACATCTGAAAGAGCTGAAAGATGAACAAGCGTAGGGTGATAGCACTGCTGCTGGCAGGCGGACAGGGCACACGAGTGCAGCCCACCTGCCCGAAACAGTTCATCGAGGTGCGGGGCGAGTCGGTGCTGCTGCACACGATGCGCGCCTTCGAGTCGCACCCGATGGTGACGGACATCGTGGTGGTGTGCAACACGCAGTGGGCAACCTACGTGCAGACGCAGGCTGAGGTGGGCCACATCACGAAACTGCTCTGCCTGGCTGAGGGGGGCGAGACGAGCCACCGCTCGCTCTGCCACGGCATCCAGAAACTGCTGGATGAGGGGGTGGAGGAAGAGAGTGTCGTGCTGGTGCACGACAGCGTGCGACCGTTTGTGAGTTTCGACATCATCAGCCGCAACATCACCACCTGCGAGGAGATGGGAAATGCCGTGACAGGCATCTACAGCAACGAGGCTTATCTGCGCGTGTCGGAGCCCTCGAATCTGTCGCACGACTACATCCCGCGCGAGGAACTGGTGAGGGCGCAGACGCCCATCACCTTCCCGCTGGGCGACCTGAAGCGCATGATGGCGCAGGCGGTGTGCGACTCGCAGTCGCTGGTGACGCTTGCCAACCAGTTGCATTTCACCCCCCTCCATATTGTTGAGGGGGATGTGATGAACTTCAAGATTACGTTGCCACAGGACGTGGAGACCTATCGCAAGCTGGTGGCGTATTGATGCCAACGACGATGAGCACCATCTAGGAGGGTGGAAGGTTTAGAAGGAAAACTCGAATCGAAAACGGAGTCCCCACTTTTGTGTGCCTTGACGCAGATAGTTGAGACGGTGGACGTAGTCTACACTGAAGAATTTGAAGATATTGTGGATGCCGGCGGTGAGCTCGACGTAAGGCTCGGAAGCCCGAAGGGGCTGCGAGGTGTAGGTGAAGCTGCCGTCGGGGGCATAGTGGCCGGGGAAGTAGAAGAGGCGCGCATCGGAGGGATGGAGCGCAGGATTGTTCTTGTGGCTGAGATAGCCCCAGAAGAGGTTGCAGCCGATGCGCTCGCGCCACTTGAGGCGATTGAGGAGGGGTATGCGGTTGAAGAGTTTACCGTTGAGATCCCAGGAGAGGTGGAGGGAGGCGTTGTTGTCGGTGATGAACTCCATGTTGTTGATGAGGTGGAAGGCGTTGTCGGTCTTGATGTAGCTGAGGTTGCTGACAGGGAAACAAAGGAGGGGGAAGGGGACGCTGTTCCACTGATGCTGCACCTTGGCATTGAGGTCTACCCTACCCCATGTGCGCAACCAGAAGCGCTTGAAGAAGGAGAGCTCGGTGAGGTTGTAGCGATAGTCGCCTCCGAGGATGCCGCGGAAGCCTGCGGTGTGGCTGACGACATAGATGGGGGCATCCTTGTTGGTCTTGCGGCGGCGCTGCTTGGTGTTGACCCAAGAGGCGCCAGGCTGAAACTCAATGCGGGCGGTGAGGTCGGCGGTGGTGAGATAGCGTAGCTCGCTGGCATAGCCGAGCTCGGGCGTGTTGCCCCATGGGGTGAGCTGGGAGGTGGTGTGGGCGTGGAGGGGCTGATAGAAGAGTTTGCCCGCTCCTTCGGTGCGCTCGCGCTTGCCCGTGAGGGTGAGACGGAGTCCATTGTCCCACTCGCGATCGTACTGAAGGAGGAAGCGCTGAACGTAGGACATGTGGTCGACGGTGGTCCACTTGAGCGAGGTGAAGACGTTGTCCTTGTCGGTCTGGAGGAAACGGTCGGAGGGTGCGATGACGTCGTAGAAGAAACTGGCGGTGAGGTTGTTGGCAGGGAACTCGCGTGGCGTGTAGTTGCGCTCCCTGAAGGAATAGGTGAGTTCGGCAAGCCCCTTCCAGCGCTTGTCGGCAAAACCATAGCCAAGATAGCCGCGGGCAAAGAGATGGGGCGAGAGGTGGGCGGTGGTCATGGCGCTGGCGCGCAGCTTGAAGCCCTCGACGAAGTTGGAAGAGAGCATGCTGTTGACGGGGCCGATGTCGACCTTGGAGGGACGGTCGGGGTTGAGGCTTGTTTCGACGTAGTTGTCGACGAAGGCTTTGAAGATCCAAAGGAAGGGTTTGAAGCCCCGGACGTCTTGTATCTTTTGCATGAAGTGGTCCATGTGGCGCTCGGTGTGGGTGAGGGGCTCAGAGCGGTGCTCTTGCCAGAAGGCTTCGTCGCGCATGCGGGACTGGCTGTCCTCTTTCTTCTGACCTCCGAAACGGAAGGTCTGGTCGGGGATGGGATAGAAGTCGAACTGGCTCTGGCGAACGGTGCGCTCCACCTGTGCTTTCTGTATCCAGTCGGTGAGGCGGAGCTGGATGATCATCTTGTCGCTGATGCGCACTTGCTCGCCAGTGGGCAGGGAGTCGAACTCCTGGATGATGTCCATGTGCTCGACGAAGTTGATGTCGCTGCGCTGGGGGATGCCCAGATGGATGCGACGGAGGCGATAGGTGCTGTCGGCAAGCACCCACAGGGTGCCGGAGAAGCCGAAGTCTTGGTGGTTGTTGGGCGCAAAGTTGACCTGGATGCAGGGGTCCTTGCCCACCACTACGGTGTCGCCTAAGAAATAACGATAGAAACTGATGGCTCCCTTGGTGGCGATGGGCGAGATGAAGGGAAACTGAAGCAGGCGGATGTTGTCGTCGTAGACGTCGACGTCGGTGAAACAGTCGTCGAGCATGGAGGTGACGAAGTCGCCGGTGTTCATGAATTCGTTGATGCCTTTGTTGGTCTGACCGAGCACGATGGTCTTTTCCGTGTCGGTGGACTTGCGGTAGATCTGACGCGAGACGCGCTCCTCCATGATGAGGGGAAGGATGAGCTTGCCGGTCTCGGGGCAGGTGTCGACATACTCACGGAGGAAGGGCAGACGCTTGAAGTGCTGATCCTCGAAGACCTTTGGGGTGAACTCGTTGAGGGCTGTGACCATCTTTTCGTAGCGCAGGAAGGAGTAGTAGTCGTGCTGCTTGAGGTCGCTGCGCCGCTTGGCGTTGATGACTTTTTGCATGAGGAGCACGGCGGGGTTGTCTTTGCGCTCATACTTCTTGCGCTTGGTGCTGACCTCTACCTCACGAAGCGAGAGGTTGGAGTCGCTCATCTTGACGTTGAGCTTCTGGGCTTGGGCTACGGAAACTATTTGCGTGTCGAAACCGACCATGGAGAAGACGAGGTGGCCCTTGCGGAAGGGTATGCGATAGCGCCCGCTGGTGTTGGTCTTGGTGAGCGAGTGCTTGTCTTCCTGATAGTAGACGTGGACGCCGGGAAGGGACTCTCCGGTGGCTGCGTCGGTGACGGTGCCGTGGACCATCTGCGCTGCTGCGCGCAGGGTGGCGAGGAGGAGGATGAAGATTATGATGAGAGGTCGTTGCACGTTGTCTAGAGATGTGAGGCGAGAGATGAATATCAGATGAAGGGGGAGGCTTGTGATGCGTGGGTGCGTTTAATGCGTGGGTGATGTTGCTGCGTAGAGGTTTATGCGTGGGTGGTATGCTGCGTGGGTGCAAAGTTACGACAAAAATATGAATTCAGCAAATTTTTCATTTTTGGGTAAGGGTACAAAAAAAAAGGTTAGCTACCGGTTGAGGGTAGCTAACCTTATGTGGTGTGTTCGTCGGGTTAGGACGAACGGACGTTTTATTCGTTGTCGTCGAAGTCCATGAGCATGGATTTGCGATTTGCCATCTGGCGATCGTAGTCTTCCTTGCTGTTGACAACAATCTTGTCGTACTCGCGAAGACCGGTGCCGGCTGGGATGAGGTGACCGCAAATGACGTTCTCCTTCATACCTTCGAGACGGTCGCTCTTTCCGTTGATGGCTGCATCGTTGAGCACCTTGGTGGTCTCCTGGAATGATGCTGCCGAGATGAAGCTGTTGGTCTGGAGTGCGGCACGGGTGATACCTTGGAGAATCTGAGTTGAGGTGGCAGGACGTGCATCGCGGCACTTGGGCACACGGAGGTCGTGGCGGATGAGGATGGACTCTTCGTCGCGGAACTTGCGGGCAGTGACGATGTCGCCGGCACGGAGGTTCTCGCTATCGCCTGGATCTTCGATGTACTTCTTACCCCAGATGCGGTCGTTCTCGGCTGCAAAGTCGAGCTTGTCGACAATCTGCAACTCAAGGAAGTTGGTGTCGCCGGGCTCGTTGATCTGCACCTTGCGCATCATCTGGCGTACGATGACCTCGAAGTGCTTGTCGTTGATCTTTACACCCTGCAGACGGTAGACGTCCTGAACCTCGTTGACGATGTACTCCTGAACGGCGGTGGGACCCTTGATGGCAAGGATGTCGGCTGGCGTGATGGCTCCGTCGGAGAGGGGGGTGCCGGCACGCACGAAGTCGCCTTCCTGAACGAGGATCTGCTTGTTGAGAGGGATGAGGTACTTGCGGATGTCGCCCACACGCGACTGGATGGTCACTTCACGGTTGCCGCGCTTGAGCTTGCCCATGATGATCTGTCCGTCGATTTCTGCCACGATGGCGGGGTTGCTTGGGTTGCGGGCTTCGAAGAGTTCGGTGACACGGGGCAGACCACCGGTGATGTCACCACCACCACCAATGACGCGAGGTATCTTGACGAGGGTTTCGCCTGCCTTCATGACCTGTCCGTCTTCGATGGAGATATGACCACCTATGGGGAAGTTGTAGGTGCGAAGCACTTCGCCATTCTCGTCGACAATGCTACAGGTGGGAACCTTGGTGCGGTCGCGCGACTCGATGACTACGACTTCGCGTAGACCTGTGGTGATGTCGACCTCCACCTTGACGGTGACATTCTCAATCACATCCTCAAAGACTGCCTTACCGGCTGACTCGGAGACGATGACTGCATTGAAGGGGTCCCACTTGGCTACGATGTCGCCCTTTTCTACGATGTCGCCTTCCTTCTTGTAGAGCGTTGAACCATAGGGTACGTTCTGAGAGAGGAGGACGATGCCGGTGTTGATGTCTACGAAGCGAACTTCGGCAAGACGACCTACGACCATCTGTGCGAGGTTATCTCCTTCTTCTACATAGTCGACAGTGCGGAGCTCGTCGAATTCGAGGCGTGCGCTGTACTTGGACTTAATCATCGCGTTGGCTGCAGCATTACCTGCCACACCACCGGCGTGGAAGGTACGGAGGGTCAACTGTGTACCGGGCTCACCAATGGACTGGGCTGCAATGACACCAACGGCTTCGCCCTTCTGCACCATGCGACTGGTGGCAAGGTTGCGGCCGTAGCACTTCATGCAGACGCCCTTCTTGCTCTCGCAAGTGAGCACAGAACGTATCTCGACGGTCTCAATGGGGCTTGCCTCAATCTCGGCTGCCTTGTCCTCGGTAATCTCTTCTCCACTGGCTACGATGATCTTGCCTGTCGTGGGGTGGATGACGTCGTGCACGCTGACACGACCAAGGATGCGCTCGCCCAACGAACTGATGACCTTGTCGCCATCCTTGAGGGCTGAACAGATGAGACCACGCAGGGTGCCGCAGTCATCCTCGTTGATGATGACGTCGTGGCTGACGTCGACAAGACGACGGGTCAGGTAACCGGCGTCGGCTGTCTTCAAGGCGGTGTCGGCAAGACCCTTACGGGCACCGTGGGTAGAGATGAAATACTCCAACACGCTCATGCCTTCCTTAAAGTTAGAAAGGATGGGGTTCTCGATGGTGTCGGGCTCTGCACCTGCCTTCTGGGGCTTTGCCATCAAACCACGCATACCGGAAAGCTGGCTGATCTGACCTGCACTACCACGGGCTCCAGAGTCGAGCATCATGTAGACGGCGTTGAAGCCTTGGTCGGCTTCGCGCATGGTCTTCATCAAGACATCGGAGAGGTTGTTGTTGACGTGTGTCCAGACGTCGACCACCTGATTGTGACGCTCCTTGTCGGTGATGAAACCCATGTTGTAGTCGCCGGCGATGCGGTCAACCTCTTCATTACCCTTGCGAACGAGTTCTTCCTTCTCCTCGGGGATGATGATGTCGCCAAGGTTGAAGGAAAGGCCACCTTCGTATGCCATCTTGTAACCGAGGTTCTTGATGCCGTCAAGGAATTCGCAAGCACGTGCCACACCGGTCACCTTGATGACGTCGGTGATGATGTTGCGCAAGGTCTTCTTTGAGATGACATCATTGAAGAATCCTACTTCTGTGGGGATGATCTGGTTGGCGATGATACGACCTACGCTCGTCTCCACCATGCGCTTGCCAATGGTTCCGTCTTCCATCTTGTCGTCTACAATGACCTGGATGGGAGCGTGAATCTCTACCTTCTTCTGGTTGTAGGCAATGATGGCTTCCTCTGTGCCATAGAACTTCAGACCAGCGCCCTTGGCTCCGGGACGCATCTTGGTGATGTAGTAGAGACCAAGCACCATGTCCTGTGAGGGCACCGTGATGGGCGCACCGTTGGCAGGATTGAGGATGTTGTGGCTCTGGAGCATCAACACCTGAGCCTCGAGGATGGCCTCGTTGCTCAGAGGCAAGTGGACTGCCATCTGGTCGCCGTCGAAGTCGGCATTGAAGGCTGTACATGCCAAAGGATGCAACTGAATGGCTTTGCCTTCGATCATCTTAGGCTGGAATGCCTGAATGCCGAGACGGTGAAGGGTCGGTGCACGGTTGAGGAGTACGGGGTGACCCTTCATGACATGCTCGAGAATGTCCCAGATGACGCTTTCCTTGCGGTCTACAATCTTCTTGGCGCTCTTCACAGTCTTCACGATGCCGCGCTCGATGAGCTTGCGGATGATGAACGGTTTGTAGAGCTCGGCTGCCATGAGTTTGGGCAAACCGCACTCGCCCATCTTCAACTCGGGACCGACAACGATGACCGAACGCGCTGAGTAGTCGACACGCTTACCCAAAAGATTCTGACGGAAACGACCTTGCTTACCCTTGAGCGAATCGCTAAGTGACTTGAGGGGACGGTTGCTTTCTGTCTTGACGGCGCTGCTCTTGCGCGAGTTGTCGAACAAGCTGTCAACAGCTTCCTGAAGCATACGCTTCTCGTTGCGGAGAATGACTTCAGGTGCTTTGATTTCGAGCAGGCGCTTGAGACGATTGTTGCGGATGATGACACGACGGTAGAGGTCGTTGAGGTCGCTCGTAGCAAAACGTCCACCATCCAGCGGTACGAGGGGACGGAGCTCTGGTGGAATGACGGGAAGAATCTTCATAATCATCCACTCGGGCTTGTTGCGATCCTTGCTGGCACGGAACGACTCTACTACCTGGAGGCGCTTCAAAGCGTCATTCTTGCGCTGCTGCGCAGTGTCGCTGTTGGCTGCTGCACGCAGGCTTGAAGCGAGCGCATCAAGGTCGATGCGACGCAAGAGGTCGAGGATGGCCTCTGCTCCCATCTTGGCAATGAACTTGTTGGGATCGGTGTCTTCGAGCAGTTCGTTGTCCTTGGACTTTGCCTCCAGTCGCTCCATGACTGCCCAATAGTCCTCTTCGCTCAGCACGTCGTTTGCTGCGAGGGGCGTCTCCTGGAAGTCGAACACTTCGCCTTCAAGGATACCAGGCTGCACGACAACATAGCGCTCATAGTAGATGATGCTGTCAAGCTTCTTGGTGGGGATACCCAACAGGTAGCCCATCTTATTGGGCAGACTGCGGAAATACCAAATGTGGGCAATGGGCACAACCAGTTCGATGTGACCGCTACGCTCACGGCGCACTTTCTTCTCGGTCACCTCCACACCGCAACGGTCGCAGACAGTGCCCTTATAGCGGATGCGCTTATACTTGCCACAGTTGCACTCATAGTCCTTGGAGGGACCGAAGATGCGCTCGCAGAAGAGACCATCGCGCTCAGGCTTGTAGGTACGGTAGTTGATAGTTTCGGGCTTCAGCACTTCTCCGTGAGAACTCTCGAGAATCTCAACGGGCGACGCAAGACCGATAGTTATCTTGGTAAAATTGTTTCTTACCTTATTTTCTTTCTTAAAAGCCATATCTTTATTCCTTTCTTATGATAAGAGGGTAATCGGTGTGTGGATTAATCGAGAGAGATGCTCAGACCCAAACCGCGCAACTCGTGCAGAAGCACATTGAGTGACTCGGGAATGTTGGGAGTTGGCATGGGCTCACCCTTAACAATTGCTTCGTAAGCCTTGCTGCGACCCGTCACATCGTCTGACTTGATGGTGAGAATCTCTTGGAGTACGTGGCTGGCACCGAATGCCTCGATGGCCCAGACTTCCATTTCTCCGAAACGCTGACCACCGAACTGTGCCTTACCGCCAAGAGGCTGCTGAGTGATGAGACTGTACGGACCGATGGAGCGGGCGTGCATCTTGTCCTCAACCATGTGACCGAGCTTCAGCATGTAGGCAATACCTACAGTTGCCAACTGGTCGAAAGGTTCACCCGTTGCGCCATCGTAAAGCTGCGTTGAGCAATAACGTGGCAAGCCTGCCTTGTCGGTCCACTCGCAAAGGTCGTCGAGCGATGCACCATCAAAGATGGGTGTTGCAAACTTAACGTCAAGCTTGCGACCTGCATAGCCAAGCACGGCCTCGAAGATCTGACCGATATTCATACGCGAAGGCACACCCAGAGGATTCAGCACGATGTCGACGGGTGTTCCGTCTGCGAGGAAAGGCATATCTTCCTGGCGAACGACCTTGCTGACAATACCCTTGTTACCGTGACGACCGGCAAGCTTATCGCCCACACCAATCTTGCGCTTCTTGGCGATGTAGACCTTTGCCATTTGGAGAATGCCGTTTGGCAAGTCATCACCCACATTGACGGCAAACTGCTTGCGCTTAGCCTCTGCTTCAAGCTTCTTATACTTCTTGAGGTAGTTTGTGATGAGTTGGCAAATGAGCATGTTGGCGTGTTCGTCCTCAGTCCAATTGGAGAACTGCACTTCAACATAGTTGATGTTTCTGAGCTCTCTCTCTGAGAACTTGCTTCCTGCGGGTATGATAACCTCGCCTTCGAAGTTCACCACCCCAGCCGACTTGATGCCGTTGGTCACCTCAAGGAGTTTATCCATGAGGATAGACTTCAAGTCTTCGGTCTTGCTCTCGAGTTCTTCGTCGATAGCAGCAAGACGGCTCTTGTTCTGCACCTTGCTGGCACGTGTCTTGACAACACGCGAGAAGAGTTTTTTATCGATAACCACACCGCTCAACGAGGGAGAAGCCTTCATAGAGGCATCCTTCACATCGCCTGCCTTGTCGCCGAAGATGGCGCGCAGCAACTTCTCTTCGGGTGAAGGATCGCTTTCTCCCTTAGGTGTAATCTTACCAATCATGATGTCGCCAGGAACAACACGGGCTCCGACACGGATGATACCGTTTTCATCAAGGTCCTTCGTTGCGTCCTCGCTCACATTTGGAATATCAGAAGTAAGTTCTTCTGCTCCACGCTTGGTTTCGCGCACTTCGAGTGCGAACTCCTCCACGTGAACACTTGTTAGGATATCCTCACGAACGATGCGCTCGTTGAGCACAATGGCATCCTCATAGTTATAACCCTTCCAAGGCATGTAAGCAACGAGGAGGTTCTTACCGAGTGCCAACTCACCGTTGTTGGTAGAATAACCTTCAGTGAGGATGTCGCCTTCCTTCACGCGCTGTCCCTTCTCGCAGATGGGACGGAGGTCAATGGTCATATTTTGGTTGGTGCGGCGGAACTTGGGCAGACGATACTCCTTGAGGGCTGGTTCGAAACTTACGAACTCCTCATCCTCTGTGCGGTCATAGAGAATGCGGATAGTGGTAGCATCCACATAGTCAACAACACCTGCGCCTTCTGCAGTAATCATAGTGCGGCTGTCCTCGCACACCTGCTTCTCAATACCGGTACCAACGATAGGAGCTTCGGTGCGCATCAAGGGCACAGCCTGGCGCATCATGTTCGAGCCCATCAGCGCACGGTGGGCATCGTCATGCTCGAGGAAAGGAATGAGCGATGCAGCGATAGAAGCAATCTGCTGAGGAGCAACGTCCATGAGGTTGACATCCGTGGGGGGAACAACGGGATAATCGTCGTCCTGACGGCACTTCACCTTGGTGCGGATGAATGTACCATCGTCATTCAGAGGTGCATTGCCCTGACCGATGATCTGCTTCTCTTCCTCTTCTGCCGTCAGATAGGCAACACCATTATCAGAGAGGTCCACCACTCCATCGTTCACCTTACGGTAAGGTGTCTCAATGAAACCGAGGTTATTGATCTTTGCAAAGACGCAAAGCGAGCTGATCAAACCGATGTTCGGTCCTTCAGGAGACTCGATAGGACAAAGGCGACCATAGTGAGTATAGTGTACGTCACGCACCTCAAAACCGGCGCGTTCGCGAGAGAGACCGCCAGGACCGAGTGCAGAAAGACGACGTTTGTGTGTGACCTCAGCCAATGGATTGGTTTGGTCCATGAACTGGCTCAGCGCATTCGTACCGAAGAAACTGTTCACAACGCTTGAAATCGTCTTGGCGTTGACCAGATCCTGTGCGCCGAAGGTCTCGGTGTCACGCACATTCATGCGCTCACGAATGGTGCGAGTCATACGAGCCAAGCCAATAGCAAACTGATTACTGAGCTGCTCGCCAACGGTGCGCACGCGGCGATTGCTCAAATGGTCGATGTCATCCACCGCCGCTTTACTGTTCACCAGTTCGATGAGATACTTGATAATCTCAATGATGTCCTCCTTAGTCAGGACACGACAAGCGGGATCGATCTCGAGGTTCAACTTTCTGTTGAGACGGTAGCGACCCACAAAACCGAGATCGTAACGCTTTTCGCTAAAGAAAAGACCGTTGATAACCTCACGGGCTGAGTTTTCATCAACAGGGTCAGAGTTGCGGAGCTGACGATAGATGTACTGCACAGCCTCGAGTCCGTTGTTGGATGGATCCTTCTGAAGCGTGTTGAAGATGATGCTGTAGTCGGTAGCATTGGGGTCGTTGCGTTGTACAAGCACATTCTGTACGCCGCTATCGAGAATCAACTCCAGGTTGTTCTCATTGAGTACGTTTCCGCGCTCTACAACAACTTCGTTACGCTTGATACTAACCAATTCGCCGGTATCCTCATCCACGAAGTCCTCGTTCCAGGTCTTGAGCACGTTACCCGCCAGCTTGCAGCCGATGTAGGGTGTGAGTTTCTCTTCGCTCACTTCTACCTCCTCAGCAAGGTTGAAGATTTCAAGAATGTCGTGGTCATTTTCAAAACCGATTGCGCGTAGCAAAGTGGTAACAGGAAGCTTCTTCTTACGGTCGATGTAAGCATACATCACATTATTGATGTCACTGGCAAACTCAATCCAGCTACCCTTGAAAGGAATGATACGAGCACTGTAGAGCTGCGTACCGTTGGCATGCACATTGCTGCCAAAGAAAACACCGGGTGAACGATGTAACTGTGAAACGACAACACGCTCCGCACCATTGATGATGAACGTACCATTGTCGGTCATATAAGGAATCGCACCCAGGAAAACATCAGAAACCTGCGTAGCAAAATCCACATGGTCCTCATCTTCGCAAGAGAGACGCAACTTAGCCTTAAGCAGCACGCTGTAGGTAAGTCCACGCTCGAGACACTCCTCTATGCTGTAGCGAGGAGGATCGATAAAGTAATCGAGAAACTCGAGTTTGTAACTGTTGCGTGCGTCCTGTATCGGGAAGTTCTCGGCGAACACACGATAGAGACCGTCGTTCTTTCTCAACTCAGGAGGAGTGTCCAACTGAAGAAACTCCTTAAACGACTTGAGCTGAATCTCCAGAAAGTCGGGATAAGGCATCGGACTCTTCACTGAGCTAAAGTTAACTCTGTTGTTGATAAGATGTGATGACATATATGTTGAAATTGTGAATTTGCTAAACAGGGCGAGCAGAGGTGCTCGAGGGTGGGTGAAGCGTTGTAGGAGTTATGCTACAATATTCAACGCTACAATATATATTATATGCGTATGCGCGTGTGGACGCAAAAGGTAAAGAACCCTCTACCAGAGGATCCTTTACCATGTTTGTCTGAATTGACGAGGAAGAGCTTACTTGAGCTCGATCTCTGCACCAGCCTCCTCGAGGGTCTTCTTGAGAGCCTCAGCGTCAGCCTTGGGCATGCCTTCCTTGAGGGTGCTGGGAGCACCGTCAACCATTTCCTTAGCCTCCTTAAGACCGAGACCGCAAGCTTCCTTAACAGCCTTTACGACCTGGAGCTTGTTAGCACCTGCGCTCTTGAGAACGACGTCGAAGTCGGTCTTCTCCTCAGCAGCAGCCTCAGCGCCTGCACCAGGAGCAGCAGCAACAGCAACAGCTGCAGCAGCGGGCTCAATTCCATACTCATCCTTCAGGATGGTTGCCAACTCATTAACTTCTTTCACTGTCAAGTTTACCAACTCTTCAGCAATAGCTTTCAAATCTGCCATTTTGTATTCTTTTTTATTAGTTTGTGACTAGTTTGTGATAATGTGGCTCGTCGAACGATTACTCGCCCTTCTCGCCGAGAGTCTTGAGAACTCCATGGATGGTGTTTGCGCCAGACTGCAGAGCAGAGATAACGTTCTTTGCGGGTGATTGGAGCAATGCAACAATCTCGGCAATAACTTCGTTCTTGCTCTTGATAGAGCACAACACATCAAGCTGGTTAGCACCAACATAGCAACCTTCCTCAGCATAAGCTGCCTTCAGAGCGGGCTTTTCTGCCTTCTTAGAGGCATAGTCCTTCAGCATCTTAGCAGGCATATTTGCTACATCAGTGAAAATAACGCCGGTGGTGCCCACGAGGGTGCTGTAGAGTGCAGAGCAATCGAGTTCGCTTGCTTCGAGAGCCTTCTGGAAGAGCGTGTTCTTAACGACCACCATCTTCACATTGTTCTTGAAGCAGTTGCGACGCAATTCGCTCGAACTTGCAGCATCCATACCCTCAACGTCTACGAGGTAGAAGTGGGGATACTTCTTAAGCAATTCACCAAGCTGTGCAATAACTGCTACTTTATCTTCCTTTCTCATGATTGTCTACTTTTTTAGATTTCCTCAACAGCCTTGGTATCGATCTTGATACCAGCGCTCATAGTACTGGAAAGATAAATACTCTTCATATAGGTACCCTTAGCAGCAGCGGGCTTGAGCTTAATGATCGTAGCAATGAACTCCTTTGCGTTCTGAGCGATTTGCTCAGCGGTGAAGCTCACCTTACCGATAGAAGTATGTACGATACCAGTCTTGTCGACCTTAAAATCAATCTTACCCTGCTTAACCTCCTTGATAGCCTGAGCCACATTGGGAGTTACAGTACCACTCTTGGGGTTAGGCATCAGTCCGCGAGGACCGAGGATACGACCCAGAGCACCAATCTTACCCATGATAGCGGGCATGGTGATGATAACGTCGATATCTGTCCAACCGCCCTTAATCTTCTCGATATATTCATCGAGACCTACATAGTCAGCGCCAGCTTCCTTAGCAGCAGTCTCCTGATCGGGAGTGCAAAGGCAGAGCACGCGAGTCACCTTACCTGTGCCGTTGGGAAGTGAAACAACACCGCGCACCATTTGGTTTGCTTTGCGGGGATCCACACCCAGACGAACATCAATATCTACAGAAGCGTCGAACTTGGTAGTGGTGATATCCTTAACCAACTGAGATGCTTCCTTCAAGGTGTAAGCCTTCCCCGCTTCAATCTTGCCAGCTACCAACTTCTGGTTTTTTGTCAGTTTACTCATGTCAATTTTGAAGGTTTAAAATTTAAAATTGGGGACGGTCACCCTTAATGGTGATACCCATACTTCTTGCCGTACCTGCAACCAAAGACATAGCAGCATCGATAGTGAAACAGTTCAAATCGGGCATTTTATCTTGGGCAATGTTTTGAACCTGCTCCCATGTGATAGCAGCTACCTTCTTACGGTTAGGTTCAGCAGAACCGCTCTTGATTTTGGCGGCTTCCAACAACTGTATTGCCACGGGAGGAGTTTTAACGATGAAGTCGTAGCTCTTATCCGTGTAATAAGTGATGACCACAGGCAGCACCTTACCAGCCTTATCCTGTGTTCTGGCGTTGAATGCCTTGCAGAAATCCATAATATTGATACCCTTGGAACCGAGAGCGGGACCTACTGGGGGAGATGGATTTGCAGCGCCTCCTTTAATCTGTAATTTGATTAATCCAGCAACTTCTTTAGCCATTTTTTTAGTACTTTATTATTGTTATTTAGAAAGAGCAAAAAAGGCGAATCGAATTCGTCTTATTGCTTTTCAACCTGCATAAAGCCAAGTTCGAGAGGAGTTTTTCTTCCGAAAATCTTGACCATAACCTTGAGCTTTTTCTTTTCGCTATTGACTTCCTCCACAAGAGCTTCAAAGCCGCTGAAGGGACCTTCGGTAACCTTAACGCTCTCGCCAACAAGATAAGGCGTAACTGTCTCGTCGGTGGTTTCGATAACCTCGTCGACAGAGCCAAGCAACCGGTTGATCTCGTTGGGTCGGAGTGGCATAGGTTTCTGTCCGCCTTTCACGTCGCTGAGGTAACCAGTAACATTGGGTACGTAGCGAAGAGTTTCTTGGGTAGCAGAATCCATGTCCGCCTTGACTAAGACATACTTAGGAAGACAATTCTTTTCTTTGACGGTACGCTTGCCATTTTTGATGGTGACAACCTTTTCCATAGGAATAAGTACTTCAGACACGTGTTTGCTTAACTCACCACCTTGAGCAATGAGTGCATCAATGTATTCCTTCACTTTGCCTTCCTTTCCACTAATGGCACGCAGTACGTACCACTTCATTTCAGTTTCAGCCATATTTTCCTAAGGAATTACTTTGCCAGACTGTAGATAGCCTGCATACCTTTGTCAAATGCAGTATCAATAACGAAGATGACCGCTGCGATGCAAAGGGAAGCGATTAAAACAACGACCGCAGAGTTCATGAGCTCCTTGCGAGAAGGCCAAGTGGTCTTATGCACGAGTTCTTCGTATGAAGCCTTACAATAGTTAATAATTTTCATATCTTTATCTATTAGCACGGGAAGAGAGGCTCGAACTCCCGACACCTGGTTTTGGAGACCAGTGCTCTACCAACTGAGCTATTCCCGTAAGTAAGGTGGAGGCTGAGGAGAGCCACAAGCCTCACACCTATTATTTCTTGTTTGATTCGATTAGTCGAATACCTCGGTAATCTGACCAGAACCAACGGTGCGACCACCTTCGCGGATAGCGAAACGGAGACCTACGTTGAGGGCAACCTTATAGATCAGGTTTACAGTGATCTCTACGTTGTCGCCGGGCATTACCATCTCAATTCCTTCGGGGAGAGAGATCTCACCGGTGCAGTCCATAGTGCGGAGGTAGAATTGAGGACGATACTTGTTGCCGAAAGGAGTGTGACGACCACCCTCTTCCTTCTTCAGAACATAGATAGAAGCCTTGAAGCCAGAGTGAGGAGTGATAGCACCGGGGTGGGTGATAACCATACCGCGCTTTACATCCTGCTTGTCGATACCACGGAGGAGGAGACCTACGTTGTCACCAGCTTCACCTGTATCGAGGATCTTGCGGAACATCTCAACGCCAGTGATAACTGACTTCTTGTCCTCACCGAGACCGAGGATCTGAACATCGTCACCAATCTTAACGACACCAGTTTCGATACGACCAGTAGCAACGGTACCACGACCAGTGATTGAGAATACGTCCTCAACAGGCATCAAGAAAGGCTTATCAACGGCACGAACGGGCTCCTGAATCCAGGTGTCGCAAGCGTCCATCAGATCCATTACGCTCTTCTCCCACTCGGGTACACCATTGAGTGCACCAAGTGCAGAACCGCGGATGATGGGGGTGTCCTCTTCGAACTCATACTGAGCGAGGAGCTCCTGCATTTCCATCTCAACGAGCTCGAGCATTTCAGCGTCGTCAACCATGTCGCACTTGTTCAGGAACACAACGAGACGAGGAACGTTCACCTGACGAGCGAGCAGGATGTGCTCACGGGTCTGAGGCATAGGACCGTCAGTAGCGGCACAAACGATGATAGCACCGTCCATCTGTGCAGCACCAGTAACCATGTTCTTAACGTAGTCGGCGTGACCCGGGCAGTCTACGTGAGCGTAGTGACGAGTAGCTGTTTCGTACTCAACGTGAGCGGTGTTGATGGTGATACCACGCTCCTTCTCTTCGGGAGCATTGTCGATCTGGTCGAAGCTCTTAACCTCAGAAAGACCAGCCTTTGCCAAAACTGTGGTGATGGCAGCGGTGAGCGTAGTCTTACCGTGGTCAACGTGACCAATTGTACCAATGTTTACATGAGGTTTGGTTCTCTCAAAATGTTCTTTAGCCATAGCTGTTTTTTAATTATTAATAATTATGTGTTCATAATTAGTTTGCCCCTCAGGGCGCTGGAACTTTGTTTGCTTTGAATGATCTCTTTGAAGAGAGCTGCTTCCGAGAGTTGAACTCGGGACCTCATCCTTACCAAGGATGCGCTCTACCACTGAGCTAAAGCAGCAACTTCTTTCATTCTTTCACGTTTCGTTCCGATTGGAGCGGAAGACGGGGCTCAAACCCGCGACCCCCAGCTTGGAAGGCTAGTGCTCTATCGACTGAGCTACTTCCGCTTGTTGAGTGGGTAGAGATGGATTCGAACCACCGAAGGCGTAAGCCAGCAGATTTACAGTCTGCCCCATTTGGCCACTCTGGTATCTACCCTGTTGTTGTTTTTGCTGTCTTTAATTTGCAGCCTCTTTAGCTGTTTGTTTGCTAAATCGGCTGCAAAATTAGTGATTATTTTTGAAACGCCAAAATTTTTTGGCACTTTTCTTTCATTTATTAGCGATTTTTCTGCTTATCCTTGTACTTTTCGAGTTGACGAGTCAGAATTTCGCAACATTCATCGATTCCTTCTTCAAATGTATCGCAAACCTTGTTAGCTCTGAGTTCGCTGCCAGGCACGCTAAGCAGTATGGCAGTTTCCTTGTTCAAAGCGGTTTCGGGCTTTACGACCTTTAGCGACACCTCTACCTTTCTTATTTCATCACTGAACTTCCCGAGTTTCGAGACTTTCTTTTGAATGAAGTCATGAAGCTTTTCAGTAGCCTCGAAATGGATTGCCTGAATGTTAATCTCCATAGTCGTTGCGTTTTTAGGCTCGTGGATGAGCCTGGTTATACATTTCTTTTAACTCCTCCAATGTTGTGTGGGTATAGATCTCTGTCGTAGCTATGGACTCATGTCCGAGCAGTTCCTTGACAGCCTGCAAGTCCGCCTTATGGTTGAGCATGTGCGTAGCAAAGCTATGCCTCAATGTATGTGGCGTTCGCCGTTTCACTGTTGTGACAAGACTCAGGTATTGTTTGACCCTTGCCTCCACTTTGCCTTTGGTGATGCGTCGTCCGTTGGTGGTTTCAAGAAACAAAGCTTGTTCTTCCGAGTCGGCGGTGTGCGCGTGTCGCAGAGCGATGTAGCCAGAGAAGGCATCGTGCAATTCTCGTCCGAATGGGATGATGCGTTGTTTGTTTCTTTTTCCTGTCACCTTCAGTTGGCACTGTGCGAGATCGACATCAGCGAGGTTGATACCCACGAGTTCAGACAATCTGACGCCGGTGCTATAGAATGTGAGGAGTATGAGTCGGTCACGTTGTCCTTCGAAATCTTCGGGGAAGTAATCCCCGTCGATGAGTCGGTTCATGTCGGACTCTTTGACGAACGATGGGAGGTATTTATCCTTTTTGGGTCCTTGCAGGTTATGGACTGGGTCTTGTACAACCCGTTTGTAGCGCAGCAAGAACTTATAGAAGGAACGGAGTGCGCTGAGCGTGACGTTGACTGATTTTGGGTTCTGTCCGCGATCCATCTCGCTGATGACCCAGTTGCGTATCATGTCAGTATTCAGTGTCTGCCATGTGACACCTCCTTCGAGGCTATCGATGTAGGTTCTAAACTCCTTCAGCGACCTATTGTAGGAGGTACAAGTACGTTGTGAGTAGTTTCGCTCGTTGGCGAGATAGTTCACAAAATCCTTTATATCCTCCATTTTCCATCAACATTGGTTTTCGGCAACGAAGATAGGGATTTTTTTCGGCAACTCCAAGGGTTTGCCAGTTAAAAAAACTTAATCTTCTGTTCTCTGCAACTGCTGCACATAGACAGCGTGCTCCATCTTGAGTCTCTTAAGTACTGAAGGCTTGTCAAATTGCTGACGGCGGCGGAGTTCCTTTACTACACCAGTCTTCTCATACTTACGCTTGAACTTCTTCAGCGCTCTCTCGATGTTCTCACCTTCTTTTACAGGTACTACGATCATGTTGTTTGTTTGGTTAATGAATTATTAAATTTACCCTATGGGTTTTATTTGCGGCGCAAAATTACTACTTATTTTCCGTTCCACCAAACATTTCTCTCTTTTTTTTCAAGCTCTGAAGAAGAAGGAACGTAGCATGACGCTACCCTACCGCGAAGTGTGGGTGGCAGATGAGTTAGGTGGGATATGCAGACAGGACGTCCATGTCCTTGCATAGAGACAAGAAAGGCTCAGAATGATGACACTGAAAAGAGAAGAAAAAGCAGTTGCCCTTGCGGAGCGATGCGCGTGGTGATCCTAATTACATGGTTTGCCGCTGCGCTTTTGAGCAGGGCTGTAAGCTTGATGGACAGACTGTCCATTACAGCGAACAACAATAGAAAAAATACGTGGCACAGCAGAAATAAAAATTTTCTGCAGCAGAAACAAAAATTTTCTGCAGCAGAAACTAAGATTTTCTGCAGCAGAAACCGAATGTTTCTGCAGCAGAAACGGAAAAGTTCTGCAGCAGAAACGGAGAAACCTTGCAGCAGGATACAAAAAAAGACGCAGCGTCCGGAAAAGTAGGATGCTGCGTCTTATGATATTGTCGCGCACGTACCTTATATTATATACGCACGCAAGAAGGCGTTTTGGTTAGAGGTTAGCGTTGTCGGTCTTCCAATCCTCTACTGCGGGAATGATGCCCAGAGAGATGATTTCGTCGCGCATCTTGCCGAGATGAGCGATGGAAGACTGGAGGGCAGCCATCTCTTCTTCGCTGCCGACGGGCTCGGTGTAGTGAACGCCGGTGGCATCGATGATGGTGGGCATTGCCATCATGACCTTCTCAGAAGCCACATAGCACCCAGCTGGCCAGGTGAAGGGCTCGCCGCCCATGGCGCCTTCGATCATCTTGATGGCCTGGTATGAGGGGCTCTGGAAAGAGCTGCGTCCGCGGAGCTTGATGATGTTGGAACCGCCCTGAATGGTGGCGTGTTTGATTTCTGCCCAACGCTCGGCAGAGAGGTTCATCTGTGCGAGAGGTTTGCCATCGATTTGCACATCGCTGGCGAAGACAGCCATCTGCTCGCCGTGACCGCCGTAGGTCTTGCAGCCGGTGACCTTGTACTGAGGCACACCGAACTCGCTGGCGAGTGCTTGCTGCAGACGGGTGGAGTCGAGTGCAGCGAGTGAGGTGAGCTGGTTGGGCTTCAAGCCAGAGTGGATGAGTGCGGTGAGTGCCGTGACGTCGGCGGGGTTGAAGATGACAACGACATGCTTGACGTTGGGGCAATACTTCTTGATGAAGTCGCCAAACTCAGCAGCGATCTGGCAGTTGCCCTTGAGCAGATCCTCGCGCGTCATGCCCTCTTTGCGGGGTGCGCCACCGCTTGACACGATATACTTTGCGCCGGTGAAAGCCTCCTCGGGATTGGTGGTCCAGGTGATGTTGGCACCGGGGAAGGCACAGTGTGTCATCTCGTCAGCCACGCCATGCACACCGGGTTCAAAGATATCATAGAGACAAATGTTGGGGGTCAGACCCAGCATGAGCGCGCTCTGTACCATGTTAGAGCCGATCATGCCGCCGGCACCAACGATGAGCAGTTTTTCTTCAGTTAAAAAAGCCATAGTTTTGTTCTTTTATGATAAACAATAGAGAGATTTTCACCGCAAAAATACGATTTTTCGTTGGAACTGCCAAACAAAAAGTGAAGTTTTTGACGTGAAGGAATGAAAAGGAGTGAAAAAAAATTGCTTTCGTCGTGCGACGGGGAAAGTGCGATGCTCAGAGATGCTTCAAGCCTCTTTTTGGTTTCGCTCCCATTCCTCCCACTCTTCTTGTGCCTTGCGCCAATCAGTGGCCTCGCCTGCTTCTATGGCAGCCGCTTCAGCCAGGGCAGCATCGTGGGCTTTGTCGCGTGCACGCTTGGCTTTCATGGCTTCGATGGTGGCATCGTCGAGGATGACTATGCGCCCGCGCTCGATGCAGCGCTGCAGGTCGTCAGCTCCGAAGGCTTTTCCGGGTTCGTTGAAGTCGGAGATGTTGAACTCATAGTCGACGCGCAGGTCGTGACGGACGAGCTTCTGAACAAAACGTGAACCTGAGGCTTTGCGGCGCAGCAACTTGGTGATTTCGGTGATTTCCCGTTGTGAGAACTTGTTTCTTCCCATATTGAATCTATTTGATTTGATACTCGCTAACGAATTGTTTGAACTGGTCGAGCGACCCATTAAAGACGTCTATGTCGACCTGAGGCGTGATGCCATGCACGACACCGTCGTCGCTCATCTGCCAAAATGCCAAGCGATAGTAGGGCCGATACTCGCTGTAGCGTGCCACCCAGACGGGGCATTGACGGAGCTCGTCGGGCGCTTGACTCCAATGGGCATCGAGGAAGCTCTGGCTGACGTAGAGAAGAGGAGTCGTGTGGCAGTGTGCCTTGACCACCTCGACCCATGCTGCCATCTCCCGCAACATGGCAGCGGCGCCGCCCATAGCCTCCATCTGCTGTGGCGAGAGCTCTGCATCGAGCACCGGCGGGAGGTCGCCAGGCTGCAAGGAGGCGTTCTGGAGGAACCATTTGGCTTGTTCTCTGCCGTCGATCGGAGAGAAGAAGTGATACTGCCCCATGTGGATACCGGCGCGTCTGCCTAAAAACATATCCTCTGCAGCATAGGAGTTGACGAGTGTGACGCCCTGCGTGGCTTTGACGTAGCAGAAGCGAACAGGGAAATCGCCTTCGCCTTCCACACGTCTCGGTATCTTCTTTCCCAGATGCTTGATGCGCAATGCCACCCAGAGGATGGGATAGGTACGGTTACCGCGTTCGTGCTGATAACGTGCAATGTCAATGCCGTAGACGCGCTGATGGTTGTGCACGATGTGCTCGCCTCGGAAGCGGTCGCCCTTCCAGGTGCCCACACAGACGATGCGCCCTGGAATGAGCCCTACGCCATAGCCCTGACGCTTGCCATGCACCCAGTCGCCTTCGTAGTATTCCTCGCCACGAAGAACGCCGAAACCGTTCGGGCGCAGCTGTGCATCGAACTGTCCTTCATAGCGCACGCCGGCGGTATAGCGCACGCCATGGGTCAGCGTGTCGGCATCCCAGTTGCCCTCATAAATCGTGCCGTCGGGGAAGACGAGTCGTCCGCGGCCCTGACGCACAATGCCTTGCGGGCGCACAACGCTGCCCTGCTGCACAAAGTCGCCACGGTAGAAGCTACGATTGGGATAGTCCACACGGCCATAGTGCTGCCCGTCGTGAAAGAGAAGAGGGGAGCTTTGGGTGGTGCAAGAGAGGAGGGGGGCAAAGAGGAGCGTGTCGCCGGCTGCCTCGGCAGGAAGGAGCCAGCGGCGCACGAGTTGCCGCACGTCGTAGGCGGAATATGGGCGTGCAAAGAGAACCTGACGATAGTTGCGCTGTGGGGCGTGCATGATGTGGGCAAGGTGGCTTTGCAGATAGGGGCGCAGAGCCATCACCTGTTGGTAGCCGTCGTCGAAGATGGTGTGTGTCTGCTCGTAGTAGTCTATTTCGGAAAGCATCTGCTCCACCTGTGCAGAGCGGTGCGAGATGCTGTCGGGCGAAAGAGGAGGAGGCGAGGCAAAGAGACCTGCCACGACACAGCGAAAGGAATGGGTGGAAGGCTTCAGCAAAGACTTGCAGACAAACCACCCTCCCCCTGCAAGCAGGAGGAAAATGAGGAAAAAGAGGAGCTTTCGGAAAGCGCTATGCTGTGCCATAATTGAAGATTTTTGAGAAAACGCTTGCAAATGTACGAAAAAACTTGTAATTTTACACCGATTTTATAGAATTTATCCCCTAAGCAAACGCAATTAGGCAAAATTGAGACAACGGCGCCTCCTGCTGAGAGACAAGAGCCAGTGGGGCGTGTGTCGTGGCTCATGATTGTCAAAGGCACTGCACATCGACAGGAGCGGAGCATGCGACGCAACAACGGGGCAGTGCCACAAATGAACAAGATAATAGTATCAACCTCTAAACACAAAGAACGATGAAAAAGACATTCCTCACCCTCATGATGGGTGCCACTCTGCTGACCAGTTGCGGAGGAGAGAAGAAGGCTGACACGAAGAACGAAAGTGCAGAAACAGAGACTACGGAAAAGACAGAAGCAAAAACTGTTGCTGAGAAACCGGCTGACCTGCACGTCTACAAGTCGAGCGAGATCACGGCTAAGATGAAGAACGAATATAAGAATGTGGGATTCGACCAGAATGTGCTCTCCACGCTCGACAACATGATGGAAGGCAACACTGCCGTCGAGGCGCTCTACTTCGACCATAAGATAAACATGATCGGAACGGCATCGTTCAAGGACTGCACCAACCTGAAGCAGGTGTATTTTGACGACATCGTTGAGGTGATCGGAGACGAAGCATTTGCTGGATGCAAGAGCCTCGAAAGCATCTCTGCCAGCACCTCTACCTATGGTTTGAACGCATTCGACGGCTGCACCTCACTCAAGGTGGCTAAGATGGACGACCGCGGCTGGAAGATTCGCGAAGGTGCGCTCGCCAACTGCACTGCCCTCAAGACCGTCATCATCCCCATGACCATCGACGCCATCGAGGAAGGCGCTTTCAAGGGCAGCACAGGCATTGAGGAGCTCACCATCCCCTACAACTTCAAGGACCGCATGTACACCTTCTGCGCCGATGCCAAGAACGTGAAGAAACTCTTCATCCTCACGCCCGCATGGTATGCCTTCCCCACCACAGCGGCTGCCAAGGCTTTCAACAAGAAGCAATGTGAGGTCTACGTGCCAGACGCACAGATTGAGGACTTCAAGAAGGATCCCAGCTGGAGTGACTTTGCCGCTATTAAGAAACTGTCTGAATCGGGCTATTTCAACGCTGACTGCACCATCAAGTAAATGAACATCATCGACATCATCAATCAAAAGCAGGGGACAGCATTCTCGTTTGAGGTGCTGCCCCCTCTTAAAGGAACGGGAACGGCGTCGCTCTTTCGCACCATAGAGCAGTTGGCGGAGTTCTCACCGCGATACATCAACATCACTACGCATCGCAGCGAGTATGTCTACAACGAGGTGGAAGGTGGACTGCTGCAGCGGCAACGCATAAGACGCCGACCTGGAACCATTGCCATCGCAGCATCCATCCAGAACCTCTTCGGCGTGCCCGTGGTGCCGCACCTCGTGTGCAGCGGCAACACCCGCGAGGACCTGGAGTATATGTTGCTCGACTTGCAGTTTCTCGACATCAGCGATGTGCTCGTGCTGCGTGGCGACAAGGCTAAGGAGGACGCACACTTCCACCCTACGGGCGACGGTCCTTCGTATGCCACAGAGCTCATCGAGCAGATCAACCGCTTCAACGAAGGGTTCTTCCACGACGGGACGCCCATCAAGGTGCCCGGACCCAACTTTCACTTCGGTGTGGCATGTTATCCCGAAAAGCATGAAGAGGCTCCAAACCTGCAAAGCGACATCGCCATACTGCGCCGCAAGCAGGACATGGGCGCACAGTATGCGGTGACGCAGTTGTTCTACGACAACGAGAAGTATTTTCAGTTTGTAGCACAAGCACGACAGGCGGGCATCACCATACCCATCATCCCCGGCATCAAGCCTCTTGCCAAACGTTCGCAACTAACGATTGTGCCGAAGACCTTCCACTGCGACCTGCCAGAGGCACTCTATAGAGAGGCACTCAAGTGCAAGAACGACGAAGAGATAAAGCAGGTGGGCATCGAGTGGGCAGTGGAGCAGTGTCGCGAACTCATGCGCCACGATGCGCCCAGTCTGCATTTCTATACCGTCTCGGCGGTGGAGAGCATCAAACAGATTGCCAAACAACTCTACTAAGAAAGATGCAATTCAACGATGTCATAGGACAAGAAGAAGTCAAGCAAAGACTCCTGCAAGATGCACACAACAACCGCATCCCACATGCACTCATGCTGTGCGGTCCAAGAGGCGTGGGCAAGTTGCCACTCGCACTCGCACTCGCCCAGTTCTTGCTCTGCGAGCACACCGAGCAGACTGCCGAACCAGAGGTGGGACTCTTTGGCTCCATGCAACTGGCTGCGCTCCCCACGGAACCGTGCGGAGCGTGTCGCAATTGTCGCATGGCTGAGAACTTTGCACATCCCGACCTTCACTTCTCTTTCCCCATCATCAAAAAAAAGAATAGCAGCACGGCTCCCATCTGCGATGACTACCTGGCTGAGTGGCGCGCACAGCTGCAAGAGAATGTCTACTTCGACATCAACGACTGGCTCGAAGACATGAAGGCGGAGAACCAACAAGCCACCTTCTATGTGGGCGAGAGTGATTCGTTGCTCAAGAAACTTGCTATCAAGTCGAGCCAGGGCGGAAGACGCGTGGTCATCATCTGGCTGCCTGAGCGCATGAATCAGGAAACAGCAAACAAATTGCTCAAGCTCATCGAAGAGCCACCAGCACGCACACACTTCATCATGACGAGCGAAGAGCCCGACAAGGTGCTCGGCACCATCATGAGCCGCACACAACGCATCAACGTGCCCACACTGGACAAGGCTACAGTGGCTGCCGCACTGCAGATGCGCTTTGCACTGCCACAAACTCATGCCCAGGAATTGGCGCATGTGGCACAAGGCAACTACACGCAAGCTCTTCACCGCATGGCGGCAGGCAATGAGGAGAGTGTCTTCTTCGACCAGTTTGTATTCCTCATGCGCACCGCCTATATGCGCAAGATAAAAGACCTACGCTCCTGGAGCGACGAGATGGCAGCACGCGGGCGCGAGACGCAGAAGCGCTTCTTGCAATACGCCCAGCACTTGGTGCGCGAAAACTTCATCTACAACTTCCAGCGGCAAGACCAACTGAACTACCAGCTTCAGCGCGAAAGCGAGTTCTCTGTGCGCTTCGCACGGTTTATCAACGAGCGTAACGTGATTCGCATCATGGACGAACTCACGCAAGCGGAGGTTGACATCGAAGGCAATGTCAATGCCAAGATGGTCTTCTTCGACCTCTCGCTCAAAATCATCGTTCTGCTCATTCAGTGACGCACAATCGTGCGACGCTCTCTCTATATCTATGAAATAAGTAACTATGGACAAAAAATATATGTGCGGCGGCTTTGGCTGCCGATTCAGCAAACACAGCGTAGGAAAGAGCTACCAACAACTCAACGACTACGACTATCTCGCCGACATACCGGGCAACAACGACACGACGGACATCGTGGAGGTGCAATTCAAAAACACACGCAAAGGATACTACCACAACGAGAATAAACTACAGCTCGTCAAAGGCGACATCGTGGCTGTCGAAGCATCACCCGGTCACGACATCGGCACGGTCACCATGACGGGAAAACTCGCCCTTCTGCAACTCAAGAAGGCCAATCTGCGCGCCATGGACGAAGTGAGGCACATCTATCGCCTTGCACGTCCCGTAGACATGGAGAAGTATGAAGAAGCCAAGGCGAAGGAACACGACACGATGATCAAGAGTCGACAGATTGCCAAGAACCTCGGTCTGGAGATGAAGATTGGCGATGTCGAATACCAAGGCGATGGCAACAAGGCTATCTTCTACTACATCGCTGATGGGCGCGTGGATTTCCGCCAACTCATCAAAGTGCTTGCAGAGGAGTTTCGTGTGCGCATCGAAATGAAGCAGATTGGTGCCCGACAAGAGGCGGGGCGCATCGGCGGATTTGGTCCCTGTGGGCGTGAGCTCTGCTGTGCCACTTGGATCAAGTCGTTCGTCAGTGTGTCTACTGCTGCCGCTCGCTTCCAGGACCTCTCGCTCAACCCACAAAAATTGGCGGGTCAGTGTGCCAAACTTAAGTGCTGCATGAACTACGAGACCGACCAATACATCGAGGCAGGAAGACAACTCCCAAGCCGAGAACTGTCGCTCCACACTGCCGATGGCGAATACTTCTTCTTCAAAGCCGACATCCTCTCTGGCATGGTCACCTACAGCACAGACAAACGTATTGCTGCCAACCTCACCACCATCACGGCAGCACGTGCCAAAGACATCATTGCCATGAACCGCAGAGGGGAAGAGCCCGAAACACTCGAAGAAGGCGGACGCAAGATGCCAGACCGCCCCATCGACCTTGCCGCACAGGACGACCTCAACCGATTCGACAAGACTAAGAAGAAGAAGAAAAAGAAGAAGGCTAATCCGAAGGGATACGATAAGCGCGCCTACGACAAAGCAGACGAAACTGATACACATAACACTGAGCCGCGAAACAGCGAACCACGAAACGGAGAGCCACGAAACAGCGAAGAAAAAAATGCTGAGCTGCGGAACAACGAAAGAAGAAACTCGGAACCACGAAACGGAGAGCCAAGAAACGGCGAAGGGAGAAATGCTCCCAACAAGGGACAAAGCAACAACTCGTCTGCTCCGGAGGGCAGAGCGCACGCCGAGCGCGCAAGTGAGCCAAACCGTCAAAAGAACCGCAATGAAGGCAAGAACAATCATCGCCACCATGATGGCAACAGCCATGCTGAGCAGCGCATGCAGCAAGAGTCCTGAGGTACACATCTTCAAGCCTACTGACGTCGAAGATTGGAAGCGGCAAGAAGCTATTCGCTTCTCACTGCCCCCAGTCGAAGGCGACACGCTGTATTCTCTTGACGTGGAAGTGCGCATCAACAGGCGTTACCCCTACCAAGACCTTTGGTTCTTGGTTGCTTCGTCGACAGCAAGAACACCAAACAAAAAGAACAGCGCAGCTTCTCTACCCGAAACTTGTTGCGATACGCTTCGCTTCACCATCACCGATGCCGACGGCAACTTCACAGGAAAAGGAAGGGACCTCTTGACCTACACACAATCTCTACCCCACCCGCTCCGTCTCTCCTCCACCGATACCACCCACATCACCATCAGCCACCTCATGGACAGAGCCACCATTCAAGGAGTGAGCGACATCGGCATCCACACTCAGCCATAACCTTAGACCACACATTTTCCAGAGCATCACCTTATGATACACACCCGAGTAGAACAACTGCGCGCCTGGATGAAGACACACGGTTTGCACGCCTACATCTTCCCAAGCACAGACCCACACAGTGGTGAATACACGCCCGAACACTGGAAGGCGCGCCAGTGGATCAGCGGATTCGATGGCAGTGCTGGCACAGCCGTTGTCACGCTCACCGATGCTGCCCTATGGACCGACTCCCGCTACTTTCTCGCTGCAGAGGAGCAACTGCGCGACACGCCCTTCCAACTCTTGAAGCAAGGGCTCAAAGGCACACCTAACATAGCGGAATGGTTAGCCACGCAAGCTCATCTGTGGGAAGAGATTGACGACATCAACATCGGAGCAGACTTGGAAGACGAGTACAGCGACCTATCTGAACTTGACCATCCGCATGGCAAAACGCAAAAAGCATGGGGCGGAGCAACTTGCCACTACAACTATCGCGTGGGCCTCGACGCATGGTGCAACACCATTGCAAGCACGAAGACATTGGAATCGGAACTTATGGTGCACGGCATGCACCTCCACACCGACCTTTCTCCATTCGACAAAGAAAAAGGAACGCGCAAACGACCTCTATGGACAGACCGTCCCGCGCTTCCTCTCTCTCCCATCGAAATTCAGCCTCTCACCTTAGCTGGTGAGGCAGCACATAATAAAATAGAACGCGTGCGCGAAGCACTCAGACAACAGCATTGCGATGCCACCATCGTAAGTCTATTGGACGAAGTCGCGTGGCTGTTCAACTTACGCGGCACGGACGTGCACTGCACACCTCTTTTCGTGAGCTACGCGCTCGTCACGCGAGAAAAGGCGATGCTCTTCATCAACAAGAAAAAGCTGACGCCAGACGTCAAGTCCTACCTCAAAAAGGAGGAAATCGATGTTTGTTCATACGATGCTATAGCAGAAGCAATCGTGAAGATATCAGAAGAGGCGGAAACTCCCTACTGCTTTCTACTCGACCCCTCAGCCACCAATGCGCGTCTGAAGAACATACTCGACGAGGCTAACATGAACTATCTCCTCGCTCCCTCAGTCATTGCACCCATGAAATCCGTGAAGAACGAAGCCGAGATAGCGGGCTTCCGCAGTGCCATGCTGAAAGACGGAGTGGCGATGGTCAAGTTTCTACGCTGGCTGCGCCCTGCCGTCGAAGCAGCTGCGCGTGGTGAAGGAGCGCCCGTCACCGAGATGAGTGCCGACCGCAAGCTCACCGAGCTGCGTGCAGAGCAACCACTCTTTCGCGACCTTTCGTTCGACACCATTGCCGGCTACGGCGCACATGGAGCCATTGTGCACTACGAAGCAACACCCGACACAGACATAGTTCTTGAACCGCACGGACTGCTCCTGCTCGACAGCGGTGCTCAATACCAAGATGGCACCACCGACATTACTCGCACCATTGCACTCGGTCCGCTCACTGATGAAGAACGACATGACTACACACTCGTGCTTCGCTGCCACATCCGTCTCGCCATGTCGAAGTTCCCAAGCGGGAGCAGCGGGACACAGCTCGACGTCTGTGCTCGCTATGCCATGTGGCAAGAAGGCATCAATTTCCTCCACGGAACGGGACACGGAGTAGGGTCCTACCTCAACGTGCACGAAGGCCCGCACCAGATACGCATGAACTACATGCCTGCACCACTTCAAGAGGGCATGACTGTGACCATAGAGCCGGGCATCTATCGCTCCGGCAAGCATGGAGTACGCACCGAAAACACGATGCTCATCACCCACTTTATTGAGGGCGAATATGGACCGTTCCTTCAGTTCGAACCGCTCACCCTTTGCCCCATCGACACCACCCCCATCATTCTCTCGGAGATGCAATCTGACGAGATTGACTATCTCAACCGATACCATCAGCGGGTCTACGACCTTCTCTCCCCTCTTCTCGACGAAGAAGAGTGTGAATGGTTGCAAATTGCAACGAGACCCGTTCAGCAGTCATAGCAAATACATTCCTTCACACGGAGCCCATTGTCAAAGGCTTTTTGTGCAGGAACGAAAAGATACACCAGTTACTTCAAACAGGGTAAACTAGCAAAACATACCATTCATTCAGGCACCAAACATCATGGCCATCATCAAAAGACTTGCGGGTATGCCGGCCCCACGATTCGGCAAACACTGCTACTTCTCAGAAGGCGCAGTCATCGTTGGAGACGTTGAAATGGGCGACGACTGCACCATTTGGTTCAACTCCGTCATCCGAGGCGATGTCCACTTCATCAAGATAGGCAATCGCACCAACGTGCAGGACAACTCATGCATCCACACGCTCAACGGCAAAGCCCCCTGCATCTTGGGCAACGATGTGACCATCGGTCACTCTGTCACCTTGCATGGGTGTGAGATAAAAGACGGAGCCCTCATCGGCATGGGTGCCACTGTGCTCGACCACGCTGTGGTG
The DNA here is from genome assembly GCA_018065005.1 of Candidatus Physcousia equi. Classification (GTDB taxonomy): domain Bacteria; phylum Bacteroidota; class Bacteroidia; order Bacteroidales; family Bacteroidaceae; genus Physcousia; species Physcousia equi. The sequence goes on from JAGHUD010000038.1 coordinate 36,882, forward strand.
GGACGGGGCGCCATCGTAGCAGCAGGCGCATTGGTGCTCTCCAACACCCAGATAGGCGATGGCGAACTCTGGGGCGGTGTCCCCGCCAAATTCATCAAGTGCGTTGACCCCGATCAAGCCGTCACCCTCAACCAGACCTATGCCCGCCACTATGTCGAATATAGCGACTGGTTTCGCCAAGCGGATGCCGACCCCAGCAACACACAGACAGTGAGCACCAGCGAAGCATACGTTGCCTACGAGACAACGCAGGATTAGCAGCTGCTGCATAGCACAAGAGTAGCTGCTGCAAAGCACAAAGGCAGTGGAAAGCGCCAGTATGTCCACCCATCTCACATACTCAGTGATGATCAAAAGCAAGTTAGGCTGAACAGTTTTGCAGATTAGCGCGCCCTTACTTTATCTTATTGGAAATTTCAAAAGCATTATTGTCCGTTAGAAATGAGCGAAAGCCCATTCTTACCGGACAATAATGCTTTTTTAGTTTATGGGAAACCGTCGAGGCTGCCAGCCACTGGGGATGCCAGCCTCTTTGGTTTCAGTATCACTTAATGCGACGTCCTGTGAGGTCGTATGTAGTGTTGCCCTTGCGGATCACCACAGCACCCTTCTGGAGCATCTTAGTCACCTTCGAGCGATCGTCTTGGATGCTGTTGATGCCCGTCTCTTCGCCGTAGAGGTATACGAGGTCAAGACGCCAGTTGCTGCCTGCATCTGTGCTGTCCCAGAACTTTATGTCATTGCCAACACCCTGATACATATTCCAAGATTGATCCGTATTCGTCTTGGGGCAGATGAGGAAGGTGCCCTCCGACGTCTGATGCTTCACGAGCGTGAAGAGCGAGTTCTTGCCGGGAGTAACAGCGCCACCTGCACTGCTGCTCGTGTAGCCAAGCGCCTTACCGTTTTCGGTGCCATAGGTCTTGCTATAGATATAGAAGGACTCAGGCGTACCCACAAAGGCAAAGAGTTCTGCATCGGGATTGCTCACAACATTGTGGCTGCCAACAGAAGAAGCTGAAGCATTAGCCACATGACAAGTGTAGTCGCTGTTGCGCACGTTGCGGATGCCCACCCATGAGAGTTTACCTTCGGCGCGAGCCTGCTCGGTGTTGAAGTACTTGACATAGGCATCCTTGGTAGGCTCCTTCACCTCTTCCATCTGGAATGCACCAGCCGTAGCCTCGTAGATGCTGATGGGACGATAAACCTCAGCATAGCCGAACGTATTGTTGAATGTAGGTGCCTCTTCAAAGAGGAAAGCCAGACGGCCGTCCTGCTGTTCCACCATGGTGCTATAAGCAGACTCGAGGTTGCTCACAGCCATACCCTTGGTCCAGCCCGTAGCGATCGTAGAAGCAGTGTACTTGGTAGCGGGGTCGATTTCCTTGTAATAGAAACCTACGTCGCGGCGTGAACCATTGCAAGGCACACTCTGGAGGAGCACTTTAGTCTTCTTGCCATCGTAGGTCTTATAGGCATCGAGGACGATGATCTCACCGTTGCAATCGGCAGCAGTGATGCCCGTAGAGTTGGTTTGACTGCCCCATGTGCCAGCCGTCTTGTTGCTGGCAAAGTTAGAGAAGTTAAACACGTTGAAGTAACGACCACCGCTCTTGCGGCTGCTCAGCATGATGTCGCCATTGGGGAGTTCCTCCACCTTAGGCTCATTACCGTTGGGTGCACAAGTCTTCGCACCACCGAGGAACTGCCAAGTCTCGCCGAAGTTGTCGGAGTAGACCACAAAGTTACCGTTGGAGTTGCTGTCGCCACGCGAAACGATAGACGCATAGAGACGGTAGTAGCTGCTGCCATCCACCTTCACCTGCTTGCTCTGCACGATGCGACCTGAGCCGAAGAAGAGTGCATAAGAGCCGGGCAGCAGTGAGGTAGACTTACCGAGGAACTGGTCGGTCACGTTTTCAATCTTCCAGGTGCGACCGTAGTCTTCGCTCACGACGCGCGCTACGCAGGGGTGTGTCGAAGCATTGGCATTGGTGTAGCGCACCTTACCGCTCACACACATGATGACCACCTTGCCGCTCTCGCGGTCAGCCACAACAGCAGCGTCGCCGAAGCCACAGCCGAAGTAGGGATAGGTGCTTGCGTTGCCATCGCCGTCAGCAATCATGAACTCCTTAGTCCAAGACTTGCCGTCAGCCGTACCGATGCGTCCCACGAGGTCCACCTCGCCCATACCGATGTCATCGTTGCAGGTGCGGTAGTCCATCACAGCAAGAATCTCTCCATTGCTCATCTTGGCGATGGCAGGAATGCGATAGGGATGGTTGTTCTTGGTGGTGTACCAGAGATATTGGCTCTCCTCCTTGAGGTTGGGCGTGTAGGTAACAGTAAACTTCTTGTCGCCGTTCTGTTCGATGGTAGGCGTGTTCCAGCCATGATAGCGCTGCTTTTCGGTTACGGTCAGTGTCTCTCCGGGGTTGACCGTGTAGGTCTTGGTCTGCCCGTTGTCGCTCACCTCAGGAACAGCAACAACCGTGTTGCCTGCGGTGATGTTGAGTTCGCCGAGGCGATAGTTATTGTCGGCAAAAGTGGTTACGCCATCGACAACGTAAGTGATCGAAACGCGGTTGGGGAGCATATCATCGGTCACCTCTTGGATGCTGTAGACACAGCCCATGTCGGTCGTCTTGGGGTCAGCATTAGCCTCCCAACCCCAGTTGTAGAGCGCCGTGTTGGTGGTCTGGTGGAGCTGGTTGCGCTGACTGCCGAGTGTGGTGTAGAGGATAAACTGTCCAGCAGCGATAGGCTTCACCGTCCATCCATTAGCAGGCTTAGCCGTCGTTGACTTGAGTGAAGTGTTGTAGGCATTGATGGGCGCCAGATAGGTGCCATCAGAGAAGTTCTGCAGATCGTAGGTGCCGTCGGTGCGCTTGGTGAAGCTCCACATAGACTGCGGAGATGCCGTTGCGATGCCCGTCATGTTGACACCGGCGCCGTTGCTCGTAGCATACTTGTTGCCACGCTTGTCGCGCATCGTGTAGTAAACGGGGTTCTCCTCAGTGAAAGAAACAGGCAGCACGATGTCGCTCAGAGGAGCGTTTGCCACAGCAGCCTTGAGGGCATCGAGTGCACTCTGGAGCGATTTCTTCTGATCAGCACGCTGCGCATCCGTCATCTCCTGGCTCAGAGTAGCAGCAACGTCGTTGCAGAGCGTGGTGGTGTTGGTGCTGAGCGTTGCAGGATAAGATCCCACCTTGCCGCTGCAGTTATTGTCGATGTAGTTGCGCACCTCCTGGATGAGTACTGAGAGAGCCTCAGCCTCCTCGTCGATGCACTTTGTGGGAGAGTAGACAAGACCTTCTGCAGCATCGCTGCCATCAAGTTTGGTGAAGACGAAGGTGTACTGCCACTTGCCACCATAGTTGCCGATGTTAGCCTTGGTGTTGGGCAGTTTCAGGAGCACCTTGTTCCATCCCTCCTTGAGCTGTACCTGCATGAGCGGACGAGCCGTGAAGTTGATGTTGCCAAGGTTGGTCTCCTCGCCGCTGCCAGCAGTAGTCCAGTTCACATTGGGCTTCAGTTCAGTTTCGTTCACCCAGATGCGGCTACCGCGGTTGTCCCATGTGCCGTTGGCGGGTGCAGCACCCATCTGCGAGCGGCTATAGTTGTAGGTCTCTACCTGTGCGCCCACAGTCTGTGCCTTGGGCGAGTAGACGTAGGTCCAAGCGTAGCGTGTCTGTCCGGTGGGCTGTCCAGCCTTGCCGAGCACGCCAGCTACGGTGCCAGCCCAGATGTGGTTGAGCCAGATGCCAGCACCCGTTGCGGTGATGCTGCCCGACTCGGGCACGAGTTCAGTAGCCGTCTCTGGTGCAAACACCTTGTTCTGGTCGCCACCGTTGTCGTATGCCTTGGTGATGTTCCAGCGCACGTTGGTCTGCTTCACATAAGGTATCTTCGACTTAGCTGCGCTCAGGGTTGTGTTCTTGTGGAAGAGGAAACGTGTTTCCCAATCCTTGAACTCTTCATATTCCGAACCACTGTTGGGCAAATAGGCACCGCCTTCAGCATCGTCGGTGTAGTGGAGACCACCACCCTTCCATCCGCGTTCGCAGGTGGCAAGTGCGTTGGCATAGACGTTGTTCTCCTTCACGATGAGCTCCTCCTCGGGGATGAGGCGGTCGTTCCAGATACCGCTGATGCTACCAGCCACATCGGGATTACCCTTCGTGACGTTGAAGATCTTGCTGCGGTAGATGCCAGCCAGGTCGCCGTACATGTCGAAGTGGTTGAGATAGTTGTAGCGCATGTCAATGTTGGGGATGCCAGCAGAGAGGCGACCACTGGTAGCCCAGTTGGTGCTCATGTCCACGCGGAGTGTTGAGGGGTTGACCGACTGGCGGTTGGCATTGCCTCCGAACTGGTTCCAAACGACCACCTTGCGTCCCACGGTGTTGTGGATGTAGTCAGCCATCTCGTTGATGTAGGCGATGGTGGCATCGTTCGTCTCGTCGCCACCGATGTGGATGTAGGGGCTATAGGGGAAGGCAGCAGCCACCTCAACGAGGATGTCCTTCAGGATGGCCCTACCAGCCTCGCTTGCCATGGTGACACCAGTAGCTCCTTCGAAGCGTGCAGAGTGTCCGGGCATGTCGATTTCGGGCAGGATGGTGATACCGCGCTCGTGAGCGTATTCAGCCACCTCAAGACATTCTGCCTGGGTGTAGAACTTATCCGAGCGTGTGGGAGAGAAGTTCGTGTTCACTTTGGGGTGCTTCTTGCTCTCGAAACGGAAACCGTGCTTGTCGGTGAGGTGCCACAGGAAGACGTTCTCCTTGAAGCGGCTCAGCAGGTCGATTTCCTCCTTGAGTTCCTTCACGCTGATGTAGCTACGACCGATGTCGTGCATCAAACCGCGCACCTTGAAGGCGGGCCAGTCCACGATTTCGCAACCAGGCAGCGTGCTGTTCTCCTTCGCCATCATGGTGAGGGTCTGCATGGCACGAACGACGCCGATGGGCTTGATGGCGCTCACGGTGATGGTGTTGCCATCCACCTTGATGGCATACGCCTCGTTGTCGAATTTTTCTACCTTGTAGTCCTCTGTGCCAGTGATAGCGGTCACGAAGTCCACCTTGAGTGTGATGCCATTGCCGGCTGTGCAACCGGTTTCGCTGAGGAAACGATCCATCACCTTCTGGAGGTAAGCCTCGTCCTCTGAGAGTTCCTTATTATATATAATATGTATGCCACCGGTCAGGTTGAGTGCGCTGCCCGTGAGGTTGACGCTGCGGGGCTGAGGCAACAGATGGCCGAGGTTTTCGTGCTCGAGGTTGAGGTCGTAGGCGACAGCACCCTCGATGGGCTTTTCGGGCTCTTTGGGAGTGAGGCTGAGGTTGGTCACCTTCACGGCAGTGCCGCCATGACTGCCCCATGTGCCCACCACCTGCTCAGCAGACTGTGCGCTGCTGTTGACAGAGAGATACTTGCCTGTGGGGAGGAGGAAGCCGCCGTTCTCGAAGGTCATGGCGGTGCCCTGTGCAGCCAGTGTCACAGCGCCGGCGTTGTGTGAGTTGTCGCTGCTTGTCGACTGGATGTAGGTGTTGGTTTCAACATTCTTGATGGTGAATCTGAACTTGCCGGTCGAGTCGAGGCTGGGATAGATGCACCAAGCATAGGTGTAGTCGTTGGGCTGATTGTTCTGCTTCACATAGACGCCACCATCTTTAGCATAATAGTAGAAAGCGGTGCCGTTGAAAGCAGAGATGCCCACGTAGCTGCTCGTGCCGCCCTTCTTGGAAACGGCGAAGGGGAAGGTCACGGTAGCCGTGTAGGTGTTACCCGCCCAGCTGCCACCACTGAGCGTAGCACCCGTGATGACGGGGTCGGTGCCAGGTGTGCCGTCGGCGGTCATACGGTATTCATTGCCTGCGGCATCGGTGAGCACGTAGGTCAGCGTCTGGGTTTCGCCCAAGGCGGGCAGGTCTTCGAAGGCAATGGTCTCTACCACGTATTTGCATCCATCGTCGGTCTTGGTGGTGCCATCGCCCCAGTTGAGGACGTAGAAGTTGCCGTTTTTCTGTTGGTTGAACTGGATGCCGTCGCCCACAACGGTCATGTAGCCACCTTCGTTGCTGCTGTCGATGCGCCATCCCTTAGAGGGCGACGTTGTGCTGCTCTGGAGGGCATTACCGCTGCTGACGCCATCGGCGCTGATATAGGTCTTGGTGAGATAGTTGACAAGGTCATAGTTGCCGTCGGTGCGGCTCACAAACTTCCAGTAGCTGCCATCGCCCACAGCGGTGGTGCCGAGGATGTTTCCGTTGTTTCCTTCGGCTGTCACATAGCGTGAACCACGCTGCGACTTCAGGCGGTAGTACTGGTCATTGTTCTGGTCGTCCTTGAGCTGAGGTGTCATGACCACGTTGCTGTTCATCGTGGTCAGCGCGGTGCCGAGGCCAGAGATCTGTGCGTCGATAGCAGCCTCGTCGGTGCTCTTGAGGAGCGCCTTGGCAGCGTCAACGCTGCTCATGAGTGTGGTGAAGGCAGCGTTGCTCACATTGCCCACTTGGTTGCCCACGTTCTGGCTGTACGCCTTGGCGTAGGTGTCGTCAATCTTGAGCAGCAACTCATACTGCTTGGCTGTCATGGTCTCGCGCGGTGTGCTGCTCAGACCCATGGTGCTGGTGAGCAGTTTTGCCCACTCGAGGTAGGCGCGGCCGTTGGGCACCTTGCTCTGCTTGGAGTTGGCACCCTCAAACTCAGCAGCCAGATAGCCATTGGCATCGTCGAGCTTGTCGGCGATGTCCACGAGTGTGCAGTAATTGGTGCTGTTGGCATAGCTGCGTATCTTCTCGTTGAAAGCCACTACCTGTGCGTTGTTGGCAGCCTTGCCATCACCTGCCACCACGGGGATGACGGTGTTGAGGTAGATCTGTGCATTGGGGGCCTTCTGGTGGATGAGGTCGATGCACTGGGTGTAGGTGGTCCAAGAGTTGTCGGCAGTGGCACCATTGAGGATGAGGTCGCACTGTCCCACCTGGACGGCAATCTTCGAGGGCATGGTGGTGCCGTGGAGGATGTAGGGAATCTCAGTCTTGAACTTGGCGAGACTGGTGGTGAGCTGACCGGTGCCGATGCCGATGCCGCGGTTCTTCACGCTTTGGTTCTGCATGAGCTCAGCCCACTCACCGCCTTGCACGGTCCGGTCGCCCATGATGAAGATGTCGGTGGAGGCAATGGGGAGTTTGTTGTACTGACCGAGGATGCGGTTGTCGTAGTAGTGCAGACCGCCGGCATTGGTCCAAGCCTCGTCGCTGTACTTGGGTGCCACGTCGATGTAGCCAGCCTCGTGGAGCTTCTTCGTCCAATCGCGATAGCCATTGACGTTGGGGTGGAGGTTGTCGTCGAGCACACCAGCCTTGGGGGTGCTGCCATCGGTGCTCAGCGCATCAAAGATGTTGGCATAGTGCACCTTGGCATCGCCGGCGAAGTCGGTTTCGATCATCGCCTTGATGAGGGGGTTCTGCGTGGTGGGAGTCGTCTGGCGTGGGTTGTAGGCACAGGGCAGGATGCTCTGCACGTAGATGTCGGTCGACGGACTCACTTCGCGCACAATCTGGATGGTCTTTTTGATGCTGGGCACGATGACGTCGGGCGTGCCGTAGTCATTGATGCCAATCATCAGATAGATGGCTTTGGGCTGACCGTCGGCGATGAGACGGATGTGCTGCATCACCTCAGGCGAGAAGTTACCGCTGATGCCGCGGTTCACCACCTTGTAGCCACTGTTGGCAAACACCTCGGGCCACACACCAAAGTTGGTGATGCTGTTGCCGAGGAAGACCACCGTTTGGGGGTCGGTCGGACAGATGCTGAACATCTCGCGACGCTGCTGGCGGAACGGGATGTCATCTGCCTTCACTTGTGCTGCCAACGAGAGCACGCAGGCGAGCAGAAGAAGAAGTCTTTTTTTCATTAGTTAAACGTTTTGATAATATTAGGGTTGTACTTGTTTTGCCATTCATCCACCTGGGCATAAGCTGCACTTTAGCCTCTCCATGTGACCATGTGGGCAGACGCCAGAATAGGCGCAAGCAAAAATTATTGCGCTGCAAATTTACTGCCTTTTGCACATATTACCAAATAATTGTGCAACTTTTTTACCCCCCCCTTTTTTTTTCTTCAGTCCCGCTATTCTGTGCTAGTTCTGTGGGGACACATCCGTCACGCATCATGGGGGTGCCTGCCGAGGGGCAAGCGGTGTGTGCCGCTACGTGGTGCCGAGCGAAACCACATAAAGACATGCAGTCCCTTGCAGATGGCATGGGTTTGTAAAGATTTCGGAATTTCATACGTCCGATCCCTACCACATGAGGCACCACAAAGAGGGAGGCAGACAGACCGACTTGAACGGCAAAGCAGCAAGACAGTCTGGCTGGGCAGATGGTCAAAAATGCCGTATGTGCAACAAAGTCGCTTTCTCACTCATTTTCAGAATCTTTGCCGACGCGTGATTATTCTACCTTTTCTGCCCAAGAATTTCTGCTCGAGAAACCAAAAGTTTCTGCTGCAGAAACGGTCGGTTTCCGTAGCAGAAACTTTTGGTTTCCGCAACAGAAACTTTCAAGTTCTGCTGCGGAACTTTTTCGGCGCATGCCTGACACATCGTTTTTTCTGCATCCGTCAGGCAGCACGCTTGTATTGCGATGTCAAGATTTTTCCTATTGCTGCGCACAGTCCTGCGGTGCAGTTTGTATCATCTGAACACGATAGGCAGACGCCCTTATTCGCCCCAAATGCCGGTGAAAGCATCATCGACAAAGGTGCGGTCTTCTTCGGAGGGAAGCGGCTCGATTGCCAGGTCGCCACGCTGCACAAAGGCAGAGGTGGAGATGATATAATCGCATTCTACGGGGGTTACCGTTGTTTGGGGAACTATATATTTCTTCATTGCAAAATTCTGTGTCTTTGTTCGTGAATCCTATTTATTTCAGCACTTTCTTCACCATGCCGTCTGCCGAACGAACGAGGTGGACACCTCGCTGGGCACCGTCGGTGGTGCGTCCGCTGAGGTGGTAGTAGGTCGGTCTGCCACTTCCCTCCACCACGCGAATGTCGGTCGTGGCGTCGGAGTGGCTGAGTCCAAACTGGTGTGCCTCGTTGGTGAGTGAGCCTGAGAAATAGGCATGGAAGGGTGCGCAATAGACTTTCTTGTTTCCACGAACGTCCTGAATGTTCCAGAACTTGTCGTTGCTGATGATGTAGCCTTGTTCATCGCTGAGGTCCTTGACGCTGTAGGTGCCAGTGATGCTGAGCTCATACTTATCGCCACGCTTCGAGGCAGGGAGTATGTGCACGAAGACGGGTGTGCCTGCCATAACCTGACCATAGACTCTCTTCAGCTTGAGGGTTGTCTCGTCGATCAGTTCTTTTGCTTCATACAGTTCATACTGTTCGCTCTCTGCCTCGGCATCGAAGGGCAACACCAAGGTGCCCCACTCACTGTTCGTGGTGCGTGAATAGGTGGGCATCGTGGTGGGGGTGACTGGGGCGACGGGCAGCCCAAGGTAGCTGCTGTCGGTGAGGTGGAGGTGGATATCCTCTATCTTGCTGTCGGTGAAAGGAGACTCCGACAGTTTGGGAACAGAATGGAGCACCAGATCCTTTACGCCCGAATTGGCAATAAAATTGTCAGAGAGAGAATCTACCTTGTAGGGAAGGTCGAGCGTGGTCAAACTCCTACAACCAGAAAAAGCATAACTGCCTACGGTCTTGAGGTTGTTGTGCAGCTTGATGTTTTTCAGACTGTTGCACGCGCCAAAAGCATAATTCCCTATCCGCTCTATGCTGTTGGGCAAGACAAGAGATTGTAAGCTATTCGTACATTGATAGAAAGTGTAGTCTTCGATTGCCTTCAAATTGCCTGGCAAGGAAATGGATTGCAGGTTCAGACATCCATAAAAGGCATTTCTACCTATCGCTTGGACAGACTCTGGGATAACCAGTTCGTCAAAACTCGCACAAAACTCGAATGCATAGCTTCCGATATACGTCACGGTTTCTGGGATGGGAAAGGATTTGAGGCTGCTGCACCAAGTAAACGCACTATCACCGATGCGCGTGATGGTGGGGGGGATGTTGACCGTTTCCAACTTGTCGCATAGGTAGAAAATTCCATCGGGGATACTTTTCAGTTTACTGGGGAGTTTTGCAGATTTCAGAGACTTCCTATTATACCCAAACGCATAGATGCCTATCGTCTCTACGGTTTCAGGCACGACAATTTCAGTGAGTGAAAAGCATCCATAAAATGTGCGGTTGCCAATCTCTTTGACAGAACTTGGGAAGGAAATAGACTCCAGAGCCGGACAGTCGATGTTTGTGGCACATATTGATAGTCAACAAGTTGCATATGATAAGGTAGAAAAGTCCTGATGGTAGTCTGAGATAGGGGTGAAAAGTGAAGAAATTCACGTTTTTAACGTTGTGTTAACATAAAATGATATGTGGAGATAGCAAACTTACATAAAAATATGCCGTTTGCATAGTTCATTGCAAACGGCATGGTATGTAAATATAAATAATGTGTGTTACTGCCAGAGTGGTTCTGTTAGCCAATTTGCAGGAAATCCCATAGCAGTGGTATCGACATCAGGGTGGGTCTTCAGCAAATTCTTCAGGTCTTGTACAAAAGTATTATTGGAGTCTATGGCATTGAGCCAATACAACATGCAACACAGTCCTGCGTAAAGACGTGTTTGAGAAACGGATGTGTTGGAAATCCAAGTATTCCGTACACGACTCGGAATAAGAGGTTTTACAGGGATAACTCTGTTCCATAAACGTCCGTGGTGGGCGCAGATGTTACGAATAGCACAAAGGTTCTTCATCCAACTTTCAAGAATCTCGTGCTGTGGAACTCCATAACTTCTTGCAACGCGCTTTTTGATTCTTGTGCTACTGAAATTGAAGAACAACTTCGTCAGGCAACCGAATGATGCAAGTTCCAGTATCTTCCATGCTGGTGGAAAGCTATCAGCACCATACTTTACTTTGTGTTCCTTGATAAAATCCTCTTTGCTGCGATTCTGCTCTCTTTCAAGCACCATCATGTTATCAAGGAAATTATGCTTGTCAGTACACAAACTTTCATCAAAGAACCAAAAAGGAGTTGTCCCAATAGAAAAGTGATGGATAACACGTGAACGAAGTGAAATCTCGATTGTCTGTATTGCTGTAAATACAAGCAATCTCAGTTTCTTATCAAAGTCGTATAACTGATATGCCTTTTCAAGAGTGGCACCGGGCTTAAACTGGTGAGTAGAATGATTCAATTCCATCGGACGTAGATAGGCTACGATACGGAAATAGCTTATGTCTTCAAGAAATTTCTCTGCCCAAGTGTCATCGGTTATAAGCAAACCTCTTACCCTTAGCATTCTAATCTGGTCTGGAATGCTAAGAGCAGGTTTTGTGTATGTCGAACTAAGTGTAGTACTCATATCCCCAAAATAAAAAAGGTCCGCCCTGGTGCGCTGTTCATCGGGAAGCGTGGCGGAATCTAGTAGTGCAAAGTTACGACAAAATATTGAAATCAGCAAACTTTTTATAGAAAAATGGCATTTTGTAGTGCTAAATTTTGTAAAAAAAGCACTTTTCAGGCTGTTTTTATGCCTATCCAATAGTTTTTCCTTTCGTAACAGAAGAAAAAATATGTCACACTATATGTTATGCCATCTAATACAATTGTTTCAGGAATAACTATATTTCCAGAATACGCACGACTTGACGATGATGCACGACCTGACGAGGCGCTAGTAACCTCTACAGTCTTTGCTGAAGTATTAAGGTTGTAGTAGATTCCATCAATCTCTACGTCATATGCGTAGGATGAGACTGCGATGAGAAATGCTAAGGATGAAAAGAGTAAGTGTTTCATGAGTTTTTGGGTTTTATTGTCTATGCCGTAGCAAAGGCTGTTATTGTTTTTTATTGACTATTATTAAAGATGCCAGAGGCATCTGACATTGGTAGCCAGCCATGCAAATGGCTGGTAAATGCATGTCATATCAAATATCCCCGATGCCATAGGTATCGGACATTGGTTTTATCACACACACCATTAAGTATGGGACACTGGTTATATCACGCCTTTCAATATATATCGTTCGTCATATTCTATGCCTGCTTTCTCCAATATCTCACGCATCTCGTCATCGAATGAATATTTTTTGTGGTGCTCTTTCTGATTTTCTATATAATGGCTTACGGCAGGCAAGAACGATTTGCTATACGAAAACGCCCAAAATCCCGATTGCCAGGAGAAATCTCTGCGACAATATTTCTCCTTGATATGTTTCGTCGTTTGTATCTTCAACGACTGTACCAATTCTGATAACGATTCTTTTGGTGTCATGCCGAAGAGCAAATGCACATGGTCTTCCATACCATTTATTATATATGGCGTATGTTCGTGATTCTTTAATGCACCAGACATATAACGATACAATTCGTCTTGCCATTCGGGACGTATCAGCGATTCGCGACCTTTAACGGCAAAGATAACATGCATGTATATTTGAGTATATGTATTTGCCATGTTGGTTGTTATTTGTTCGTTGTTATTTGTTCGTTATCCCATACCTATGGCATGGGGTATAATTATTTTATATCCACATTATACCAGCCATAGAAATGGCTGGCTACCAATATCTGATGCCTCTGGCATCTTTTGACTTTCATTCAACATTCATATTCCGAATGGTGATGCTTGCATAAGATTGGCTACCAATGTTCGATGCCTATGACATCTTTTGTATGTTACAGATACCTGATGTTTTCTGACATTTCTATCCAGCCCACACACTCTCCAGTAAGCCATTTTACTTATCTCCTATATTGTATTTCTCTCTGTCTTATATTGTCACGTATCTTGTCAAAAGCAACATCTAAAGGAATACATTCCTCCATCTCTGCAAAGGACATTGTTGGCAAGTATTTTCCCATAGCTTGTATCAGTCTTTCGCTTGTTGCTCTTTCTGTTAAACTCATAGCTTGATTTTTAATAGTACAGTGCAAAGTTACAAATAAAAATTCTAAATTCCAAATAATCATGAAGGTTTTAACAAAAAACAAAAGCTTTAATGATTTATGCGGAGTACAAAGGCGCAAACTTCACTTGGAATGTCCATATTTTTTGATGTATTTTATAAAGTAACGATATTTCTATAATCTACCATTCTACACATTTCAAAAAGACATTCGTAACACACTAAAGATCACTACGTTACAAAGTGCATCGCAATAGCTATCTGATTACGATGTAATTTGGGCCTGATTAGGGTGTAATCAGATAGCGATTACGAGGTAATCAGGGCCTGATTGCAGTGTAATCAGGTAGCGATTACAGCGGTGGGTGAAATTTACCATTTTGCAAGCGGTACCCAGCAACAGATTAACACATGTATTATTATGGTTGGAATGACAGAAAATTATCAGAAAATTATTCAGAAAATTTATTTCGTTTGTGGGAACATGTATGTATTAAGAAACCTACAAATCATCAGATTCCTAGAATTTTCTGATTAATTTTCTGATAATTTTCTGTCCAAAACTACTACCAGCGGAATTGCAACGCTATCTCCTTCCGCAACCTATCGGCTGCTGATGCGCTTTATTATCTGTCCGCAGACCTTGCTGATGAGCCACGCTGCGGGCAGGGAGATAACGAAGGTGAGAAGGAAAGTGGGCCAGTAGCCAAGGTGATATTTGGACAATGGTTTGAGGATGAACTCTACATGGACGAGGTATATCTCAAGGGATATGCCGCCTACCCATGCGAAGAACCTATTCAACAGAGAAAGGCGCAGGCGTGAGAAGGCAAGGGTTGAACGCCCTACTCTATCGAAGAGCTCCGACATCAGGAGTATGGTGGTGACGGCAAGGACAATGTACAGCATACGCTCAGTGTAGAGCGGGAACCCGCCATGCTTCATCTGCTCCAGCCAGATGCATGCCCACAGGCTGAAGGCGAAGAGCACTATGACCATCCACCATGCCTCTTTCTCCAGGCGTTGCTTCTGGCGCACGGACTCAGCGATGTTTATGCCGAGCAGGAAGATGGTGACACGACTCCAGAATATCTCGATGTGCCCCACGGCATCGTGAACCGGCGTGACGTACTGTATTACGACGCACCACATCAGGGGCAACACGGCGAGCCAGCGGTACGTAGGCCATCGACGTATCATCTGCATGTAAGGCGGTGCAAAGAGATACAGCATCATGGTGGCAGGGACATACCAGAAGATCAGCTCATCATGCAACCAGAAGTCCCAGTTGAAAGCGATGTCACCAAAGAGGTCTATCCAACTGTCTGCCACCGCATTACCCGTACCGCCGAAAGGCAGGGCGTAGGAGGGTTTGCCGATGGTGAAACGTGAGAGATAGAAGTACCCGGCGATGATGAGCCAGGCAGGGTAGATACGCACGGCACGGTTGTAGTAGAAGCGTTTCCAGTCCTGGTTCTTCGCCCACGAATACCACAACCCGATGCCGGAGAGGAAGAAGAAGATATCGACACCTACGTTTCCCATCCTCCGCAAGCCGTAGAACGCATCGGTACGTGGCAGGTAAACATGAAAGAGCATGACGATAATGATGGCGAAGCCCATCAACTCGCTTCTGTATTTTGAAATCTTTGACAAATCCATAGGCACAGATAGATAAAAGTTCACGTGCAAAGTTACGTCTTTTTTATGAAACCTCCAAAGAAAAAAGCGAAAAAAGCAGATTACAACATGTAAAACAAAGACTCCCACTCATCATCACGACGTGTGGGAGCCAACCATATTATTAACCTATAACTAATATGAAAAATCTATTCTTTATTCTTTTCTTCTTCGCTTTACGACACGACATAGCTATGACCAATGGCTACAGTAACAGCATACTTGCAGTTCCTGCCGTCAGACGCAGTGTAAAAATAATCCTTGTAGAGTCTGTTAGTTATGTGTAATGTCTGCTTGCCTGTCTTTTGCAGGCGTAATTCTGTTAGTTGTTTGCAAAATTAGAAAAAAAATTACAATTAAACGAATAATTTCTTGACTTTTTTCATTTACACTATGATATTTTATCATTTTTCACATCAAAAAGGGGTTATTTATTTGGTTTTTAGCAAAAAAGTAAGTACTTTTGCATATCATTTACACACAACAAGGATATTTTTGAAGCATGCCTTTATTACTTAAACCGATATGCACCAGAATGTTTCTCTTTCTGTACATTCTGGGAATAGCCAGCAGCATCGTCACGCTTCCTAACGTGAAGAACGCCCACATATATGCCAACACACCGGAAGAGCTGTTCCTTGACACCTATCTCCTGTGCGCTATAGTATGCATTGTTCCGTCACTGATAAGCATAAGGAAAGTCAACATTCCACTGCGCTCCATACTGAAGGGCGTGGTGTATCTCGTTATGTATCCGCTATACATAATCGACACGTTCTGCTGGGTGAAGTTCGGCACTACCATCAACCCCTCGATGCTACTGCTCATGGGCGAGACGAACAGCGAGGAAGCGAGCGAGTTCCTGACAAGCTACGTGTCGCCCGACGTCATCTTCTCGGAGGTAGGAGTGATGCTGCTCATCATGCTGGTGCACATCGCCCTTGCCGTGCTGTTGCATTACAAGCCTTTGAAGATAAAAGTGGGAATGAAACGTCCATACAGAATTGTTGCAGACGTACTCGTTGCGGCACTTTTTGCATATACGGCATGCATGGCTTACGACAACAAGATAATGTATGCAGAGACCATGCAGCGCGAGACCATAGGTCAGGTGGAACACGACATGGCGTGTCAGCCACACACGGAACTGTACCAACCCTTCATGCGTCTGCCGTTCTCCATACGCAGCAATCAGCTGGTGGCAAAGCAACTGGAGAGACTTGAGGCTAACGTAGGCAACGTAAAGATTGACTCATGCAGTTTCAAGAGTCCGGAGATAGTGCTTATCATCGGCGAGAGCTGCAACATACGCCATTCACAACTATATGGCTACGATAAGGAGAATACGCCGAACCAGGTGAGGATGGAGAAGAAAGAGGGGCTGATAAAGATGGAGGATGGCATCGCTCCGTGGAACCTTACCAGCTTTGTCTTAAAGCACCTGATGACGACATACTGCGTGGGCGATGACAAGGAGTGGTGCGACTACCCTCTGTTCTGCGAACTGTTCCGCAAGGCAGGCTACCGCGTCACGTTCCTCACCAACCAGTTTGAGACGGCTGCCAAGCAGCAGGTGTACGACTTCAGCGGCGGGTTCTTCATCAACAACGAGACGCTCAGCAAGGCGCAGTTTGACCACAGAAACAAGAAACTGCATATCTTCGACGAAGGACTGCTGGAGGATTATGCCGACATTGAGGAGCAAGGACAGCCAGAGGCGAAGGGTAACCTGACGATATTCCACCTCATGGGACAGCACGTCAACTACCGCGTGCGTTGTCCTAACTCCAAGAAGAAGTTCAGGGCTGACGACTATGCCGACCAGACTGACCTGAAACCGAAGTCCAGAAAGGTGATGGCAGACTACGACAATGCCACATGGTACAACGACTCCGTTGTCAACCAGATTGTGGAACGCTTCAAGGACAAGGAGGCAATAGTGATCTATTTCTCTGACCACGGAGAGGAAGTGTTCGGTCCTGGGGCAAGACACTTCTTCGGAAGGATGCACAAGACGGACATTACGAAGCGCCTGGCAGACGAGGAGTTCCGCATACCGATGTGGTTCTACACCACGAAGACCTATCAGCAGA
>JAGHUD010000052.1 GCA_018065005.1 Candidatus Physcousia equi
TAGGTCGTCTTGCTGTATCCGAGTCCTTTGCTGGCAAGGGAATCGGTACAGAGATACTTGACTTTATCAAAATGTGGTTCCTCAGTGAAGAAAATAAAACAGGTTGCCGACTGGCTATCGTTGACGCAAAGAACAAGCCTAAGGTATTAAATTTCTACGAGAAGAATGGCTTTCGCTATCTTTTTAACAGAGAGATTGACGAAGACTTGTATATTAAACCTCCGAAAAACGAGGAGGAACGTAAAACAAGAATACAGAATCCGCGTACACTCGCAACGCGCTTGATGTACTGTGATTTACTCAGTGATTAATCAAAATTAGACAAAGAAAAAATAGAATAAACTCATACATATAAAAAATCGAGCTTCACGGCTCTTGTTCTTTTTCAAGTGAATACCGCCAAACATTCATCCGTAAGAACAAGCAGAACGAGAAGTTCACGTCATAGGGCGTGGACTCATTCTTGCTTGTTACGGATAAGGCCACTTGGCGGTAGCCTACTTGAAAGACATGGCATAGAAGGGTTTACGCCCTTTTTGTCTGCTCTTTATAAGGAATTCCAGAACCCACAGCAATCTCATAAAAGAGACAAAGAAAAGAACATACCAACTAATATGAATAGGCTAAAGTATAAATACATATTATCGCTCTTGTTTCTCCTATTCATCTCGGTTAGGAGTTATGCTCAGGACATCTCCGTTACAGAGTTTTATCTTGACGAGAAGGATTTGACAGCTAATGGAAGACACGCTGTCGAAGATCAAAATGGAGATAAGTGTGCACTTATCCGTGTGCAGACAACTCAAAAAGGTTTCTCTTTTGATGTTGGTTCTGCCGGTATTACAAAGGTTGAGGATGACCATGTGGGTGAGGTATGGCTTTGGGTTCCATTCGGCATCAGACATATCAGTATTCGTCATCAGCAATTGGGGTCACTCCCGAATTACGATTTCCCTATTGCCATACAAAAGGCTAGAACATACATCATGAAGATTACTCATGACCAGATATTCGTGACAAACTATGACGATACCAAAAAGCAGAAGTTGACAATCAAGATTACTCCTGCTAACGCTTCGTTATCCCTCAATGGTATGAGTATTGATCTTGACTCAAGAGGTGAAGCCACTCGTAAAATGGCACATGGTCAGTTTACATACAAGGTAGAAGCCAAAGGTTATTACCCTAAAGAAGGTCAGGTAACAGTCAATGAAAAAGAACATTCTTTGATTGTCAATGATTTGAATCCGATAAAAGGAAAACTTAGCGTCCATGTTAATCCATATTCAGCAGAAGTATCAGTTGATGGACGTTCAATAGGACGTTCTACACTGGAGCCTGTTGAATTGCAAATTGGTCAACATGAAGTTAAGGTGTCATCTAATGGTTACAGAACGGAAACAAAAACAGTTACCATTCAGGAGAACCAAACGACTGATATTAGTGTGTCTTTGAGTCAAGTAGCCAACTATAAGTTTACAACTACTCCTTATGGAGCAAACATCTACGTCAACAAAGAACATATTGGTACTGCCCCTTGCTCAAAGGAATTGACAACAGGAACATATACCATCAAGGCAACAAAAGCTGGATATAAGGACTATGTCAAGAGCATGCAGTTAAGCAGTTCTAGCCCAAATGTGAATGTTGTTCTCAGTAAGATATACAACTACAAAAATGAGTTCTATGTCGAGGGCAATGTTCGAGCTGGATCCCTTATTGCTATGGGCACAACCCTTGGTGGTTACATTAGTAACGTGAATGTTGAAGCATCTTATTTGTATGGAGTTGGCAAAAGTGAAACAATCTATTGGAGTGGCAATAATACCCAACCTCTTGCCAGTAACTATGCTCCATCGATGAATGTTTCCGGAAAGGTGGGGTATGGATTCCCTATATCAACTCGCTTCCGCTTAACTCCCCAGGTTGGGTTAAACTTCCTGAAGCTGAAAGAAACAATGGAAAGTGGAGCCTCTGTTACTCCCGCAGATGGTGCTCATGCAACAAGTGGTCTTGTATCATTGAGATTCTCTGCTGCAATAGTTGATCACTTTGCTGTCAGTCTATCCCCCGAATACTCTTTCTGTCTTATGAAATCAGATGGCTATACTGCATTGTCAGAGGTCTCACCAAAGATAAAGAAATGGAGCGAAGGCTTCAATGTTAAACTTGTCATAACAGCATTCTTCTAAGATGAAACGACATATTTTCTTATACATCATAGCGTGTCTTCTTCTCGTTGGATGCTCAGAGAAGTATGATGAAGGATTAGGGTTATATCCGACTCTAACACCAAGATACATGGCTGTAACTCCGACCGCATTCCTATTTGAGACCAAAACATCCAACAAAAAAGATTTGGAGATATTAAGCATGGATACTCCCTGGAGAATTGATTGTTCGATAGATTGGTTGTCATTATCAGCGAAAGTTGGAACCACGTCTTCTTCCGTACAAATTGATGCTTCTGAGAATCGGTCAGGTGATGAGGCTCGATTGGGTATATTCTATGTAAAATCTGATGTTGATGATTGGGAATACGAAACGCCTGTAACTGTTAGTCAGTCCAGAGCAGTCCCCTATATAATACCATCTCAAAGTGAATTTGATTTGCCAGGAAATGCTAACGAGAAGTCTTTTAGTGTTTCTTCAAATTGCTCATGGGATGTTCTTAGCAATTCGTCTTGGTTGTCGGTATATGAAAAGGATGGACATGTTTCTTTCTCTACCACTGCAAACGAAACATCATCTTATAGAAATGCTATTATTACCCTGACGCATAACGGAGATAGAAATACTTCTTCAAAAGTTACTGTTCGTCAAGCTCCTTCTACAATAACAGCATCGGCAGAGTCGTGGTTGTTTAATAATACCGCGGGTACTGCGAATCTAATAATAAATGCCGAAACTCCATGGACTGCATCTTCATCAAGCAGTTGGATGGATATTTCGCCAACATCAGGCATCTCAGGAACCTCAACGTTGAAGATCGATGTCTCTCCAAATGTCTCGACAGAATACAGAATTGGTTATGTGATTATCTCAATAGGCACAGATCAACGAATACAGATTCCTGTTAAACAGCGTGGACTATATATTGATATTGACAAAACAGCTTTTGTTTTCAAGGCAATTGGTGAAACTCAGGAACTACGGATTAGTAGTAACACTAGTTGGAGTTTCTCCGACATTCCATCGTGGATTACATTGTCAAAATCAAGTGGCAATGGGGATGCATTAGTCGAGATTACCGCCAAAGAAAACAATTCAGCTGATGAGCGTATTGAATCTTTTCGATTGATGAAAGATGGAACATCTGATTATACGACTATCAGTATCAGGCAAGCTGGTAGAAAGATTGATATTAACCCCACTGAAATTTCTTTTACGAGCAAGGCCAGTTCTCAAAACCTTAAGATTGTTTCTGATGGTCAATGGCAGGTGACATCTCAGGATTTATGGATTAGTGTATCACCAGCAACAGGTTTTGGAAACTCAGAAATTATCGTGGCGGTAACAGAAAATACAGAAGACGTCGTGCGAGTAGGAAATCTAGCTGTAACTATGGGAGGAAAGACGACAAATGTATCCGTTAAACAGGAAGGGAAATACTTGACTATATCCAACAACGTTTTATCCTATACAAGCAAAGGTGGTACTATTGAAATCACAGTATCATCTGACGATGTCTGGACTGCTCGAGTAGAAGACGAGGTCCCATGGATCAATATTTCGCAGACTTCAGGAAATGAAACAGCAAAAATTAAGGTTATAGCATCAGATAATCCATCCGTACAGAAACGTAGTGGTGTTGTTATCATAGAAACCATTCATGGTCAAAGCATAAAAGTGTTATTGAACCAAGATGCAAGATACCTTGCAGTTAACTCGCATGGTCTTTTGTTTTATTCAAAAGGTGGCACTTCTGAACCAATAACCGTATCCTCTGATGGTATATTTGAAATACAGACAACACAGCCATGGATTCAAATAACAAGATCTGCAAATATCTTCGTGACAACTATCAATCAAAATACCACAGGAGTATCACGTATGGGTAGTGTCGTTATCCGACTTACAGATTTAGAGGATGGAATCCTGTTCGTAGAAATACCCGTTTCTCAACTTGAGGACGGACATTATTTCTTCTTGGAAGAATATCTACAGGATATTGACTATAATATTGCAAACGGAAATAATTGGTCAATTAAATTAGCCAGCTATGGTTCGGAAACGGATTATAACTCATCTGGCACCAATGGAGTAAATAGAAAACCTGTAGAAGAACAAGGAGATATTACCGACGGAAATAGTACAGGAATCGATAAAGGTACAACACAAGAACAGGGTGATATAAATTGCGGTAGTGGTTCAGGAATAGATAAGGATTCATACAATAGCGACAAAGATTACGATAATTAAAAGTAGCAATAATATGAGACAAAAGATTCTTTCATTAATAGTTTTGTTTACAGCAATGCTCATAGCATGTAGTAAAGATGACTTGACTATCAGCAGTGATATTCAACCGAATGTTCAGACTGATCAGAGATTAACATGCTCAATGATTATGGAAGCGGACAAACAATCTTATTCTACAAAGGATAAAACACGTGCAGGGGAGGTTACTTCTCAATGGCCAGATGGAAGTGTAGTATATATTCAGTTTCAGAATAACGATCAACAGGTTATTGGCATGGCTACTTATTGTCTTGCCACCAATCTCTGGGAGTTAGCTTATTCATCACCGATGAGCGAAATAGTTAATGGAAACTGTAAATTGTACTACTTTGAAAATGCCGACGATTTAAATGTTAAGGGTGCATCTATTAACGGTACGACTGCTATTTATGAGGACCTGGCCGGTGTTTATACATATGATGGTAACACAGTCACGGTGTCGGCCATGCTTCACCCCAAGTTAGGCAGGGTTCGTTTCTCTGGAAATATGAACGACACCATTATGCTGGCTGGAGTTCGGCGATATGCTTACTTTGATGCAGAAAAGTGCACTTATAAGCTTGATTCAACAGAAGTTCTTCTGTCTGTCACTGAACCAGACGGAGATAAGTTCTTCACTCCATACTATTATGGTGCCTTTATGGAGGGTAACAATACTCTACAACTGACAGACATGAAAGATGTGTTCTCTCGTCATTGTAGTGACATTTTCAAGGCTGGAAATAGTGGTTACATGAAGATACCTCATGCTGAAAGTTTCAATGGATGGATGAAGAATGACCCTCTTTGTCAGTCTGCCATATCAATCAACTGGCCTGATTCAATTTCTGAAGATCGTCGTAGTGTTATAATCAGCATGATTGACGACATGGTACGTGTAGAAGGAGGCAAATTCCTTATGGGCGCGCAGACTTTCTATCCTGATCAACCAAATTATAATTCTTTGGCTCATTCAAATGAATATCCTGTACATTCTACAGTTGTAGCTCCGTTTTACTTAGGCTCAACAGAGGTAACCCAGAAACAATGGAAAGCGGTTATGGGAAGTAACCCTCCTTACAGTGATGGAGATCTTTATCCAGTACGTGTATTAAGGAAGGATGTAACTTTGGATACTAAATCTCTGCTTCTTAGTTTTGTGCAAAAACTTGTTTCAATAACAGGAATTCCCTTTGATTTGCCAACCGAGGCAGAATGGGAATACGCAGCTTATGGTGGTAGAAGAGGCTCATACAAGATGTTTGCTGGTACAAAGATCTATAACGAAAATTATATTGACAGAACATCGTCGTCACCCTATTGTGGTCATGTAAGAACCAAGTTACCCAATGAAATAGGATTGTATGATATGTCTGGAAATGTAGCAGAAATGTGTTATTCTATTGGTAACTACACTGATAAAGACTGTTTAAATCCAAGATGGGATAAATCTGATTTTGTTTTTAGAGGGGGAAGTACTCGCGATTTATACTACTATTATGTAAATGGCAGTTCTGGGTACACAATAGACAGAACACCATATTCCTTAACCAATAGAACATATTATTGTAGTAGCAGTAGTTATGTTAGTATTACGGGACTTCGAATCTGTATAAGACTAATTAACCATTTTTAATCAATAACAATCATGAAAAAGATTATCGTGTTTCTTATGGCATTTTGTTTAATGATGCCAGTTGTGAATGCTCAGAATTCCAAGGCTTTGTCAAAAGCACTTCGGAAGGAGTACAAAACCAAGATGAAGGAGTTCAAGAAAGGTGGGTGGAAGCTCTATGGCTCCACACGTTCTCTTGATGTTGCCCTTTTGACTCACTATGAGAAGTTGAATAAGGAAGGTGAAGAGGCATATGAGATTATGGGTAATTGCTCACAGTTCAAGTCAAAGAACGTAGGTCATCAGACTTGTGTTAACAATGCAGCCAACCTCTATGCTCAGCAGGCTGGTCGTCAGGTTAAGGGACGCATCGTAAGTGACATTGCAGGAAATGCAGATGACGTCGCAGCAGAGTTCGACCACTTCTATGCAGCATACGAGAGCCTTGTTCAGAAGGAAATAAATGGCGAACTGCAAGAGTCTTTCAGTGTAATAAAGGAGAACAAAGACGGTACATTTGAAATGCAGACCTTCTTTGTTGTAAGTGAGAGTGCTGCAACTCGTGCTCGCATCCGTGCTTACGAGAATGTACTAAAGGAAAGTGAAGCTGCTCAGAAGTATGCTCAGAAGGTTAGCGACTTTGTTCGCAAAGGTTTTGAACCAAAGAGTGAAAACTAAAACACAATCCCAGCGGATAAATGTTTAGAAGAACAATCATATCAATTATTTGCGCAATGTGCCTCGTCCCTGCTTTCTCGCAAAGTTGGGACGAGGTAAAGCGCAATTCAAACGTCTATCTTTTTGGTGAAGGTTGGGGCGCAACCGTAGAGGAAGCTGACCAGCAAGCCCTTGCTGCTCTTATCAGTAAAATATCTGTTGCAGTAAGTAGTGATTTCACGATTACAGAGGACGAGAAGTCAACAAACGGAGTACTTGATGCTCAAAGTTATACAAACCTTAAGGTGCAGACCTATTCTTCTGCAACCCTGACAAACACGGAACGTTTGGTTATTGACAATAATCAAGACGAAGCACATATCGGACGTTTCATCAAACGATCTGAACTGAACAAAATCTTTGAAGGACGTATTCGAATCCTCAAAGAACATATTCGACTCGGTATGATCGCCGAGGAAAATGGAAAGATAGATGATGCCCTTAGAAACTACTACTGGGCATACTCTTTATTAAAGTCTGTACAAAGACCTGCCGAGGTGCAATATGCAGACGAAGAAACAGGAAAGAACATACATCCTCTCACTTGGATTCCTGAGAGAATGGACAACATATTTGATGACCTTGAAGTAAAGATAGCAAATAACGACGGGACAAATGTTGACCTGATGTTTACCCATAAAGGCAAGCCTGTGAGTAGTCTTGACTTTACCTATTTCGATGGTCGTAACTGGAGCAACATTGCAAGTGTAAAGAATGGTCGTGGTACGATGGAGTTTAGTTCTGGCATGGTACCAGAGAACATTCAGATAAATTATGAGTATGCGTATCGTGGGCAAGCACATATCAATCAAGAGATAAAGAGTGTGCTCAATGTAATTAAAGTAGGTGCATTCCGTGGTTCACGAGTTAATTTGCAGACGGGAAAAGAGAAAGCTTCTACCACTGACAAAACATACGTTCAGCTTAAACCTGCATCAAAGAAGAATGCCACTATTTCACCTGTTGCTGACGAAAAGCCTTATAGGGAGGTACTGAGTAAAGTCATTGCTGCCATCAAGACAAAGTCATACAATTCTGTACAAGAATATTTTACTGAGGATGGCAAAGACATGTTTAAGCGTCTTATCCAGTATGGTAGTGCTCGTATTCTGAATACGAATGAATGCGCTTTCTATCAGTTTGATGGCAATGTTGTTGCTCGAAGCATTCAGATGTCATTCTCATTCAAGAAAGGAGTAAGGACAAACTTCGTTGAAGATGTGGTCTTTACATTCAACAAAGAGGGAAAGATCGATTGTCTAGCTTTCGGTTTGGATGCAAAAGCAAAAGCCGACATAATGAATCGTGGTGCATGGCCAATTGAAGCTCGCCAAACTATAATGGAGTTCCTTGAAAACTACAAGACTGCATACGCTTTGGAGCGTATTGACTATCTGCGTAGCATATTTGATGATGATGCAGTTATCATCGTAGGTCATGTAGCTCAAAGATTTGAAGCCGTCAATCTTCGCAAGGATGAGTCTGCGACATATCGTAACAACAAGTATGTTCGTATGACTCGATACGGCAAAGATCAATACCTAAAGAATCTTGAAGCATGTTTCCGTGCCAACGAATTCGTCAACATACGTTTTTCCAACAATGATGTTCGTAAGGCTAAGTATGGCGAGGAATATGGGATTCAGATAAAGCAGGACTACTATTCAACTAACTATGGTGATGAAGGGTACTTGTATATTCAAGTTGATTTGAATGACAGAAAGGAGCCAATTATCAAGGTTCGTACTTGGCAACCAGAACCAGATCCAGAAGTAGGACTCTTCGGTTTGGGTAACTTCTAAAGAAAGGGAAAAAGGAATTATGAGAAAATACTTCTTTCTACTTTTATTTGCTACATCTGTTTCCTACGCACAGGACATAAACAGCGACTATAAGGCATACAGAGAAGGACTCTTGAATGGATATCAAGGATTCCGTAAAGGCATACTAGATGACTATGCCAATTTCCTTGATGGCGTATGGAAAGAGTTTCAGGTATTTCGTGGCGTTAAGCGTGATGAAACGCCTAAGCCTGTAGTTGTGCCAAAGGTAGAAGAGGTACCAGTGTCTCCTGACCCTATTGTTGTTCCAGAACCAACTGTAAAACCGAAGGAAGAACCAGTCGCTCCACAGCCAGAAGAGCCAACAAAGCCCATTACTCCGATAAAGCCAACTATTGCTCCTACGCTGGATTTTTCCTTCTATGGTGTGGAAGTGAATGGCGCAAAGCTGACAACACACAAGGTGTCTTCTATTGAATCTACTTCAATATCTTCTGCATGGAGGAAATATCAGAAAGGAGATTCAAAAGATGTGATAAACTCATTGACGCTAATATCAACATCGTTTGGTTTGAATGATTGGTTCACTTTTGAACTGGTCAGAAACTATACTGATGCTTTGTTGAAGTCTGAATCTTCATCTGACAGAATAGTTTTGCAGCATTTCTTGCTAACCCACATGGGATATGATGTGCGTATCGCAAGAACAAATAGGCAGTTGCTCCTTCTTGTTCCATTTAAGCAAAAGATGTATGAGCGTAGCTATTTGAATATTGATGGCGCTAAGTATTATGTTTTTCAAGATAATATTGCTCCTGTTTCAGAGTCATCGATGGGAATATATACCTGCGAAATACCAAACGATGCCTATAAAGGCAAGTTTGTAGATTTGGTATTTTCAAAGCAGGGTCTAAAACTGAGTAAAGGGGCTGATAAAACATGCACACTGTCAGATGGAAGACTGCATATAACAGGAACTGTTAATAGTGGTATGATGGAGATGTTACGTCATTACCCTCAGATGGATGTTTCTTATTACGCCGAATCTAAGGTGCTACCTCTATTTCACAGGAATATTATAAACCAGTTACGACCTCAGATAACAGGAATGTCTCAAAGGCAAGCTGCTAATGCACTTTTGCATTTTGTTCAGTATGCTTTTGATTATGCTACTGATGGTGAGCAGCATGGGTATGAGAAGGTATATTTCATAGAAGAGAACTTCTATTATACTAAGAACGACTGTGAGGATCGTTCTATTTTCTATGCATTCCTCATACACAATCTTTTAGGACTCGATGTTCATTTGGTTCAATATCCAGGACATGAATGCACTGCGGTAAGTTTCACTGATTCATCAATTCATGGTGATGCCTATACTTATCGTGGGAAAACATTTGTTATTTGCGACCCTACTTTCATTGGTTCCTCCATTGGGCAGTGTATGCCGACCTATGTAAATGTAAAACCTATTGTAGAACAATGGTACTAGCATGAAGCATCAAAGATTACGCAAAATTAAAAACAAGAAACACAATATAATTTGTTCTATAAAGGGAAACAGAAAGAAAAAGAAAGCAAATAAGAAAAGAAGAAATTCTAGCTCCTATTTGCGTAGAACCTCTTTTAACACACAGCAACATGTGTACAGAGGGAAATCTATCAGCCTAACAGATACAAAATCAGGAAATTCATTTCATCCAATGTTACTGTTAGAATATTCAAATGTTTATCCCTGGCCGAAGTTAGACCTTATTGATGAGATAAAGAAATTCCCAAGAGAAATGCTCATAAAAATGATATTAGTACTTGGCCGAAATAATCCAAGTCCAGAAACGCTCGGGTTGCGTGTTGGATAGTTTGAATCCTAATGGCCATCCTATTTCAAAGATAGCGGCTATGATGAGTAGTAACCAGTGCATGCTAACAGTTTTCTTGTGTGCTCAAACAATGTAGTTAAGTAGTCAGTCAGATACGTCTGATACACAGCCGTCGCATCTTTCATGACGTTCTGTGCAAAAAAAAAATCTCCTATAATTCATGGAACTATAGGAGATTGATTATTGAAGCCTTATTTCTTACTTCTTGTTGACTTCGTCGACAAGAGTTGTCGCTCGGCAAATTTCAAGTAAACTTGACTTCGCTCTCGCTTACTTCTTGTTGACTTCGTCGACAAGAGATGTCGCTCGGCAAATTTCAAGTAAACTTGACTTCGCTCTCGCTTACTTCTTGTTGAGGAAGAGGTCAGCTTGTACGGCGCAAGCAACGGTGCAACCTACCATAGGATTGTTACCGATGCCGAGGAAGCCCATCATCTCAACGTGAGCAGGAACAGAAGAAGAACCTGCGAACTGAGCGTCAGAGTGCATACGACCCAGAGTATCGGTCATACCGTATGAAGCAGGACCGGCTGCCATGTTGTCGGGATGGAGGGTACGGCCTGTACCGCCACCTGAAGCCACTGAGAAGTAAGCCTTGCCAGCGCGTGTGCGTTCCTTCTTATAGGTACCTGCAGTGGGGTGCTGGAAACGGGTGGGGTTGGTAGAGTTACCCGTGATGCTTACATCAACATCCTCGTGCCACATGATGGCAACACCCTCGCGAACATCATCGGCGCCATAGCAGTTCACTGCTGCGCGGGGACCGTTGCTGTAGGGAGTCTTCTTCACGATCTTGAGTTCGCCGGTGTAGTAGTCAAACTGAGTCTGCACATAGGTGAAACCGTTGATGCGGCTGATGATCATGGCAGCGTCCTTGCCCAGACCGTTGAGGATGCAGCGCAGAGGCTTGTCGGCTGGTCTTGACTTGTTGGCCATCTGAGCAATCTTGATGGCACCTTCTGCTGCAGCAAATGACTCGTGGCCTGCGAGGAAAGCGAAGCACTTGGTTTCGGGAGAGAGCAGACGAGCGCCCAGTTCACCATGGCCAATACCTACCTTACGGTCGTCGGCAACAGAACCGGGAATGCAGAAGCTCTGCAGACCCTCACCAATATAGTTGGCTGCCTCAACAGCGTCCTTTGCCTTCTCCTTGAGGGCGATGGCTGTGCCAACAACGTAAGCCCACTTAGCGTTCTCGAAGCAGATCATCTGGGTCTCCTCGCAAGTCTTGTAGGGATCCAGACCAGCTGCCTCACAAATTTCGTTCGCCTCCTCGATAGAAGCGATGCCGTGCTTATTCAAACATGCAAGGATCTGTGCAATGCGACGATCCTGACTTTCAAATTTTACTTCACGTATCATAGTATGTGTTCCTCCTATTATTTAATCCTTGCGGGGGTCGATTGACTTAACGGCACCGTCTTCAGCCTTTGTGCGGCCGTAGGTACCTGTAACACTCTTGAGAGCCTCGTCGGCAGGAACGCCCTTCTTGATAGCATCCATGAACTTGCCCATGTGAACGAACTCGTAGCCGCAAACCTGGTCGTCGGCATCCAGGAACATCTTGGTGATGTAGCCCTCGGTGAGCTGCAGGTAACGGGTGCCCTTCACCTTTGTGCCATAGAGCGTACCGGTTTGAGAAATGAGGCCCTTACCGAGGTCCTCGAGACCAGCACCAATCATCAAGCCGCCTTCTGAGAATGCAGACTGGGTGCGTCCGTAGACAATCTGAAGGAAGAGTTCGCGCATGGCGGTGTTGATAGCGTCACAAACGAGGTCGGTGTTGAGCGCCTCGAGGATGGTCTTGCCGGGCAGAATCTCGCTTGCCATGGCAGCAGAGTGGGTCATACCAGAGCAGCCGATGGTCTCAACGAGAGCTTCCTCAATGACACCTTCCTTGACGTTGAGCGTGAGCTTGCAGGCACCCTGCTGGGGAGCACACCAACCGATACCGTGTGTCAGACCGCTGATGTCCTTAATCTCTTTTGCCTGAGCCCACTTGCCTTCTTCGGGGATGGGAGCAGGTCCATGGTTGGGGCCTTTTGCCACGCAACACATGTTCTGTACTTCGTGTGAATAAACCATAATAATTTTTGTATTAAAATAGGCTAAGTTGAACTATTTCTTTCTGCAAAAATACTCATTAAATAGTATTTATGCAACAGTTTTCCTGTTTTTTTGTAGCGCGAGCACAAAAAAACACTGACAAGGGGTCTTTTTTCATGTATTTTGTTTATCTTTGCATTAGTAAGTGTGTTCATAATTATTTTATCCGTGATAAGCACGCGAGAAATGTCATAATGACCCGAACCACTTGTTGCGTTTATAATATAATATGTCAACTGCATTATGAAGATAGAGATAACAGATGCCGCATTGAGAGAAGCTGCAAAAGGCGGTATGGACGCCTTCGTCGAATTGTTCCGCAAGCGCATTCTCAACGCCATTGGCGGCGAGCTGAATGCAGAAACGATGCCGCTGCTGAATCCCGACCAGATCACCTTGCTTGCCTATTGCATCGTGCGTGAGGAAGTGATGGATGGCGGTTTTGTGCAGCTCATTCATAATGGATACGGACCATTCATCTTCCTCAATCCATTTGCCAAAGCCATGCGTCTGTGGGGAGCCAGAGAATTTCAGAATATCATATACGACGGGCGACGGCTCTACGAGCAGCACCATGAAACCTTGGAAGCCGATTGCAGCGACGAGGAGTTTATGGCGCTCTTTGAGCAATACCCCGAATTTGACGACCTTGATGATGCCTTCATCGAGATGGAAGAAGAGGTGACGGAACAGGTGGCTCGCTACATAGATGAGCACATCGAGCATTTTGCGGAAATTGTGGAATGAGCGGTTTCACAATGCTGAGATTCTGATAAAGAACGCATCAGGGACGCAGGTATTTCACACAACAAGGATTCGGATATTTCACGCAACAAGGATTTAGGTAAACAATATACGCCAAACGAATATGGCAAAGAAAGAGATAAAGAAGAATTACGCTATACAGATAAAGAACAAGCGTGCAGAGTTTGACTATTTGCTGCTTGACCAATACACGGCAGGCATCGTGCTGACCGGAACAGAGATCAAGAGTATCCGTCAGGGAAAAGCTTCGCTCGTGGACACCTTCTGCTATATCCGCAATGGTGAGGTGTGGGTAAAAAATATGTACATCTCGCATTACAAGGAAGGCTCCTACAACAACCACGTCGAACGGCGCGACCGTAAGTTGCTGCTGAACAAGCGTGAGATTCGCAAGCTGCTCACGGGCGAGAAGACACCTGGCTTCAGCATTGTCCCGACGTTGCTTTTCGTGAACGAGAAGGGTCTTGCCAAGCTGGACATCTTTCTTTGTCGAGGCAAGCGCGAATATGATAAGCGGCAGACGCTGAAAGAGAAACAAGATCGTCGCGAGATGGATCGTCACTTTAAGAAGAACTATTAGAGCAAAGGCTGCGCAGACATAATGAAAAAGATACAGGACTGCATAAAGGAAAGGATACTGCGCCTTGACGGTGCCATGGGAACGATGATTCAGACCTACGGATTGTGTGAGGCAGACTTTCGAGGAGAGCGTTTCAAAGACTGCAAGGGGCAGATGATGGGCAACAACGATTTGCTGGTATTGACGCGCCCCGACGTGATTGAGGATATTCATCGCAAATATCTGGAAGCAGGTGCCGACATCATCACTGCCAACACTTTTTCGGCGCAACGCATCTCGATGGCAGACTACCATTGCGAAGAATTGGTGGAGGAGATCAACCGAGAGGCTGTTCGTCTGGCACGCAAGGCAGCCGACGCCTACTCTACATCAGACAAGCCCCGCTTTGTTGTAGCTACGGTTGGTCCCACGAACAAGACCTGCTCGATAAGTCCAGACATCAACAACCCCGCCTACCGTGCCATCACCTACGACGAACTGTGCGCAGCCTACGAGGAGCAGTTGAAAGTTCTCCTTGAACATGGTGTGGATGCCATCCTCTTCGAGACAGTTTTCGACACGCTTAACCTCAAGGCAGGTCTCAAGGCGTTTGAGGAAGCATCAAAAGCCACGGCAGTCGACGTCCCGTTGATGATAAGCATCACCGTGAACGATAAGCAGGGACGCACACTCTCCGGGCAGACCATCGAGGCGCTTTGGGCAAGTATCAGCCACGCCCCTGTTTTCTCCATCGGACTGAACTGCTCTTTTGGAGCGCATGACATGCTGCCTTGTCTGCGCACGCTTGCAGCAATAGCACCCTGCTACATCACCGCGCACCCAAATGCTGGATTGCCCAACGAGCTTGGCACGTACGACCAGACGCCCGAGATGATGCGCGACGAGATGCGTTCTTTTGTTCAAGAAGGTCTTGTGAATATCATTGGCGGCTGCTGTGGAACGACACCAGAGCACATCAGCGCCATGGAAACGCTTGTCGATGCAGCGCAAGCAGAAGCTTCTGGCGCGCAGCCTCACAAGCCAATCCGACAAGCATCAGAGATGTGGCTTTGTGGGCTTGAACTGCTGAAGGTGACGCCCGAAGTCGGTTTTGTCAACGTTGGTGAACGTTGCAACGTTGCCGGCAGCAAAAAGTTTTTACGACTCATCGGAGAAAAACGCTACGAAGAAGCACTTAGCATTGCCCGCAAACAGGTGGAGGACGGAGCGTTGGTTCTTGACGTGAACATGGACGACGGACTTCTGGATGCGAAAGAGGAGATGAGCACATTCCTCCATCTCATTGCTTCCGACCCAGACATCTGCCGTGTGCCCATCATGGTGGACTCCAGCAACTGGGACGTGGTCAAGGCAGGTTTGAAGTGCTTGCAAGGCAAGGGCATCGTGAACAGTATTTCGCTGAAAGAAGGCGAGGAGATCTTTCTACAGCATGCGCGCGAAGTCCGTTCGCTCGGGGCTGCCGTCATTGTGATGGCCTTTGACGAGGACGGACAAGCAACCACCTATGAGCGTCGATGCGCAGTTTGCGAACGTGCCTACCGCTTGCTCGTCCATGAGGTGGGATTTGCCCCATGCGATATCATCTTCGACCCCAATATTCTTGCCGTAGCAACGGGGCTGCCTGAGCACGACGCCTACGCCTACGATTTCCTGCGCAGCATTTCTTGGATACGCCAACATTTGCCCGGAGCTCATGTGAGCGGCGGCGTGTCCAATCTGTCATTCGCGTTCCGTGGCAACAACTACATGCGCGAAGCCATGCATGCCGTTTTTCTCTATCATGCTCGGCGTGAAGGCATGGACTTTGGCATTGTCAATCCTGCCTCAAAGGTGATGTATGCCGACATACCTCAAGAGCACCTGAGCATCATTGAAGACGTGATGCTGCGTCCTTCGAGCGAGGCGAGTGAGCGCCTCATCGCATTGGCAACGAAGTTGAACGAAGAAAAACAAAATGCTTCGGAAAACACACAACACGAAGCTGCAAACAACCAACAGTCATCCACCACAACATCCGTTTCCGACCGCCTCATCGAAGCCCTTCGCAGAGGAGTTGGAGAGCATTTGGAAGCCGACTTGCAGGAGGCGCTCAAAGAGTATCCTTCGCCCGTTTCCATCATAGAAGGTCCTCTCATGGAAGGGATGAATCTCGTGGGCAGGCTCTTTGGCGAAGGCAAGATGTTCCTCCCACAGGTGGTGAAGACAGCGCGAACGATGAAGCAGGCAGTGGGCATACTCGAACCGTATATCAATGCCTTGGCGGAGTCATCCGAAACAACCAGCAAGCGTCCGAAAGCATTGCTTGCCACGGTGAAAGGCGACGTGCACGACATAGGAAAAAATATCGTGTCCGTCGTGATGGCTTGCAATGGCTATGACATCATTGATTTGGGAGTCATGACACCCACCGAACTCATCGTGAGCAAAACGCTTGAACTGCAACCCGACGTGATTGGTTTGAGCGGACTCATCACACCCAGTCTGGAAGAGATGGTTCATGTGGTGGCAGAACTGCGACGTGCAGGCATTGACGTTCCGGTAATGATCGGCGGAGCCACAACCAGCCCCAAGCACACAGCGCTCAAAATTGCACCTGTTTATGGCGGTCCCGTGATTTGGGTGAAAGATGCTTCGCAGAATGCACCTGTCGCTGCTCGTTTTCTGAATCCGCACACCGCCTCGCAAGCATTCACCGAACTCCGCCAAGAGCAATCCAATCTCCGTGACGATGCTACTTCCACCCGTGACCTACTCTCGCTTGACGAAGCAAGACGACGAAAGCCTAATTTGTTTTAGTAGATGACAAAACAGGAACTTCGAAGAGAGATTCGCAATCGCAAAACTGCCATGACTGCCACCATGCGCAGCACCCAGTCGCGCAAGGTGTGTGAGCGAGTGCTGCAGCATCCACGCTGGGAAGCAGCTCACACCATTCTTCTCTATCATGCTCTGCCCGACGAGATCGACACCACCTTGCTCATCGAACGAGCAGGAACAAAACGACTGCTCTTGCCTGTGGTCAAAGGTGAGGAATTGGAACTTCGTGAGTTCGCTCATAAATTGCACGTGGGACCTTTCGGCATCCTCGAACCCTCAGAGGGAAGCTGGGTAGAGGACTACCAAAGCATCGACTTGTTGATTGTGCCCGGAATGGCTTTTGACAACGAAGGACATCGTCTGGGACGTGGCAAAGGCTACTACGACAAATTCTTTGCGAAAATGGAGAAATCATCACACGCCCTCCAAACACCGTCGGCGTGTGCGCACCACTATAAAATAGGAATATGCTTTGACTTCCAACACGTGGAAGCTGTACCATCCGAACCGCACGACGTGCTCATGGACGAAGTTATCTGCGGATAAGGTAATTGGCGGACGTAGAAATCTACGAATCAAGTAGCTGCGGACGTAGAAATCTACGAATCAAGTAACTGCGAAACGGAGTCATCTGCAGACGTGGTCCCCTGCTGATAAGTTAATCAGCGGATGATGAGTTGTTGGATTACTTGTGCGCCGACGCTATTGTTGATGCGCATGATGATGGCTGTGCGGTTCATCATCAGTTCTTGGCGCAGTGCGGCATTCGTGAGTGCCACTTGCATGACGCCGCCCTGCACGCTGACCGATGCCGTATAGCGAGCGGTGAAATGCCCCATCACATCATACCAAGCTTGTTGTGCGCGATATTCGTTGAGAGGCGTTTCAAGACCGTCTTCGCGCAGCATCGTCATGAGCACCTTTTTCAATGTCTCTTCTCTTCTTCTCAGCATACGCGCCCATCTTTGATGTGAAACAATTTGTGGTCGCCATCCAGATGGTTCAGGATGCTGTCGAGGTGGTCGCGGTTGGTGTCTGTGATGAAAGTCTGCCCAAAGCGTCCGCCCGCCACGAGTTTTACGATCTCTTCCACGCGGCTCGCGTCCAGTTTGTCAAAGATGTCATCGAGAAGCAGGATGGGAGTCGTTTGACTACCGGTGCGTCTCAGAAAATCGAACTGCGCCAACTTCAAGGCTACCAGAAAAGTCTTGTTTTGTCCTTGGCTGCCTTCGCGCTTCATGGGGTATCCAGCAAGCGTCATCTCCAATTCATCCTTGTGGACTCCATGAAGCGAGTACCCCACAGCACGGTCCTTAAAACGGTCACGTTGAATAATTTCGAGCAACGGACCTCGACTGCCATGCGAGACATAATCCAACCCCACTTTTTCGTTCCCGCCAGAAATCGTGGCATAGAACTCCTGAAAGCATGGAGTGAATGCATCAACGTAGGCCCTACGCTTGTGATAGATAAACTCGCCCTCGTTAGCCATCGCCTCCTCCCATAGAGCAAGCAGTTCCGGGTCAGGTTCTTCCTCCATCTTGAGCAGGGCATTGCGCTGTTGCAGTGCCTTGTTGTAGCGCATCAGCGCATCAAGATAGGGCAAATCACACTGCGAAATCATCATGTCCATAAACCGACGCCGCTCTTCACTTCCGCCCAGAATGAGCATTTGATCGGAAGGCGAAACGAGCACCACAGGCAGCAGTCCGATGTGTTCTGCCAGTCTCTTGTAGGCTTTCTTTTCTCTGCGAAATTGTTTCTTCTGACCTCGCTTGAGTCCACAGTAGATATGCTCCTCTGTGGCATCCTCTCGCTCGTAGATTCCTTGCACAACCATAAAGTCTTCATCGTGCCGAATGAGCATTTGATCGGGGCACGATGTGCTGCTCTTACACATCGACAAGAGATAGACCGCATCGAGCAGGTTGGTCTTGCCCATGCCATTCTGACCAATAAAACAATTGATGGTCGGAGCCAAATCCAGTTCCGCTTCGGCTATGTTCTTATAGTTGAGGATGGAGAGGTGTTTCAGGTTCATAACGAATGCAAATATACAGAATTTTCATCATAAAACGCCCCATCGCACAATTATTTGCAAAAAAAGAAAAACTTTTCTATTAGATATTTCAGTATGCCGCAAAAATTGTGTACATTTGCAGCCGCTAAGCGTAAATAATAAAAAATAAAATAAGAAAATGACAAACAAGAAAGTAAACAAGACTTCCGAAGAAGTGGTTGCAGAACCTTCTTTCTTCTCTAAGCATTGGAAGAAACTCAGCATCGGCATCGGTGCAGTAGCTGTTCTGTGTCTTGGATTTGTTGGCTACAAGAAACTCGTTGTTGAACCTCGTGCTCAGCAGGCACAGGAGGCTATTGTGGCTACCCAGGATTTCATCAAGCAGGGCGAGTATGACAAGGCGCTTGCCAGTGCTAACAGCGTCATCGAAGAGTATGGCAGCACAGAAAGCGGCAATCTGGCACAACTTTATGCAGGCATTGCGCTCTACAACCAAGGCAAGTATCAGGAAGCAGTCGAAGCCCTGGAGAAGTACGACGAGACAGGTTCTGACGTGACTGACGCAGAAGTGCTGCAGGCACAAGGCAACTGCTATGCATGTCTGAAGCAGTACGACAAAGCAGTTGCGAAACTCACTGCTGCTGCAGACAAGGCAAAGAATGCAAGCCTAAGTCCCAGCTATCTCATACAGGCAGGTGAGATCTACGAGCTTGCCCTCAACAACAAGGACAAGGCACGCGAGTGCTACCAAAAGGCAAAGGACCAGTACAAGACCAGCTACATGGTGTCCAGCGGCGAGGTTGACAAGTATCTTGAGCGTGTAAAGTAAGATTTATGGCAACAGCTTTTCATAACCTCTCGAGCTACGACCCCGAGAGTGTACCCAATGCCGAGGCAATGTGCTTCGGCATTGTGGTTAGTGAGTGGAACGAGAAGATCACCGCAGCACTGGCTAATGGTGCCGTGAATACGCTTGTCAAGCATGGAGCAGAACGCGAAAACATCAAGGTGTTGACCGTCCCCGGCAGCTTCGAACTCGTCTACGGAGCAAGTCAGATGGTCAAGAGCGGCATCTTCGACGCCATTATCGCCATTGGATGCGTAGTGCGCGGCGACACCCCGCATTTCGACTACATTTGCGAGGGTACAACTCAAGGGCTCGCCGATCTCAACAAAGACGCAAAAGTCCCCGTCATCTATGGTCTGCTTACGTGCAACACCATGGAGCAAGCCGAAATGCGCGCCGGTGGATCACTCGGGAACAAAGGCGACGAGTGTGCCATCACTGCCATTAAGATGGTCGACTACAAAACACGCCTCCACGATGCCTGTCAAGACATCCTGGCTCGCAGACCCCTACCCTGCTAAACATGGCAGTGTTTGCCACCGTCTCGTGTGCATAGAGCGATGCAGACACCCCTTAGTCATATCGAAAAAAAAGAGAGGTTCCTCAAAGGTTGCCTCTCTTTTTTTTTGCCGTCAAGAAACAGCAGCGTAAGGTGTGCTGGTTTTGGGGCAACAGTTTTGTTGGACTCTTCCTATGAAAGTAGCCCCCCCCCCAGCAAAGTGCTACCATCAAGCCGACCAATAATCAGCCATACCGTAGATGGGACGTACAACAATGCGTCCCATTTTTTTCTGCTCCAATTTCAGAGCCTCACGCAACTCATTTTCGAAGCTTGCAGTGATACCCCCCACGAAGTTCACAGGGAGGTCGGGGCGGTTGTAGGGTGTGATGTTGCGCGCAATGAAGCGACGGAAATCGTCAACAACAAGAGCGTGTATGCACTCCTCCTTGATGTGCTGTGAGAGGAAACCCGTGAGCGAAGCCAAGAAAAGATTGGGAAGAGGCTGTCGGTAGACACGGTTGATAATCTCCGACTGTGTCAGTTTGGTCTCCTCGAGGAATGCCTCTTGCAACTTCTTAGGCAGTTGACCTTTGAGCACATCCCCCACCAAGCGTTTTCCCAATGACGCACCACTACCCTCGTCACCCAGAATATAGCCTAAAGCAGGCGTTTGCGCCACTATGGATTGTCCATTAAAGAGACAGGAATTGCTGCCCGTTCCCAAGATACAGGCAATACCCTCGTTGTGCCCACATAGGGCAATAGCCGCCCCCATCATGTCGCTCTCCACCGTCACGAGTGCGTTGGGATAGAGTCGCTGCAAGATGCGCTTCACCGTGGTGGAATAGGGAGGAATGCAGCCAGCTCCGTAATAGTGGATGTGCGTCACCTCGTTGGGCAAGAACTCAGCCAATCCGTCCTCCTTCACCTGTCTTTCCAGATCTCCCCTGGCGCGTGCCACAGCCTTGGTCACGTTCTCCTCGTTGTCGCGAATGGGGTTGATCCCCGAGGAGGTAATGGTAGATCGTTTCTCGTTGAGCAGCATCCATGTCGTCTTGGTGCTGCCGCTATCGACCACCAGTTTGAGTTGTTTACGCAGTTGTATGGACGTCAGGATTTCATTGATCGTTGTTTCGGACATATCCTTGTCGTTCTTTAGGCAGAGCGCTCATGATGGTGTCATAAGCCTCCTGCATGGTTTGCTTTTGGTTCTCGCTCCCTTTACCCTTGGGCATGATAGGCGCATGTATGGTCATGTGCAACGGGTGCCAGTCAATGATTTTTGCCGTTCGCGACAAGACATCGAAAGGTCCATTTACCGTGATGGGCACCACAGGCAGTTGCAGTTCGTCTGCCAACTGGAAAGCACCTTTTTTGAAGACACCCATGTGCCCGGTGAAGGTACGTGACCCCTCGGGGAACACCACAACCGACGTACCTCCTTGCAGAATCTTTCGTGCGTTTTCGTAGGTCTTCTGAATCGCCTTCGGTCCACTCTTGTCCACAAAGATATGTCCGGCATCCTCACAGGCTCTGCCCACAAAAGGCATCTTGCGCAGCGATTTCTTCATCATCCAGCGGAAAGGTTGACCCAAGAAGGCATAGACCAAGAAGATGTCGAAGAATCCCTGATGGTTAGACACAAACACATAGCTCGTCTTTCGGTCGAGATGTTCCTTTCCCTGGATGCTCACTGGCAGCAGCAGCACCCGTATGATTACCCACGACCAAATGCGTGCCGGCCAATATCCCCAGAATTTAGGGAAACCGCAGAGGCATCCTACGGTGGTAGAGGTTGTGGTGAGGAGCGTTGCAACGAGCAGAATCGGCAAGGCGATGAGGATTACGTAGACATAATATAGGTATCGCATGTGTGTGTTGTTGGTTAAAGGCTGTTGTTGATCTGTTCTATGTAATTGAGAATATCCTCTCTTCCACGCCGTGTTTCTGACGAGGTGATGAAGTGTGGTGGCAACTCTTCCCACTCCTGCAACAGTCGGTTGAGATAGAGCTGTATGTTGCACGCCAGTTTGCTGCTGCTCAGCTTGTCAGCCTTGGTGAAGACAATGCTGAAGGGCACGCCATGCTCTCCAAGAAAATTCATGAAGTCGAGGTCGATGCGCTGGGGTTCATGTCTCGAGTCGATGAGCAGAAAGAGGTTCGCCATTTGCTCGCGGCGCAGTATGTAACTGGTGATCATGCGTTGCAACTTCTCCTGCTCCGTCTTGCTTCGTTTGGCATAGCCATATCCTGGAAGGTCAACGAGGTGCCACTGCTTGTTGATGAGGAAGTGGTTGATGAGGAGCGTTTTGCCGGGCGTAGCACTTGTCTTGGCGAGTTTACTGAATCCTGTGAGCATGTTGATGAGGCTTGACTTGCCCACATTGCTTCGGCCGATGAATGCGTATTCGGGCATCAGCGAGTTGGGACAGCCTTCCACCTTCGGACTGCTGATGACAAATTCTGCTGTGTTGATGTCCATAGTTAGCGTTTTGTTTTGTTGTTTAGTGTCTTTGGTGCAAAGGTAGTTATTTTTTTCTAATATCGTGTTTTTTAGCTGTGAAAAAATGCACCTGTCTTCGATATTTTAGCAAGCATGTCGCCTGCTGACAGACAGGCAGCGCGGTAGGCAAATCCAGTGTGTCG
Organism: Candidatus Physcousia equi; assembly: GCA_018065005.1. Classification (GTDB taxonomy): domain Bacteria; phylum Bacteroidota; class Bacteroidia; order Bacteroidales; family Bacteroidaceae; genus Physcousia; species Physcousia equi. The sequence goes on from JAGHUD010000052.1 coordinate 22,717, forward strand.
TACCCCTGGCATCACGCCATGCGGAGGAAGCGTCTGAGCATGTTTTTGTCCATGCCTCTGCGTTGCGCGTAATCTGCCAACTGCTCCTCGTCGATCGTGCCGATGCTGAAGTGGTGCGCCATGGGGTGGGCTATCATCAATCCGCTCGTCGACGCATGGGGCTGCATAGCGCCGCTTTCGGTGAGCCTCACCCCCACCTCAGCAAAGTGGAGCACCTCGTCAAGCACGAAGTTGAAGGATTGGTCTGGCAGCGAAGGGTAGCCCACAGCCGGGCGTATGCCTTGATATGCTTCTCTGAACAGTTCCTCTTGGGTCATACACTCAGCTGGAGCATAGCCCCATAGGTTTCGTCTCACCTCCTCATGAGCTTTCTCCGCCGTAGCCTCCGCCAAACGGTCAGCCAGTGTTTGGTGGAGCAGGTGTAAGTAGTCATCGTCGCATCGTTGCCGCTCCATCTGTTCGTCCACAGAGGTCAGAAACAACCCAATGCGACCAAAAACCATGCGTTTCTCCTCCGACACCGTGACGTCCTTGGGCAGGATGAAGTCGCTCAGACAATGGCAAAACCCATCTTTAGCTGCTTGTTGCTGACGAAGCAAGGGAAGCGTCACCTGTTCTTGGTTTGCCTTGTGATGAGGCAACAGCAGTTTGATGTCATCCCCCTCCGCATAGGCGTCACATATCAGGATGCGCGCATGCGTCTGAAACCGTCCGTCTAACTCCGACAGCAAGTTCCGCGCATCGTCGTAGAGTCTCTGCGCCTCATCCGCACCGTTGCCCATCTGAGCCTGGCGGCACGCCACACACGAGCACCCGCTCGTCAGTGATCCGAATCGTGCAGGAAGTCCCCATGCATGGAAGAAATACTGCCAATTGATGTAGGGCAGCAGATCATGTATCTCGTAGTGGATGTCCGTCATCTGGATTGGGTAAATCGTAATGCTTCGCCGCGATAACCATCATCGACCTTCGTTCCGTCGAACACACAATGACCATTGCACCAAGTCGAGACAACGCGCCACTGCAGTTCCGTCTGCTCCAGAGGCGACCAGGCGCACTTGCTCAGGACGTCGCGCTTCCCCACCTTCCACCGCTCTCTTTTGAGCAGCACGAGGTCTGCCTTGTAGCCCTTGCGAATGAAGCCACGTTGCTCAATCCCAAACAGCCTTGCCGGATTGTGGCACATCAGTTCCACCAGTCGCGTGCGGGGCATGACACCTTCGTCGCTCATGGTCAGCATCAGGGGCAGAGAGAATTGCACCAAGGGCATGCCGGACACAGCCTTGCTGGCTCCTCCCTCCTTTTCGCTCAGGAGATGCGGCGCATGATCCGTACCTACCACCTGGATGCGCCCATCGCGTGCTGCGGTGCGCAGTGCCTCCCTGTCGCTCTCGCTCTTGATGGAAGGGTTGCATTTGATGAGGCTCCCCAGTCGTTCGTAGTCCTTGTCGCAGAAGAAGAGATGTTGCGGACAGACCTCAGCAGTGACACTGGGTGCGCCCAACAGTTCCAGTTCGCGCGCCGTGGTGATATGCGCCAAGTGCAACTTAGCACCCGTTTCCTTTGCCAGGCTTACGGCAAGTGCCGAAGACTGGAAACAAGCCTCGTCGTCGCGTATCCAAGGGTGTAGGGCGATGGGAGGATCCTGTTCGCCTCCATGTCTTTTTCTTGCCTCCTCCATCCTTTGGTTGATGCGTGTCGTGTCCTCGCAATGCGCCATGATGCGTGTGGGGCACTCGCTGAAGATTTGGCGGAGAATCTCCACACGATCCACCAACATGCCTCCTGTGCTGCTGCCCATGAAGAGCTTCAAGGCAGGGATTCGCGTGGTGTCCATGCGCTTGACTTCTGCGAGGTTGGTGTTGGTGGCGCCGAGATAGAAAGCATAGTTGATGCGGCAAGTGGTGGCAGCGTGCGCCATGCGTTCCTCCCATCGCTCGATGGTGGTGGTCTGCGGCACCACATTGGGCATATCCATCACGCTCGTCACGCCACCTGCGGCAGCGGCGCGTGTCTCCGTCTCCATGTCAGCCTTATGTGTCATGCCGGGGTCGCGCATGTGCACGTGGTCGTCAATCACGCCGGGCATGAGCACCATGCCTGCCGCATCGACCACCTGGTCAGCGTCAGCCGGACACGCCTCCCCCTCTTCGATTATTTGCGCGATGAGGTCGTCTTCGAGGAGCAGACTGGCTTTTCGTTCAGAACCCTCGTTCACCAGCAGCGCATCTTTTATCAGTGTCTTCATCTTGCTTCCTTTGCTTTCTTTGGATACTTCTTGAACCACCCGTCCCAGCGCAGACGCATCACGCCGAAGACCGCCTCGCTGAAGATGCCACCACTCATCTTCGAAGTGCCCAGTTCACGGTTCACGAAGATGACCGGCACCTCTTTGATTTTAAAACCACATTTGTGGGTGGTGTACTTCATCTCGATCTGGAAAGCATAGCCCTTGAAACGCACTTTGTCAAGGTCGATTGTCTCGAGCACCTCACGTCTGTAGCACTTGAATCCAGCTGTCGTGTCGTGCACCTTGAAGCGTGTGATGAGCCGCACATACTTGGAGGCAAAATACGACATCAGCACGCGCCCCATGGGCCAGTTCACCACATTCACTCCGCTCACATAGCGCGAACCGATGGCGAGGTCGAAACCTTCGTCGCGGCAAGCCGCATAGAGACGGGGCAGGTCGTCAGGGTTGTGACTGAAGTCGGCATCCATCTCGAAGATGTAGTCATACTTCTGCTCTATCGCCCACTTGAAGCCAGCTATGTAGGCTGTGCCAAGACCTAACTTGCCACTGCGCTGTATGAGGAAGAGTCTGTCCTTGAGCCCTTCCTCCTGTTGCATCTTCTTGACGATGTCGGCAGTGCCATCAGGACTGCCATCATCAATGATGAGCACGTTGAACTGGTGATCGTAGGTCTGCGTCGCCTCTTTGGGGTTAGTGGCGCTGCTGTTGCGTCCCTGTTTCAGTCCCGTCACGGCAAGTATGATGTTCTCAATGTTTTCCTTCTCGTTGTAAGTCGGAATGATAACTATACTATCTGATTTCATCATCTTTCTTTCACTCTGAACTATGCACTATGAATTACGCATTATGACTTCAATCCGTGAGTTTACGATAGCGCACGCGCTTGGGCTCCTCGATACCGAGTCGCTTGCACTTGTTCACCTCATACTCGGAGTAGCTACCCTCGAAGAAGACCACCTTACCGTCGCCCTCGTAGGCGAGGATGTGGGTGCAGATGCGGTCGAGGAACCATCGGTCGTGGCTAATGACCACAGCGCAGCCTGCGAAGTTTTCCAAACCTTCCTCAAGAGCGCGCAGTGTGTTCACGTCGATGTCGTTGGTGGGCTCGTCGAGTAGCAGTACGTTGCCCTCCTGTTTCAGCGCCATCGCCAGGTGGAGGCGGTTGCGCTCACCGCCCGAGAGCACGCCACACTTCTTCTCTTGGTCGCCGCCAGAGAAGTTGAAACGTGAGAGATAGGCACGCGCATTGATGTCGCGCCCCCCCATGCGGATGAGCTCATTGCCTTGGCTGATCACCTGATAAACCGTCTGGTCAGCCACGATGTCCTTGTGTTGTTGGTCCACATAGCTCACCTTGACCGTTTCGCCCACCTCGAAGGTGCCAGCGTCGGCGGTTTCGAGTCCCATGATGAGCCGGAAGAGGGTTGTCTTTCCTGCACCGTTGGGACCGATGACGCCCACGATGCCGCCTTGCGGCAGCGAGAAGTTCAAGCCCTCGAAGAGCAGTTTGTCGCCAAACGCCTTCTTCACATCGTGTGCCTCGATGACCTTCTGTCCCAGGCGTGGTCCGTTAGGGATGTAGAGCTCCAGTTTTTCCTCTCTCTCCTTCTGGTCTTCGTTGAGCATACGCTCGTAGTTGTTGAGGCGTGCCTTACCCTTCGCCTGACGTGCCTTGGGCGCCATGTGCACCCATTCGAGCTCGCGCTCCAGTGTCTTGCGGCGCTTCGAAGCCACCTTTTCCTCCTGTGCCATGCGTTTCGTCTTCTGGTCTAGCCATGAGGAGTAGTTGCCTTCCCAGGGTATGCCTTCGCCGCGGTCCAGTTCGAGTATCCATCCAGCCACATCATCGAGGAAGTAGCGGTCGTGGGTGACGGCAATCACCGTGCCTTCGTATTGATTGAGGTGCTGTTCAAGCCAGTCTATGGATTCGGCATCGAGGTGGTTGGTGGGCTCGTCGAGCAGGAGCACATCGGGCTTCTGGAGGAGCAGACGGCACAAGGCAACGCGACGGCGCTCACCGCCAGAGAGCACCCCGCAGAGCTGGTCGGCAGGCGGGCAGCGCAGCGCATCCATGGCACGCTCCAGGCGCGACTCGAGGTTCCAGGCGTCGGTGGCATCGATGATGTCCTGCAGTTCCGCCTGGCGGGTGAAGAGTTGGTTCATCTTGTCTTCGTCCTCGTAGTATTCAGGAAGTCCGAACTTATTGTTGATTTCCTCATATTCTGCCAGGGCATCCACAATGTTCTGCACACCCTCCTTGACGGTGTCGAGCACGGTCTTTTGGTCGTCGAGTTGTGGCTCCTGAGGCAGATAACCCACGGTGTAGCCTGGCGAGAACACCACGTTGCCTTGGTAGTTCTGGTCGATGCCGGCTATGATCTTCATCAGTGTGGACTTGCCGGCTCCGTTCAAACCGATGATACCAATTTTGGCTCCATAGAAGAAGCTGAGGTAGATATTCTTGAGTACTTGTTTCTGTGTCTGCTGGATGGTTTTGCTCACGCCTACCATCGAAAAGATGATTTTTTTGTCGTCTGCCATTGCTGGGTGGTTTGGTTGTTATGGGTTGTGGATATGTGTGGGTGTTGTGGACAAGTGAGGGGGTGGGAGGAGTCATTCCCGCATCGCCATCTCGTGGTCGAAGCGTTCGACCTCCTTTTTCAGTTCTTCCTCGGAGAGCGTGGGAAGGAGTCGACTGAGCGTTTCGCGCATGAGGTCTACGGCATGCATCTTAGCGATGCGCTTGCCGGCTTTCATGCCGCTGGCGTATGGTGTGTGGGGCAACAATGCCCGGTTGAAGTTTCCGTCGCTCATTTCTGATTTATTCTGGAATGGGTTTGAGTTTACGGCACAAAGATACAATTTTTTGCTGAATGATAACGAATATATAGTAAAAAATGTGTAATTTTGTGGCTCGATGAAAACAAAGCGCTCCATATCGTTCCTCATTGTCCTCTTTTTCTCTTTCATGCTCGTCGCAAGAGGGAAGCAGGACGTGTGGGTCATCGATGCCGGTCATGGCGGCTACGACGTGGGCTGCGAAGGATCGAGAGCCAAGGAAAAAGACATCACGCTCCGGGTGGCGCGCCGTGTGGCAGAACTGGTGCGCCAGAACGTCAAAGGCGTGAAGGTGGTCATGACGCGCGAAGGCGACCGTTTCGTGTCGCTCGAACAACGTGCCAACATCGCCAACAATGCGGGGGCGGCTCTTTTTCTCAGCATCCACGTCAACGCAGTGCCCGACAACTCCAAGGTGCGCGGCACGGAGACCTACTATGGGCCCATCGGAGCCACCTCGGTGCCGACATTGGAGAAGGCACGCAAGAAGAACATACAGCGCAGCGAACTGCTCGCATGGGAGATGCAGAAGCACTACGGACTTGCCGGGCGCCCCATCAGTCGGGGTGTGAAGCGCGAACGCTACTACGTCATCCTCCACACACTCATGCCCAGCGTCCTCACCGAAATTGGTTTCATCAGCACGCCGAGCGAGCAGGACTATATGATCAGTGCGAAGGGACAGGAAGAAATTGCTCAGAGCATCTATCACGGACTGCTCGAATACCACCAAATCGTCAAGGGCGGCACAGAGAAACGTATGCTTGCTGAGATGCGACGCACGGGCGGCAGGGCAAAGGCGCTGCAGCCGTATGCCACCACGCAGAAAGAGCAGCAACTGCTGTCGGCAAGCGGAGAGGCGAGCAAGCCGAAGCAGACAGAATGCACGGAGACGAGCGCCAAGCAAAGCAAGACAACCCTTGCCGCCAATAAGAATACCGGGGAGGCAGCAACGCCCGATGTGGCTGTCACGGCGTCGCCCTCCTATGCGGATTCCGTGGCAGAGGCTTCCGTTGTGCTCGACCCTTCGCTTGAGCCCGTTTATGAAAATGAGGAACTCTCCTTTGCCATCCAGGTGTTTGCACTCAAAACACGCATCAAGACGAGCGATGCCCGCCTGAAGGGACTCAAGGGCTTGCGCGTTCTGGAGGCTGATGGCAAGTATAAATACCTGTGTGGCACCACCTCCGACTATCAAGAGGCACGTCAAAAACTCTCCGACGTGCGCAAGCATTTCCCCGACGCATTCCTCGTGGCATTCCTCGGCTCACGCCAGATTTCTACCGCCGACGCACAGGAGATGGTTGTGAAGAAATAGAGAAGGTCGCTAAGGAAATAAAAAGTTTCTGCTACAGAAATAAAAAGTTTCTGCAGCAGAAACTGAAAAGTTCTGCAGCGGAAACTGAAATTTTCTGCTGCAGAAAAAAAAGGCTGCAAGGAAATCAAAGTCGTGACCAAGGTGTTTTACCATCATTGTGCCACAAAAATTTTCATGACTTTGCCTTGCCGAATATGTACAAGAATGAAACAAAAAAAGGTGTCAAGCGAAAACTTGACACCTTTTTTTGTGTTATGATTTAGAACTTATTGCTCAGATGCGTACACCGCTGGTGCTGTACTTTATGCCATTCTTGATGATGACAATCTTGCCTGCTTCGAGGCGCTTGCCATCCGTCGTTGTGCCATTGTCAACGCGCTGAATGCCCGTAGAAGGACTTTCGATGTTCAGCGTCACGGTGATATCCTTTTCGTTTACCGTACCGTCCAACGTGATAGAACCAGCACTGAGCACAATGGTGTGCTCACCAGCCGCGAGCTCCTTGTAGATGTAGAGCTCATTATAATCCTGACCGTATTCGATGGTCACCTGCTCACCGTCGATGGTTACATTATTCTTGTTTGTTACGAAATCCACTTCATCACAGTCGGGGGAAGGTGAGGATGACACACTTGCTGGCATCAACATAAGTTGCCTCCACATTCACCTCTGCAGGGGCTTCGGGAACGGTGAACGTAATGGTTTCGCTCACATTGGACATGAGGGTTACCTTGCCCTCCTTAGCATTCCAACCAATCTGGGCTGCGATGATGAACATTTCTGTTCCGGCTTCGTACACTTCTGTGTATTGGCTGGGATCGATGGTAATAGGTGCAAACTCAGCACCAAACTCGAGGTATCCATTGGTGAAGTCGTCTTCTGAGAAGAATACAGAAGAGAGTCCTTCAATCTCATCCAAGAGGGCAGTCTCGGGCGTTTTGCCTTCGTCGAGATAGTCCATATTCTTGACTAACTTGACAACTGCCAATTTCTCGTTGTCAGAAGTGATGGTGTAGGTCTTGGTCTCTTCATTCTGAGTTACGGCAACTTGGGCAAGTACTGGCTTACCTTCGATGTTCAGCGTCACGGTGATATCATTTTCGTTTGCCGTACCGTCCAAGGTGATAGAACCAGCACTGAGCACAATGGTGTGCTCACCAGCAGCGAGCTCCTTGTAGATATACATCTCATTCAATTCCTGACCGTATTCGATGGTCACCTGCTCATCGTCGATGGTTACATTCTCCGTGTTCGTTCCGAAATCCACTTCATCACAGTCGGGGAAGGTGAGGATGACACACTTGCTGGCTTCAACATAAGTTGCCTCCACATTCACCTCTGGGGCTTCGGGAACGTCAAAGCGATAGTAGATTTCTTCTGTATTGGCAAGAACGCCATCTGGCAATTCAACAGAGAAGTATGCTGCGTTCTTGCTCTCAACAGAAAAGTCGCCACTGCGTTCGCTGTCCAGTTCGTTCATATTTGTCGAACCGGTGGCTATCCAACAGTCATTGAGTTTAGACTCGAAACCAGGATGCTTCACGTTGTAGGTGGCATCATTCTTGATGAAATACGTGCCAGATTCGATGGTCTCCAACATATTGAAATGGGCTACATCGTTGTAGGTCGTAGGCTTGTTCTTGTCTGTCGAAGTGGCCAGCAGGTCGCTTACCGTGTGCTGGAGCTCTGTGCTGAGAACATCTGTGCTGCCTTGCTCGGTCCAACCGGTAAACGCATAGCTGTCCATGGGCTTTGCTCACAGATTCATCTCACCGTCTGTTGCCTCAGTCGGAACGGGGTCTTCATCGGGAATATACATCTCCGTGATGGGAGCCCAGTCACTACTCATGTCTGCGTAGTCCGCTGCATCAGGTGTATTTGTCTGATAGCTGACATACACCTTTCCTGCTCCTGTCTGCGCAGTGGCTGCTGTCACCATGAAATAGAATTGCACAGACTCAAATGCCATGACTGAATGGGTCGTCAAACAAAACATGGCAAACAGAAGTAGGAATTTTGTGGAAAGTAAAACTCTCTTCATAAATGTTTTGGTTTTGGTTAATAATATATTTGTTTCTCTATTTTACACTATGGATATATGGACGAAGGTAGCAGCTGCGCTGCCATGCTGCCAAAGCGATGATCAAGCACACTATGCTTTGTTCAAGACAGAACCGACTGGGCACCAGAAAGACTACGAGGGCGAAGAGCATGAAACTGCCCGACATCGCCTGATCTATGCGCAGTGCTGGCCGATTCTTGCGCAGCTTGGTGTACAACCAGAGTGTAGCCCAAAGCATATTGACAAAAAGAAAAGTCCAGTTCCAACCTTTTAACGAGGACTGTGTGGTGACGACATTCACCACAGGCAGCAGAAGCGACAAAGCGGTGTAGAAAAGCAAGAGCAGCAAATCGGTGGTCTGACGAATCGGATCAAGAGTTGCCACACGATGCGTCATGACAAGGACAGCCTGCAACAGGACTATGCCCACAAGCCAAAGATAGACAGGCATGCCCTCGTCGGGAAACGACACGTCTGAAGCCTGGCAGAGCAAAGGACGGCGCGCACCATCGGGCGAAACGATTATGGCGTGTGAAAAGATGTAGGGCAAGACTGTGGGCAAGAAGCAGAGGTCGTTGGCTACGCTCTGCTCAAAAGCAGGACCGCATGCCAAGAAAAGCACAAGCACAGTGCCCCAATTCGACTGACGTCTCATGCCGTTTGCAACGCAAAAAGATTATCACCAATTCCATCAAGCGCGGCATTGTCAAGATCCACATATCCGTCAACAACGGAAAACAATACATTGCTCAACTCCTGCGAACAACTGTGCTTGACGAAGTCGGAATGTGTGGCTTCGGTAGCGATAATCATGTTGTCAAGATGTTGCCATAGGCGACGTATCTCATCTGGAGTGAGATTGAGGGGCAAGGTCTCCACTCTTCTGTGCTGCTCAGCAAACTGCTGCAGATAGGCAGGCGTCTCGTAAGCCATCATGCGTGTGGTGTAGTTTCCACACATGATGTCCCATGCTGTCTGCTCTGCGTTGACTTCTTGCGTGAAGCAATAATCCAGCGTATCCGTACTTTCGAAACGGAGCCGCAGGAAGGCATGACCGAAAGCACGCTGTGGTGTTTCATCAGTAGGTGCGGCTATCAGCAGCGAAGCGCTCAATCGCCCCTCCTGCGGCACCTGCTCCTGTGCCTTCAGTCCGGCTGTCTTGAAAACAAGTGCAACGATAAAGATTATGATTATGTGCAATCCTCTCATAATAATAAAATCATGCGCAAAGATAGCAAAAAATTGACACACTGCACCAAAATACGCTAATTTTTGCTACTAAAAGTTTTAAAATGTGTAAAAACACAGTCGAAAAACGCCACAGCGAGATTATCCGCGATTTGAGGAGCGTGTATTTCTCTGACGCCCAGGGTGTCACTACGCTTTGCCCAGGGCTAACAGCCATAAGCCTTTCAGCCTACAATAAGCATCTCAAAGAAAAACCGTCTAAAAGAATTATGCTACAGACACATTCAAACGATATTTCGTAACCATTAGGATCGTCTTTCGATTAAGTGTTTAGATACATGGTTGATTAGAACCCACCTACACCGTTGGAGGTTAAAAAATAGCGGCATCATAGTTTCATCTCTGAGCCTATGATGGCGCTTTATATATACATTACAACAATACGCATTTTTGCAAAATAAAAAAGGATCTCACCTCCCGGTGAAATCCTTTTGTATTGTTGTTTGAAAGAAAATCCTTAGAATAAGGTTTGTGTTTGAATGTTGTTTGTGAAACTCTGTTTGGGCGTTTATGCCTCTGCAGGAGTCTCTTCTGCGGGTGCCTCAGCGGCAGCCTCTGCCTGAGCAGCAGCTTCAGCTTCTGCCTTAGCGGCAGCTTCAGCAGCTTTCTTCTCAGCGACCTTTGCGGCGATAGCCTCGTTTGCCTTCTTCTCAGCGGCGAGGGCTTCCTTTGCAGCAGCAGCCTTGTCAGTAGCGAGCTTTTCGCTCAGTGCCTGAAGACCCTTCTGACGGTCTGCCTTCCATGCGTCGAACTTAACCTGGCATGTTGCTTCGTCGAAAGCACCCTTCTTAACACCACCCTTGAGGTGCTTCATCATGTAGACGCCCTCGTTGGAAAGGATGTTACGAACGGTGTCGGTGGGCTGTGCACCACACTCCACCCAATAGAGTGCACGGTCGAATTTCAAATCTACAGTGGCAGGATTGGTGTTGGGGTTGTAGGTACCAATCTTTTCTGTAAATCGTCCATCACGTGGAGCTCTTACATCAGCGATCACGATGCTGTAGAAAGCATAGCTCTTACGGCCATGACGCTGCAGTCTGATTTTTGTTGCCATAAATCTTTTGTTTTTAAATAATTATAGGTTTGAAATATGCTATTAACTCGTAATAGCGGATGCAAAGTTACGACTTTTCGTTCAAACTACCAAATTTTCAGTTGCTTTTATTTGATCAAGCACCATCCGAGCTTCATGCCGTTGTAGTTGCTCAGGAGCGAACTGAGTGTGCTGCTGGTGGCGCCGAGCTTGTTGATGGCACCGAAGATGGCGTTGGCATCGAAGAGCATATAGAGCTGATTGCCATTGATACTCACCGTGCAGTTGAGGCTGGCAAGACCCAATGCCCCCTTGAGGGTGAGGTTGTTGCCCGACAAGGTATAGGTGCCGGTGGTCTGACGTCCGCTGACGGACACTGTCACCTTTCCGTTACCGTCGAAGGTGAAGGTGGAGACGCCAGCCTTCAAACCAATCTTCTCAAGCTGGGTGCCCAACGTAGAGGAGAGTTTGTTGCCAGCCACTTGTCCGCCGATGTTGGCAAGGATGCTGTTCGACTCAAATGTAACCTGTGGCTTCTGGTATGTCCATGTGCCGGTGATGGAGTTTGTGTTTACGCTGTTGCCGCCAAGCAGTGAACTGAGCAAGCTCAACCCACTGGAAGCAAGACTGGATGTGGGGTCGCTGGTTGCAGTAGTGTTGCCACCAGCGAGCAGTCCGCCAGCCACAGCACCCAACACGTTGGCTGTGTTGCTCGTGCTGGTACCGCCGCCAAGTCCGCATGAAGAAATGGTGAACGCAGCAGCCAATGCTGCTACATAGGTAAAAATCTTTTTCATTGGTTATTATTTATTTAAGAACTATTAGAACGATCTTGATTCACTGCATTTCGTCGGAAGTCTTCCTACAACTTGCCCACCAATTGGCGAAAAGCAGTAGGTATGGGGGTTTCAAACTCCATGCGCTCACCCGTCATGGGGTGATAGAAGAAGAGGCGGTAGGCGTGCAGGCAAAGACGGTGTAGGGGATTGGGCACAAACTGCCCCTCCAGACCATATTTCGGATCACCCACTACAGGGTGGCCGATATCTTGCATGTGTACGCGTATCTGATTCTTTCTTCCCGTCTCAAGTCTCATTTCCACAAGACTGTAATCAGCCGAACGATGCAACGTGTGATAGTGTGTCACAGCAAGTCGCGCTCCATTCTCAAGTTGGTTGGGCAAGTCACGAGTTGCCACCGTGGGGTCGACCGGTGTGGAGTAGGTGATGTAGGCTTTGTTGTCCTGCAAATAACTGCGCAGCGTTCCTCCGTCATGCTCCACCTCTCCCACGACAACGGCGCAGTAGCGGCGATCAAAAACGCGCCCTTTCCAGTCCTCTTGCATCACCTGGGCAGCCTCTATACTCTTGGCATAGATCATGATGCCACTAGTGTCGCGGTCCAGACGATGCACACAATGGGCGTGACACTTGAAGTGGCGACGTTGGAAATATTCGTCCAACACAGTTTTCACGCAGAACTGCTTAGCTGTTGCTGCCATCGAGAGGATGCCTGTAGCTTTCTCTATAACGATGATGTCCTTGTCTTCGTAAAGAATCTTCACCCACTTGTTTTGCAATTCAGTGGAACGTCTATGCTTGCTGATGCGCACCACCTGTCCGGGCTGTAGTGGGTAGTCGTATTGTGTGACCAATTTGCGATCCACGGTAACACCATGACCGCGCAGAATATCTTTCAGTCTGTTGCGACTGATGCCAGACATACGTCCCTCGATGAATTGAGTGAGCGTTGTGGCTTGTCTGACCGTAAACTCATGATATTTGGAGGCAGCATAATCTGCCCCTGTTTGATTTCTCATATAGCTTTTCTTGTTTACGCTCGCAAAGTTACAACATTTTTTTGGAAGAAAGGTCAAAATTGCGACATTTTCTTTGAGCCTTGACTTATTCTTTGTAATTTTGCACTCATTTAAGAGTTCCCAGTAAATCCTTGGCAAAAATTGCGGAAACGCTCATCCCCCACCCCATTGCAACAAGCCATCCAATAAGCAAACGCGCCCTATGCTCACCAGCACACAGAATCCAAAGATTAAATGGTTGCAGACCTTACAACAAAAGTCCAGTCAACGCCGCAAAGAAGGGTTGTTCGTTGTTGAAGGTCAACGCGAACTGATGCACTGCAAATCAGCAGGTATGCAGATAGACACCCTATTCTATTGCCGCAGCATAATGATGTCAGGCAACACAGAAACATTGCATCGGAGCAATTCAGATGTCGATGCAGAATGGTTGCTGAACAATTGTCGAGAGTGCATAGAAGTAGCACCACAGCTCTACGAACGGCTTGCCTACCGTGGTGGTACGGAAGGCATCATCGGTGTAGTCAAAGAGCAACGCCTGACACTCTCCGATTTGCGCCTTACAGAAAAACCGCTTCTGGTCGTTCTCGAAAGCGTTGAGAAACCGGGGAATCTCGGAGCCGTCTTGCGCTCTGCTGATGCCTCGGGCGCAGATGCTATCATCGTCTGCGACCCACGCACCGACCTCTACAACCCCAACCTTATTCGTTCTTCGTTGGGCAGTATCTTCAGTGTTCCATGTGTGGCATGCGAGTCGGCAGAATGTATTGCCTTTCTCAAAGAGAGAGACATTCGCATCCTCACAGCACAACTCCAAGACTCAGAACTCTACTACGACTCTGACATGACAAGCTCGACAGCTATCGTCATGGGCACAGAAGCCACAGGGCTCACACCTCAATGGCGAGAAGCTGCCGATGCCCACATCCGCATCCCCATGCTTGGCCAACTCGATTCGCTTAACGTATCCGTATCAGCAGCCATTCTGCTTTTTGAAGCCGTACGTCAGAGACACACCAAAGGCTCCATCTCTTAGTCCTTACTACCTATTATCTTTCTCTTGATGCTACCCCAGACTCTCTCTGAAAAAGAGTTCGGGCTATAATGATACTTCCAGTGATTCCGGAAGATGAGCAAAAAGTTGCTGGGCCAGTCCTTGAGAGTAGCCGTTCTGTGTTTCTTGCATGAAACAATATCGCCAAAAGCCCTGTTCACATCACGTTCGGGAACACCGTTTACGATGTATTCCGACAGGTTTGCATGGGTAACTTGTATAGCCAATGCTGTGAGCAGATCGTTGACAAGAGCAAGATCGAAAGAAACCACCAAAGACTTATATTCTTCAGGCTGCACTGTTTTGAGAAGCAACGCCCAGTCCACAATATGGCGCAATGTAAGACTTTCGTATTCCTGGAAGTGCGTAGCCAGATGGCAGAGATTGAAAATACAATTTCCAAGCGGAGGTAGTTGTTTCGCCCCGGGCATACCCATTATCTCAATCGGATCCAAACTATCGAGATAATCATTAATGGGAAGCATTGCTTTCATCCCACCAAGATATTGACGGTGGTTTTCAAAGTGAACACCATTGAGCGTGAACGCCGTATGCTTTCCGTTCCGGTTGCCTTCAATACGCACGCCCTTGCTGCTCAGCCAATCGTCAACCCGCCTGTGGTTTGAACCCGTATAGATGTCGATGTCACAACATGGTCGCAACTTAGGATTAGGCCATAGGCGTGAAATTGTGAAACCCTTCATGATGACGACATGGTCTATTCCCAATTCTGCACACATTCCATCAACCAACACATGAAGCATTTCGTAATGTTGAAGCGTGGTTTGCTCAAGTTTCATTGTTATGCCCATCCACCTCATGCGTTGTAGCCACAACTCGTCTCTATTTTCGTGTTGCTCCGGTTTTCTCGTCAAGATGCGGTTCATGCCCTCCAGACAAAGTCCGTTCACACCTTGCACATTGCTAAGACGAAACACCTCCTGCCAGTCCACCTCCGATGGCAGTTCAGCGTGCTCGTTCTGCATGGCTGCTTGGATGAGCAAGACTATGACGGAAAAACTATCCATTCCTCTCTTTCAGAACTAATTTTCGAGTCAAGGCGTGCCCGACGATACACATCAATCCGGGCAGCTTCACTTAGTTTTGGTGCGTAACAAAATGGGGATATACCTATAAAGAAAGCGATACCCCCTACTTTGAGCATGCAAAAGTAATATTTTTCTCTAGAACTGCCAAGCATTGCTGACATAAAATGCCCCGACAATACGATTTATGCCAAAAATATGCAGCGAATCAAACATTCATCTCATTTTTCTTGGCGATGTCAGAAATAAAGTAGATATTTGCATACGCACGAAGAATAAATCATCCATCAACATCACCAACAGAACCATGCCATGATAAAAAAGTTTGCAGTTATGCTACTTGCTGCCGTAAGCATCTCGGCGCAGGCTGGCAAGATAATCACTGAGACATTCAAGAGCGAGAGACTCGGAACTGAAGTAAAATATAATGTGTACCTGCCCAACGGTTTTGAGAGGGACAACGCGACCTACCCCATTGTCTATCTCCTACATGGATTCACCGACGACTACACAGCATGGAAAGAGCGCGGGCAGATGCAGACGGTGGCAGACGAACTCATCGAATCTGGCGAAGCCCGTGAAATGGTCATCGTGATGCCCAATGCAGGTGGGCCCGATGTCATGAACACCTGGAATGGGTATCTCAACATGCCCGGCTGGCCATACGAAGACTTCTTTTTCGATGAATTTTTGCCCGCTATTGAGAAAAAATATCGCATTGTGGGAGACAAAGAGCACCGTGCCATCATGGGACTGTCGATGGGTGGTGGTGGCAGCACCATATATGCGCAACGGCATCCAGACATGTTTTCGTCATGCTATGCCATGAGTCCATGGTTGGAGTTTAGCGGCAAAAACCAGTACCAAGAAAACAGCAAGCCCTACTACTTGCAAGAGTCCATGCGAGATTGCTCGGCTCTTACATTCTTGGAGGGACTCGATGCCACAACGGCAGAAAAACTCCGAACCGTAAAGTGGTTCTTTGACTGTGGCGACGATGATTTCCTGTTTGACTTGAGTGTTCGCATCCACCAACTGATGCGTAAGAAAAGAATTAAAGATGAACTACGCGTGCGAAATGGTCAGCACAACTGGGAGTATTGGCACCAAGCCATCCGCATAGCACTCCCCTTTGCTTCGCGCAACTTTAGCAAGTGAGAAACAAACGATACAACACGGCACCGAAACAAACGATACTACACAGCACCGAAACAAACGTTACTAAACGGCACCGAAACAAACGATACGGACGGCACGGCACCAGAACAAACGATACTATACGGCATAGCAGTGGAACAAACGATAAATCATGGAATAACCTTGCAGCTACAACCTTCGCGCGCCTGATTGATCTTACATAAGATGATTTTAATACAAGAAGATAAGGTTGTGTTACCTACTAATGAAGTAACACAACCTTATATTTTTTTTCGAAGTCAACTTTAGAAATTGTCAACGTGTACCTCGAAGTAAGCCTGAGGATGTGCGCAAACGGGGCAGAGCTTAGGAGCATTCTCACCGACCACGATGTGTCCGCAGTTGCGGCACTCCCACACCTTAACCTCGCTCTTTGCAAACACCTCCTGTGCTTCTACATTATGAAGGAGAGCACGGTAACGCTCCTCGTGGCGCTTTTCGATGGCAGCCACCATACGGAACTTAGCGGCGAGTTCAGCGAAGCCCTCTGCCTCGGCAGTCTTTGCAAAACCGTCATACATATCAGTCCACTCGTAGTTCTCACCATTGGCAGCATCCAGGAGGTTCTCTGCTGTGGTGCCGATGCCATTGTGGAGTTCCTTATACCAGAGTTTTGCGTGCTCCTTCTCGTTGTCGGCAGTCTTCTGGAAAAGTTCTGCTATTTGTTCGAACCCCTCTTTCTTTGCCTTGCTTGCAAAGTAAGTGTACTTGTTGCGTGCTTGCGACTCTCCTGCAAAAGCAGCCTCGAGATTCTTCTCGGTCTGCGTGCCAGCATATTTGTTTGCCATGATAAAAAAGTTAATTGGTTAGTATTTCTGTTTTCTCTTATTAAAACATTCTATTTGTTTCAACGTCGCAAAAGTATACATTTTTTTAGTTTCCTCCAAAAAAATATCTGCTAAATAATGGTATTTTTCGGTATCACGTTGAAACTTTGCCCGAAACACCAACGGTACACGACGATTTCTCCTATCTCTTCTTCCCCTCGCGTCGACTGCTCTAACCACAAAAAAGTACATTATTTCACTCATACGTGTCACAAATGGGCAAGAAGTGTCGTTTCTGTTATTAGAAGCAATCAAACTAATACACTCATGAAACGTACCCTCCTCTTTTTCCTTCTCTATCTGCACGTCTTCGCTCTGCTGGCAGACGTCGTGAAAGGGCGCGCCGTCGATAGAGAATCGGGCGAACCTTTGCAAGGTGTCAATGTGAGCGTCGAAGCTCAGGTCATCGGTGAATATTACTTCACCTTTCGTCTCACAACCGACAGTTGCGGTGTGTTTTCCTGGCCCATAAATGCCCTGTCGCGTATAAAGATGGAACTGAACTATTTTGGCTACGAACCTCTCACAAAGCAATTCAACTGCGCTGGTGGAACGAAGGACACGCTTCATTTGGGCGACCTCAGGATGAAGATGAGCGAAGAGATGATGAAGGAACTGACGGTGAAAGGACATGCCAAACAGTTCTACATGAAGGGCGACACCGTGATCTTCAACCCAGAAGCCTTCAATCTTGAGGAAGGCGACCGCGTGGCGCGACTCCTTGAGAAACTGCCCGGCGTACGCATCAGCGAAGGCAAACTCTTTTTCATGGACAAGGAGGTGCATCTGAAGATGAACGGCATGGATGTCGCTGACAATTTCCTGACCGGGCAGTTGCCCGCAGAAGCGGTGCAGAACATCAAGGCATACGAGAAGAAGAGCGAACAGACAGAACTGACGGGTGTGAACGACGGACAGGAGCAGCAGGTGCTGGACATCGTCATCAAACCTGGATTCATGGATAAATGGTATGGGCAGACAAAGGCTGCCGCATATGCCTCAAAGAACTATCGAGCCTCCGCCAACCTACACTGGCTGAGCAACAAGCACCCCTTTAGCATCTATGGGCGCGTATCCGACTGCGGGTCCATCACCACAGATGTATGGGATGAGAACGAATGGGACTTCGACAACGAAAAACCACAACGTCAGCAGTTCGGCAAGATCTCCTACCAACACAATTGGAAACCATCTTTCGTCAAGACATCCTACAACGACGATTGGAAAATCTCTTTTTCCCCCCGCCATCTCGACATTCGCCAAAACAGCGGGAAAACCACGGAGACCTACCTGGGCGAGCAAAGCCAATCAACCTTCTCCAACTTGCGTAGACACAGCTACTCCCACATGCGTGAGCTGCCACTCTCTGTAGCCACAAACCTACACACCCATGCCAACGGTGAACTCAATCTTGAGCTGACAGGAGGGCTGACGCGCAGCCTTTCGCGCACAACGAGCGACGAGGAAACCACACGCGGCAACACCATTGGTGAGGCGGAGCGCATCAACGCCTCGACGAATAGCAGCCGTTACCTGAGCGATGCCAGTCAGCTCAGCGGCAATGCCATCTACTTCCATAATTGGGAGAAGACACTGCTCAACCTGATGGCGCAGTTCAGATACCAGAAAGAAAGTGGAGAAGGCAACACGCACACCGACTACGACTTTACAGAACAAGGCACAAGCGATCATCTGGACTTAACGTCACAAAACAAAGGCAACAAATTAACGTTCATCACTGACGCCGGTCTACGCTTCCAACTCATACCACAAGTGAGTTTCAAGGTAGGATATTGGACTGCACAAGAGCATGAGAAGACGAACTACGATTATTTGCGCAATGGTGAAGTAGACTTGTCGAACACCTACGCCATGCGCTATGACCACATGTTCAATGAGCCTCGCATCGAGTTCATGGCAGAAGTCGGACGGCTCTGGCTGCGAGGATGGTTCAAGGTATCGAACAAGGACGAGAGGTTCGAATACCATCGCGGACGCCTCGACACCCTGGCACACCGCAACAAGTGGTATACGCGCCCCATGCTGGAAGCCAAACTGAAGACAAGCAAGACAACAGAGCTGAAAGGAATGGTGATGTGGGAATACAACCAGCCTAACTTTTTAGACTGCATGGACTATACCGACGACACGGATCCACTGCACATCAAAATGGGCAATCCTAAACTGAAGCCGTACAGCTATCTGCGCACGAGCATGTCCTTCACTTCTATGTTCCCCCGCGGGCAACAACTCCTTGCGGTCAGATTGAACTACAACCGCAACTTCGATGCCATCACCGATGTGCACATCTACAACCCCTCGACAGGTGCACAACTCTCAACGAAGAGCAACACACTCGACTACCAGCAGTGGCAGGCGAAGCTGGATTACGACCGCGCACTCGGCAAATACTGGCAGATGAAAAACACCTCACGCTTCAGCCATAGCAGGGAATATGGTATTGAGACACGCACGCAAGAGTGGTCTTCGCCACAAAGAGTTGACTTGAGGGCTGGCGATGTATTCTTGCAAACAGCCTCACGAATCGACGAAGACTTGGAGTTCACCTTCTCAAACGAAGGGTGGGAGACAAAACTCTTTGGATCTCTGACACACGAACGCAGGAACTACGCCACAAACGCCATCCAAGCACAACGGCTCTGGCAATACCAAGTGGGAGCCAAAGGTGAGTACCGTTGGAAACATTGGAACTTCGGACTGCAAGGAAAACTCTTGGGCAATGCCGGCTACCTCTCCGACATGATGAACCGCGACCGCTTTGCTCTCGACGCAAGCGTGACATGGAAGACGCTCAAGAACCGCGCACAACTAACTCTTATGGCAAAGGACATACTCAACCAACTGGAGCGAGTGAACTACATCAGCTGCCCCACCACGCATCAGGAGGAATGGAGCGAATCGTTTCATCGCTACGTCTCGCTCACCTTCACCTACAACTTTGATGCAAAAGCAAAATCAAAGTAATTTTGGACCACAGAAGAAATAAAACTAACAACACATTCGTTACATAAGAAACAGAGTAATAAAAACAATGGATTCCACAGAGTTCAAGCAACGATACATGCCCTTCCACAAGCAACTCTACGGGGTGGCATACGGTCTGACACAGAGTCAAGACGATGCAGAAGACTTGTTGCAGGAACTGTATCTGCGACTTTGGAAGAAGCGCGACCGGATGCCGCCAGATGCTGCCAACATAGCATATCTTGCCACTGCAATGCGCAACCTCTTCTTCGAACAACGTCGTGCAAAGGACCTCCACACAATAGGACTACCATCTACCCACGAACCCGCTTGTGCGGATACGCCCGAACTACATACACAATGGAGAGAGGCGGAAGAACGAACCAGATGTGCTATCAACGCCCTACCCCAGAACGAACGCATTGTGATGGAGGCAAGGGTCTACAACGACTTCTCCTATGAGGAAATTGAGCGAAACACAGGTCTCTCTCCATCCAACATTCGGCAGCTGATGTCCCGAGCAAGAAAGAAAATGCGAGAACTACTCAGATCTCATGCGTGAGATAACGATAAAAATAAAGAAAAGATGTCTATGGAAACAAAAATACCAGATGGACTTGAAAAACGGCTCCTGGCAAGTATCGACCGATGGGAACGTGAGGAAAAAGCACAGAAACGACGGACGCGCATAGGATGGCTGGCAGCCGCTTGCATGGCAGCTGTCATAGCACTTTTCTCCCTTCCTTCATTTTTCGGCGATGCAGACAAACCATTATCGCCTAACGACACACGTCGGATGGCAGAGCACAAACGAGGTACAGAGACGCTCACGAATGACAGTACAAGTGAGCTCCGCCCCATCCTCCATGCTGACATGGCAGAGCAAAGGTGGCTGGCAGACGATGCCACCTCCAAAAAGCATCTAAAGAAGATAGGAGAAAAGACCTCTGACACTGCATTCTTTATGGAACTGAAAACGGTTGAGGTACATCCCGCATACGAACTGTCGGAGGTTCATGTGCAGACTCAGCCTGCTAACATGGCCACGCACGACAGACCTGCTAGCTGCAACGAGGTACAGTACATCAACCCTGCAAAATATAGCACTGATGGTGTAAGACTGGGCGAAATAGAAATCATGCAAAGAGACTAAACGCTGCTTCTTACACCACTCAACCGATCAATCAACACGTATCATCCAATAAATAATATCGAATAACTTATGAAAAAACTACTCACCCTGTCTTTAATGTGCCTGGTAGCTATCGTTGTTTCTGCTCAGAAAAACGAATTTCCCGTACCCGACAAAATTGCTAAGTACCCAGGGGGGAATGATGCTATGGCGCGCTTTCTGCAAGAAAATCTACAATACCCAAAGTCCAGCCAAATGGAAAGAAAGGAAGGAAGAGTGCTGGTCAGTTTCGTTGTTAACAGAGACGGAACCATCCAGAACCCCACTATCACGGAATCACCCGACGACGCTCTTGCGCAGGAAGCGCTTCGAGTGGTTCGCTTAATGCCCCGATGGAAGCCTGCCGAATTATCTGGGAGCCCAGTGAAGATGCGCTTCACCTTGCCTATTAACTTCACATTACCTTCAAAAGAATACGAAAAGATGGCAGAGAGCATATTGTCTAAAGCCTCCTTCGGCGGCACAGAAAACCCACGAGGCCTCTATCGCCTGCAAAAAACCGCTTTTGAGGATGGACGTCCAGACCTCATCACACCCTATCGACAATACAAATACTGCACCGATACGAACACAGCCCAAATCATTACACAACAAAGCGATAAGAACGAGTTTTCCGTACTCATTGGCGAACCGCGTGAGGGCGTCTTGAACTACACCGGAAAAGCCTACGAGGACGGGGACACCACCAAAGCGCGCATCTACGACAGCAATGGTACCTCGTTCAAACTGAAGTGGTTCCAAGATGAAGCTGAAGATGTTCCCTATTATCCATGGCACACCTATTCTATAGAATATTATGACAATAGTATAGGCGTCGAACCGGAACTTTCCCATATCTGCGATTTGCTCAGCATGAAGTATTCCAACGAAAGCAAAAATCCGTTCATCGGCTGTTGGCGTTGCTTAGGCATGCCCACAAAGATGGAAGGCTTAGAAGTACTGATGTTGCCCAAAGAAGATACATATAAGGTATATGATGAAACAAACTATCTGACACTCTACAACCTTGACATAAAACGCATCGGTGCGTTTGCCATTTTGAAGCCGATCAAATACACAACAAAGAACAAAGCATCGTCGAAGAAATCCGAATTGTCTGACTACTGTGGTCTTATAGAAGATTTCCCCTCCGAAGTTACATGGCTGAGCAAAGATTGCTTCAAGCAAAGCTATACAAATGAAGCTGGTGAAACCATCACGCTCATTTGGAAACGTTCAGGACTACCAAGAACCATCCAGCACCTGGTTGGAACCAACATCCCTACCACGACACTGCACAACCCACTACCCACCCTATTTCGGTAGCAAGAAGCGAAGTTCAGTAGCGATCAACCTTGCAATCTATAATCCTTAACATCAAATCATTGAAAAACCAATTCAAAGACGCCAATTTGATAAAAATATACGATTTCTCATACTAAATGTTTTGAAACACATACCCGTTTGTCTGCGAAGATAGACGGGTATTCTTGTCATGATTGCAAAGAAGCCAAGTATGAAGAGTCTTGGTATTCGCCCCGATATTTATTCAGACAATCGTATTTGCAAATATACGGTATTTGACATTTGGTGGTACACATTATTAAATATATATCGCGCAGCGGGAATGATCTGGTCACAGTCTCAACCGTGAGCCCGTGAAATAGTAGTATAGGATAATAGCCTTATGGAATAATGAAAAATAAAAAAAACCGAGTCATTAATAGCCTTATGGTGTAAATGAAAAGCGAAAAAACCCGAGTCATCATTTGATGCTCGGGTTTTTTGCTTTAAAAACGGCGGCTACCTACTCTCCCACGGGTATGCAGTACCATCGGCGCGGGCGTGCTTAACTTCTCTGTTCGGAATGGGAAGAGGTGGAACCCCGCCACTATAACCTCCTAAATATCTCTCAGTGACATGAATAAGTCAGCGTAAGGGGTGACAGTATTGGAAGCAAACGCAGGGACTCAAGAAGCGTTCTTGTAAAAAACCTTGC
>JAGHUD010000036.1 GCA_018065005.1 Candidatus Physcousia equi
TCTCCTTTGAGGGTCGTCATAGACGATGACGTTGATAGGAGGCAGGTGTAAAGATGGTGACATCAAAGCCGAGCCTTACTAATTGCCCGAAACTTTCCGTATGCCAAACGGATATACTTGCAGCTGAAGCAAGGTTTTTACAAGAAAGCTTCTTGAGTCCCTGCGTTTGCTTCCAATACTGTCACCCCTTACGCTGACTTTTTACATGTCAGTGAGAGATATTTAGGTGGTTATAGTAGCGGGGTTCCACCTCTTCCCATTCCGAACAGAGAAGTTAAGACCGCCCGCGCCGATGGTACTGCATACCCGTGGGAGAGTAGGTAGCCGCCGTTTTTAAAGCAAAAAACCCGAGCATCAAATGACGACTCGGGTTTTTTCGTTGTTCGTTTATTCCATAAGGCTATTATCCTCTTCTACTATTTCACAGCTCACTCTTCTTCACGATTTATCTCGCACGCCCTCTCCTTTCCTGTTTACGTCAGTAGCGCACAAAATCATCGATGCGCGAGAAATATATATTAATAATGTATACCACCGAACGCTAAATAGCGTATATTTGCAAGTGCCTATTGTCAGATAACAATACCTAATGCCCTAATGGTGCAAAGGCAGTTCTTACGGAGTGATATACCCCGAAAGCACAGACGGGGACTTACAGTCTGTTTTACCGGTCAGCAATGGGATCCGCAGCGCAGTTCTTCGCTTTGCTCTCACTTTTCTTCAATTTCTCCCCAGATCTATCTTCTAATCGCCGTGCTATGGGTACAAAAAAAGTTTCCACGAGGGAAACTTTTTCTGTATCTCTATCGGGTAAAGGCTCACTGTGGTCTTACTTTCGTTTTTCCAAGCACCTCAACCAGGATGGTTTGCACGTCTTGCACGGTAGCATTACCTTGTTTCATGTTGTCAATGGTTCGTGGTATGTCTGCGAGCCTTGGCATTTGGTCCACGATGTGTATGTTCAACTTGTTCTTTTCATCTGGTGCCTTCAGTGTGTTGCCCTCATATATATATATAATGTAGTCTGAGCCTGTCAATTTTGAAAGGGCATTATTACTTAGCGTGAAGCTGACCGGCACTCTGTCACCGCTCTTTGCGCTGATGGTGGTTGATGCAGAGCAGAGGCTTGTGCCTAATGAGGTTGGGAAGATGGCTGCTCTTATGGTTTGGTCCGTGATGTCCTGCAGCGCTTCCAGTTCGGCGTGGATGGTTATGCTTGCGTGTGTCACCCAGTTGTTGGGAGTTTGCTCGCCTTGACTACTGCAGCTAAGGGGTGCCGCAAGGCATAGCTTCGGTTCTGTGCCCGTAACGGTCAGGGTGGGCACCACGGTTCCTTCTTCTTGAGTGATCAGTCGCCACTCCGGATTAGGTTCGTCCATGTCCTTGAAGACCGGGTAAACCTGGTACGTTCCATTCTTGAGGACATTGCTTGCCATGAAGAAGACACTGCCTCGCATGTATTTGTCCAAATCCAGAAGAGAGGATGTGTTAGAACCGTTCACAATATAATAGGTGTTGCTTTCGTTCTGCAGCATCATGCCCAAAAGCACACGGGCAGGACGTGTGCTCGTCACTGTCAAGTAATCGTAATTCAGGTAGACGTAGCCCGTGCGTGCTACTTCGTTTGATGAGAGTGTGTACCCACCTTCCATAGCGAGCGATGTGGGCTGTGGTGTGCCTCCGCAGGGGCGTTGTATGCCTGCACATATCATTTGGCTGCCAGAGAACCCATCGCCTTCAGCTTCCGTTGCATCAGAGTCGAGCGCATCGCTGCCTGTTACGAGAAAATAGTTGTCGAGGTATCCTCCCCATCCCCAGTTGAAGTGAAAATAGCCATTTCCATCGTATCCATCGCAAATAAAGGCATGCCCGCCATCTCTGCTGCTTGTGCCAGAATAGAAGATGGGTCTGCCTGCCTGCAGTTCGCTGATGAGCAGTTCTTCCCATTCTTCGTCGCTATAGCGTGTGCGAAACTCGTTGTGCAGTCCTTTGTCGTAGTCGAAATATGTGGTGAGCGCATAGCCTGCCATCGTGCTTGCAGCACCGCTTCCTCGGTTGCTGTAGGACATGTTGACCGCTACGCCACAGTCGCGCATAAGAAGAGCCACAGCATCTTCGCTCTCACGGTCATTGCCGAAGCGTCCGTATTGCAGGAGCATCTTGTCCCATTGATAGGTGTGCGCACTGAAGTCACTCGAAATCTCGTAGCTTTGTGTGGGAGAAGGGGAGTAGGTGTAGCTATGGCTCCCTTTGCCTTGTTCAGGCCACTGGTGGTAGTTCATGATCTGCGCCATTGCCGTTGCCACACATCCCGTGTAAGAACTCTCGTCGACATCGTTGCAGAGAAGGTTGAAGGGGGCTTCTTGTCTCCATTGTGTCTTTATGAGCGGTTCGATGGCGTCATGCACACCTGTGTTTCTTCTCTCGATGGTTGCTTGTTGGTTTATGGCGTGCGCAATGTTGTCGGCAAGGTTGGAGAGCCACCAACGCAATCCATCGGGCAAGGAGTCTGTCTGGAATGACCCCTCGTGGGCGTAGCCTAAAAGCGCTGGAGCGCAATCGTCGGCACTGAGGATGCAGAATCCTCCTTGCAAACTGTCGTTCATGACATAGATGAGTGCCGTGTCGCCACGTTGTTCGGTGTGCTCGAGGTGAAAGGCGTTGCTGCGTTGTGCGATACGTCTTGCTGCGTGTTTGTACGTTGTTCTGTTGCTCTCATGTTGTAGGCGAACGATTGCTTCACTCGGTGACAGTTGGCGCGCATAGAGCAGCGACGGAAGCAGAAGTGCCCATAGAAGATAAAGTCGTTTCATGGCATTGTGTTTTTTATAGAGTTCCCTATTTGTTTGCGAAAAGTCGCGTGTAGGCGTAGTCTATGAGGAAGAATACCAAGATGGATGAGAAGAATCCACAGATGGCATCTATGAGATAGTGAGCATGGATGTAGACGGTGGCGAGGCAGAGCAGTATGAAGAATGGGGTGAGCAAGAGTGCAAGTCGACGCTGGCGATAACGAAGAGCCAAGAGGAGTAGGATATTCGTGATGCCGATGTGGCTGCTGGGAAAAGCTGCTGTGGGGCGTTCGCCTGCATCATGAGCCATTTGCACCATCTGGCAGAAGGGACCTCCGTCTTCCTGGAAGGGCATGGGGAGCAGCTCGGTGTGGGTGTCAAAATAGCGTCCCATCTCAGGGAATATGGCGTTGGCAGCATCTACTCCCTCTGCTTGATAGTAGTACTGGGGACCACCTACGGGGACGAAAAGGAATATGATATAGTAGAGGAAAAAGGAAGCCATGATGACGAAGCCTGCACGCTGCACTTCGTCCGGACGTCTTGCCCAGAACCAGATCAGCGTTACGGCAATGAGGACGAAATAGGCTGAATAGCCCATGCATACAGCCTCGTTGAAAAGCCATGAGTGGACTCGCTCGCTGAAAAGAAGTGAGGGCTGACAACCAAAAAGAGATTGATCGATGGAGGCAAAGATGTGGTCCATGTTGTCGAAGGTGCGACTGAATTCGTAGGTGTCAGGATATAGTTGGCTGAGCAGAGCGAGTGGAGTGCACAATCGAATGAGGGTGGTGAGACGATTGGGCCAGCGCTTGGACAGCGTGATGGCAACTGCTAGCGCCACGATGCAGATGGCACGTGTGCGAATCATCTGTAGCGGGTCTGTAAGGCGGCTTCCAAGCATTGCCATGACGATGAGCGTGAATCCTATATATATGAAAACTGCCCATTCCATCGGTAAAAGATGCTTTTTCCCTGGTTCTTCTTTTGTGAGGAGGTAACGAATCATGTTTTATGTTTTTAATAAGTGTTGATACTTCTTTTAAGCATTGATGCTATAGGGCGTATGTCTCTTCGACTCCGCGGGCGAGTGACCATTCGGGATGGAAAGCCAAGTCGCGTTGGGCGGGGAGGGTGTCGCATGTCCAGTCTCTCTGGGCAAGGATGTGGTATTTGTCGAGGTTGAGGGTGGTGGTGCGACCCAACCAACGAGCTATGGTGCCGCTCAGGGCACAGATGGTCCAGAGGAGGAAGAGGGGACAGCGAATGCGCAGCACATGGCGAACGTGCATCGCTTGTTGGAGTAGTAGGCTGAAGTCGCGACTCGTGTAAACCTGTCCGTCTGTGAGAAAATATGCCTTTTCAACGATGTTTTTGGTATTTCCGCTTGCCGCTATATCGACACAGCGGAAGATAGCAGACACAAAGTCGCGCACATAGATAAAAGTGATGTCCTGATGACGGAAACCAACAGAAAAATCCACATGCCTGCGAATACTCTGTGCCATGAGGGCATAGTCGCGCTCTCGCGGACCATACACGCCGGTCGGTCGCAGGATAACGTAGGGGAAGTCCTTCGTGGTGGCGAGAAACTGTTCTGCCATAAGTTTGCTTTCGCCATAGCTTGTGTTGGGGTGCGGCATGTCGGCGTGCGTGTTCTTGCCCATGACGCTCAGGCTACTTGTGAAGACGAAGAGTTTGGGCGTCATGTTGCACTGCCGTAGCGCTGTAACCAGGTTTTTCGTTCCTTCGGTGTTCACGCGGAAGAAGTCGCTACGCCGACGCGCTTTGGTGGCACCTGCTGCATGAATGACATAATCCCATCCCCCTCCTCCTGTCTCTTGATTCAGCTTTTTGAATTGTTCGCAGAGATGAGTGACGTCGCTCAAATCCAGTTCGGCAAAGTGGATGCGCGGGTCAGAAAGATATTGGCGGCTGCTTGAGGAGCGTACGCCTGCCCAGACAGTATAGCCCTGGCGTAGGGCTTCCTCGACAATGAAACTGCCTATGAAACCGCTTGCTCCGGTGATGAGTATGTTGCGTGGTTCGGTCATCTGATTGAGAATGTTTGATTGACAGACAAGGTGTGGTTATTTCTTAGATTAAATAGGGTGGGCTGTCTAATTCCAGTTGGTAGGATAAGTTCTTTTCTTTGCGGCGGCAAAGTTACGCTTTTTTAACAAAAAAAGTGCCTGAATTGTGTGATTAGTTCGTTTATTTGTTGTAAATTTGTCATCATAAACCTTCAAACCTACTATCGCCATGACAAAAAACGAAAAAAAAGGAATGAAACGCCTTACGAAACGTGAGCTCATAGAAAGAATGGTGGAGATGTTTCAGACACGTGGCAGCGAACCGATAACGCTCAAAGACATGTACCGGCAGTTGCACTTGGACACTCATCCACTCAAGATGCTCTGCATGGACATTCTTGAAGACATGCTCTTCGATGACTTCATCGTGGAGAAACCCCGATATGTCTATGCGCTGAATGCGCCAACGCAGGTTATGGAGGGTGTCTTCCACCGCAAGGCGAATGGCAAGAATACGTTTCATCCCAACGACGGTGGCGAACCAATTCTGGTGGCCGAACGCAACAGCGGAGGCGCTATGGACGGTGATGTGGTCAAAGCTTCCATGATGGCGCGTCGGCGCAATCATTTGCGCGAAGCTGAAGTGCTGGAGGTGGTCAAGCGCAGCGATAAGACCTATGTGGGCACATTACAGGTGAATAAGAATTACGCCTATCTCATTACTGAAGACCGTACGCTTGCCAATGATATCTTTATCCCGATGCGCGACCTCAAGAAGGGTAAGACCGGCGATAAGGCTGTCGTGAAGATTACCGAATGGCCACGAGACCAGAAGAACCCTGTGGGAAAGGTGATGGATATTCTCGGTAAAACCGGAGAAAATGATACTGAGATGCACGCCATATTGGCAGAATACGGACTGCCTTATTCCTACCCCAAGAACGTGGAGGAGGCTGCGGAAATGCTTGATGCAACCATTACGCAACAGGAGATTGACCGCCGCGAGGATTTGAGAGACGTGACAACCTTTACCATCGACCCCTACGATGCCAAAGACTTCGACGATGCCTTGAGTGTGCGACAACTGGAAACGGCACCCGGAAAGGAGCCCTTGTATGAGGTGGGTGTGCACATAGCAGATGTGTCGCACTACGTAAAAGAAGGTAGCGCCATCGACAAGGAGGCGGTCAAGCGCGCGACGAGCGTTTATCTTGTGGACCGCACCATACCGATGCTTCCAGAGCGTCTGTGTAACTTTATCTGCTCGCTGCGCCCTGATGAAGAGAAACTGACCTTCAGCGTTCTTTTCAAGATGAACGAAAAGGCAGAAGTGAAGGATGTGCGCATCCTGCACAGCGTGATCAAGAGCAACAGACGCTTTGCGTATGAAGAGGTGCAAGAGATGTTGGAGAAGCACGGCGAAGCCAGTGCGGAAGATTACCAGCGCCCCTCTGCTCCCAATCCCGGACTGCCAGGAGCACCCGCTGAGCATTATGCCACCGAACTCATATTGCTCAACCGCATGGCAAAACAGTTGCGCGCCAGAAGATTTGAAAATGGCGCTGTGGACTTTGATCGCGAAGAGGTGCGCTTTGAGATTGATGATAAGGGGAAGCCGCTGAGTGTTTACTTCAAGTGTGCCAAAGACGCCAACAAACTGGTGGAGGAGTTCATGCTGTTGGCGAATCGTGCCGTAGCGGAAAGTATCGGAAAGGCAATCAATGCTGCCGCTGGTAAAACAAAGCGCCGCACGAAAAAGGATGAAGGACCCAACATGAAGGGCACGAAGACGTTTGTATATCGCATCCATGACCTGCCCGATCAGCAAAAACTGATGAACTTGAGTGATTTTGTGTTGAAGTTCGGACACAAGCTGAATGCTACAGGTAATATGAAGGAAGTGAGCCGAGGCATCAACAAGATGCTGGCTGAATGCAGAGGAAAAAAAGAACAGAACCTCGTGGAGATGGTGACGCTGCGCGCGATGATGAAAGCACGCTACAGCACACAGAATATTGGTCACTATGGTCTTGCCTTTGAATACTACACGCACTTCACCTCGCCCATCCGCCGCTATCCCGACCTCATGGTGCACCGCTTGCTCACACGCTATGCTCTGGGCGGACGTAGTGCGCTGCGTGAAAAATATGAGGAACTGTGTGAACACTCCAGCGATATGGAGCAGTTGGCTGCACAGGCTGAACGGTCGAGCATCAAGTACAAGCAGGTGGAATACATGCGAGAGCACATGGGTGAGGAGTATGACGGCATCATCTCTGGTGTCACCGAGAATGGTATCTTTGTGGAAATAGAGGAAAACAAGTGCGAGGGTATGGTGCATCTGCATGACCTGCCTCATGATTACTATGAGTTTGATGAGAAAAACTACTGTCTATGGGGACGCCGCTTCCATCTCCGCTTCTCGCTCGGCGATAAGATACGCGTCAAGGTGGCAAGTGCAAATCTTGAACGAAAACTGCTTGGCTTTACGTTGGCAGAAGCTGAATAGCAGCAAAAGCGACACAAAAACTTACGACAGGACGCCCACAACTAAAGAAACGCTCCCATAAAGAATAACGATTAGTAAGAGGTATGCAGCATCTCACCCAAACACAAAACTTGCAGCAAACGCAGCAGCAGACGCTCAGTATGCAGCAGGTCGTCGTTGCCCAACTCACGCAGTTGTCGGTGGAGGAGTTGCGTGCCCGTATTGATAAGGAGTGTCTTGAGAATCCTTATCTCGAACGCAAGAATGACGGGACGGAGGACGGACGCGATGAGCTTGCTCACACGGATGGTGTGGAAGAAGGAAAAGACGAAGAAAACTTCGATGAAAGCGGAGAAAATGCTCAGTTGGATGATGTTGATTGGGAAGGAAACGAATTTCCGACAACGGTGTCAGAAGATGGAGGAAGGCGCATGGAGAATGGCGAGAAACTCAGCTTTCACGATATGCTTCTGCAGCAGATTGGAGAGTACGAACTGAGCAAACGCGAGCAGTTCATTCTCGAGTACCTCATCGGTTCGCTCGACGCTGATGGATTGTTGCGTACTCCGTTGCGTGACGTGGAGTATGAG
The DNA here is from genome assembly GCA_018065005.1 of Candidatus Physcousia equi. Lineage (GTDB taxonomy): Bacteria > Bacteroidota > Bacteroidia > Bacteroidales > Bacteroidaceae > Physcousia > Physcousia equi. The sequence continues at coordinate 7,904 of JAGHUD010000036.1, forward strand.
TTGGATGTTTATCACGACATAACAACAAATCATGCCGAATTGGAGCGCTTGTTGACTACATTGCAAGATTTTGAACCAGCAGGAGTGGGTGCGCGCAACCTCATCGAGTGTTTGCTCATACAAGCTCGGCGCAACACGACTTTACCTATGCGTCAGCACCTGGTCACCATGCTCGAAAGATACGGAGAAGATGTGCGCTACATGCGGTGGGATGCCATCCAAAACAAGATGAAGCTCACGGACGGAGAATTGGCATCGATGCGCCATGCGCTGCGTCGACTGAACCCGCGCCCTGGTGGCAGCATAGGTGCCGCCTCCTATGAGCAGGCTCGTACTATTGTGCCCGACTTCATCGTAGAAGTGGACGACGAGGGACGCATTCGATTTCAACTCTCCGAACCCGGTATTCCAAAACTTGCCATGAGCGAAGATCTGAGTATCTGGATTGACGAGCACAAGCAGATGGACGAACGCACAGCCCGTCGCGATGTGCGTGAAGAGCTGCGCTACAAGCGGAAGTTTATGGAGATGGGCAATCTCTTCATCAATGCCTTGGCACAACGTAGGCAAACACTGATCAACGTGATGGGCGGCATCATACGGCTGCAAGAGGATTTCTTTAGGGAAGGGATCGAGACGCTGCTTCGCCCAATGAAGTTAGAAGATGTGGCAGTGCTTGCGGCAGTGGACATCAGCACGGTGAGCCGCGTATGCCGCTCGAAGACTGTTCAGACACCCTATGGACACTATCCGCTGCGTTGGTTCTTTACCTCCTCTACACAGAAAGAGGGTGAACAGACGTCCGTTCATGCCCTGAAGGTTGCACTTCGCGAATTGGTGGATGCAGAAGACAAGCGTCGCCCTTTGAGCGACGATGCATTGACAAAGGCGCTGCAAGAGAAAGGTTTCGATATTGCTCGTCGAACGGTGGCAAAGTACAGAGAAATCATGAATATCCCAACATCAAGAATGCGCCGTTAGACTATGGTAAAGAGAACAAGAAAAAATACAGAGATGCGCACACTGATAGTGGCGGCGAAGGTGGTGAGCACGATATTTCGGCCCATCTACTATCCGCTGCTCTGTTGCGTGATTCTCTTTACACTGACTCCGCTGTCCCGCCTTCCTTTGGATTTTATGCTGTCCCAAATAGGCGTGATGGCGATGTTCACCATTGTGTTTCCCCTCCTTCTCACGTTTGCCTATCGCTATATGAGGCATCTCTCGTCCCATGATATGCGACTTCGCAACAACCGTATCGTGCCTTATCTCATCTTTATCTTCTGTTATGTTGTCTATCTCCACATGATGCACGAAGCGCACATGCCGTATCTCTTGTTGTCCGTGCTTATTGTTGCATTGTGCATACAAGTTATCTGCACCGCCATCTCTTTATTCTGGAAGGTGAGTGTGCATTCTGCTGGTGCGGGTGCCATCATTGGAGCACTTTCTGCCTATGGAGCGATGTTCCACTTCAATCCACTTGCATGGATCTGTTTGGCATTCATCGTTGCTGGTTTAGTGGGAACAAGCCGAATGATTTTGAGACAGCACTCACTTTCGCAAATACTCATAGGTACTGGCATAGGCGTTTTCTCTGGCTTCTTTGGTATTCTCCGAGGCGACCTATTGTTTATTTTAGGAGGATAATCCGTGGCAAGGAACGAAGACAGGTGAAATCCGTCAAAGAGCAGAATGATTGAGCATACAGATATAATAAGAAACCGATGCGTTAAAAAAAGGGGGGGATATACGCCCCCGAAGAGCTATAGCATTAAACACGAAACAGAAATATCATAAAACAATGAAACCAATTGTAAGCATTATCATGGGCAGCACAAGCGACCTGCCCGTAATGGAGAAAGCAGCCAAACAGCTCAACGACATGCAAGTCCCTTTCGAGATGAATGCCCTTTCGGCACACCGCACACCCAGCGAGGTGGAGCAGTTTGCCCGTGAAGCGGAGGGACGTGGTCTGAAGGTAATCATTGCAGCTGCAGGAATGGCAGCCGCCCTGCCTGGCGTCATTGCCGCCAATACGACACTCCCCGTTATTGGTGTGCCCATCAAGGGTTTGCTTGACGGATTGGATGCCATGCTCAGCATCATCCAGATGCCTCCTGGCATTCCTGTGGCAACGGTGGGTGTGAACGCAGCCCAAAACGCAGGTATCCTTGCTGTGGAGATGCTCGCACTCAGCGATGCTGCCATCCGTGAGCGCCTCGCGACCTTCAAGAAAGGTTTGTCGGAAAAGATTGTGAAGGCAAACGCAGAACTTGCAGAAGTGAAATACGAATACAAGGTATGAGACGCAGCACACATGCCGTGCACGTGGGGCGCATCACGATTGGAGGTGGTGCACCCATCCGTGTGCAGTCGATGACGACAACGTCGACCATGGACACAGAGGCGAGCGTGGCACAGGCGCTACGTATAGCCCAAGCCGGAGGCGAATTGGTGCGTTTCACCACACAAGGCACACGAGAGGCGGAAAATATGCAGCAGATCCACGATGGATTGCGAACTATTGGTTGCCATGTACCCATTGTGGCGGATGTGCACTTCAATCCTCGTGTGGCAGACGTGGCAGCGCTCTATTGCGAGAAGGTGCGCATCAATCCCGGCAATTATGTGGATGCAGCGCGACAATTCAAGAAACTGGAGTACACAGACGAGGAGTACGCACAGGAGTTGCTCAAGATAGAGGAGCGGCTCTTGCCTTTTCTCCAGATTTGTCGTGAAAACAAGACTGCGGTCCGCATTGGCGTGAACCATGGCTCGCTCTCCGACCGCATTATGTCGCGCTATGGAGATACGCCCGAAGGCATCGTGGAATCTTGCATGGAGTTCCTGCGCATTTGTCAGCGTGAGCAGTTTATGGATGTGGTCATCAGCATCAAGGCAAGTAATACCGTGGTGATGGTGCACAGTATGCGCCTGCTTGTGGCTGCAATGGAGCAAGAGGGAATGGACTTCCCGTTGCATCTGGGTGTGACGGAGGCTGGAGAAGGATCAGATGGGCGCGTCAAGTCAGCTGTGGGCATCGGAGCTTTGCTCAGCGAAGGCATTGGCGACACAATTCGGGTCTCGCTCAGCGAAGAGCCGGAAGCAGAGATTCCCGTGGCTCAAAAACTCGTGAACTACGTGGCACATTGTCGCAGAAGCGAGGTAGAGAATGCCCTCAATGAAGGTTCACAACCTGTGACGCTTCGCTATGAGGAGACAGATTTTGAAGATTTCCAACTGCACGCAGCCATGGACTTCGGGGCGCCTCTCATCGACGGACGCTTGAAGGACTTCTGCTTAGAACATCCCCATTTCACTGCCGAGCAATGTCGGTCTTTGGTGGATGATATACTGCAGGCGGCTCGCGTGCGTTTCACGAAGACGGAGTTTATCTCTTGTCCCGGCTGCGGACGCACGCTCTACGACCTACAAGGCACAATAGCTCGCATAAAAGCCGCTGTAGCAGAAGCCTCAACAGACGATCCCCGTCTGCGCACGCTGCGCATCGCCATCATGGGGTGCATCGTGAACGGTCCTGGCGAGATGGCAGATGCCGACTACGGCTATGTAGGTGCTGCGCGTGGCAAGGTGTCGCTCTATCGCGGCAAGGAATGTGTGGAGAAAAATATTGCAGAGGAAAATGCCGTGGAGCGTTTGCTGCAGTTGATTGCTAACGATTAGGTCGAAGACGTATGGATGAACTGTTGGCACAAATCTCCAGCTCCAACGTGACACTTGCCGGAGCCATCTTCAAACTGTTGCTCAGTCTCTTTCTTGGTGCCATCGTGGGACTGGAACGCAGGCAAAAAGGACAGATTGCAGGTATGCGCACCTTCTCGCTCATCTCCATGGGTGCCACCTTGGCGATGCTTGTGAGTATCTACATCCCTCAGGAATACATGGGACTGAAGAACGGTGACCCAGGGCGCATTGCGGCTCAGGTCATCTCTGGCATAGGCTTCTTGGGCGCGGGTGCCATCATACAGATGAAGGGCAGCGTGCGTGGTCTGACCACAGCAGCCGGCATTTGGGTGACCGCGTGCATCGGACTTTCGGTGGGCAGTGGCATGTATCTGGTGGCATTGGGGGCAGCACTCCTTATCTTGATGGTGTTCCGCCTTTTGGATATTGTTGAAAAGCATTTGCTCAAGAGCGCAGAACTGAAGATTGTGCGCGTCAAGATAGGACGCATTGTCACCGATGCTGCACCCTACCGTGCTTGCTTCCAAAAGTTTCGTGTTCACGTCTGCGATCAGTTTCTTCGCTACGACTACGCACAGTCTGTCACCACCATCAATTTTATGGTGCGTTCGAAGGACGACACCGACTTTGTGGCACTCTTTGAGGAAATACACCAATTGGGCGATATCCACTCGCTAACGCTCACGAACGAATTGAATAACTGACAGTGAATGATGACCGACGCAGACTATATGAGACGGGCAATCGCCGAAGCCCGTAGAGCCTTCGAAGAAGACGAGATCCCGGTGGGTGCTGTCGTGGTGTGCCGTGATCGCATCATAGCGCGTGCCCATAACCTCACAGAGCGCCTGACGGACGTGACGGCACATGCCGAGATGCAAGCCATCACGGCAGCTGCGGCAGAACTCGGCGGAAAGTATCTCAACGACTGCACGCTCTACGTCACCGTGGAACCGTGTACTATGTGTGCCGGAGCCATCTCATGGTCGCAGTTGGGGCGTTTGGTTATAGGATGTGCCGACGAGAAGCGTGGCTTCAGTCGCTATGCACCCCATGTTCTGCATCCGCGCACACAAGTCGCAGAGGGTGTTCTTGAAGATGAGTGTGCCCAGCTGATGAAAGATTTTTTTAAGAAAAAACGCTGATCCCGTTTCTTTCCTTGGTTGGAGAAGCACACATTCAGCAAGCAACCCATCGTTCTTTACGACATTTTTTTCGTAGTCCCTCAGTGGCTCTGAATAATGTGCTTTTCCAGAAAAGTGATTATCCCCATGCGGAAGCATCAAGTTTCTGCTGCAGAATTTTTCGGTTTCTGCTGCAGAAAATTTTAGTTTCTGCTGCAGAACTTTTTAGTTTCTGTAGCAGAAAATTTTGATGGGTGCCTCAACGCACCGCTTAGGAGCGAAAAAAAGGGGGGGCGATGGCTTGTGCTTATTCTCGTAGAATGTCTCGTGCTTCACCGCCTTTGAGCAATGTTTCTTTCATGCGATCCATGTAGGGTGCTGAGTGTGCGAAGAACTGTCGGTAGCCAGCACAGAGATAGTTTAGGTTGGAACCCGCCGGGGCACGCAGTATGCTGCTGCAGAGTGACGATTGGGGCGTGTTGAGTGTTTGAAGTGCGTCGGCGCTTGCTTTGGGGTCGATGATGCGGTTTTTGGGGCATTCACCATGACAAGCAAATTGCCATTGGCATGTGCGGCATTGCTCCGGCAGCTGAGCTTTTTTCATGCGTGCGAACTCCTGCTGTTGGGGAGCGTTCATGAGTTGGTAGATGGTCTGCTGGCGAATGTTTCCAAGACGATGTTGCGGAAAGACAAAGTGGTCGCATGAATAGACGTCACCATTCCACTCCATCACACCCGCGTGGCCACATTCTGCAGCCATGGTGCACAGACCCGGCTGCACGCCCATCCAGTTGGCAAGTGTGGCGTCGAAGATCTGCAGAAACATTTCGCCAATGTCGCGTTTCACCCACTCGTCGAAGATGGAGCAGAGAAAGTTTCCCCACTGTTGCGGTGTCACACTTTCGGGTGTCATCTGCTCTCCGTTCCTTGTTTCCACGATGGGTGTGAACTGCAGATAGCGGCAGCCGAGTTCGTCGCGGAAGAAACGATAGAAGTCGAGCGGATAGTCGGCATTGTAATCGTTGACAACCGCCATGGCATTCCATTCCACTTGATACTTGTTGAGCATGTCGATGCCGCGCATCACCTTAGCCCACGATGGTCTGCCATCTCGGTGTCGCCTGTATTCGTCGTGAAACTCCTGCGGTCCGTCTATGCTCACCCCCACAAGCCAATTGTTGTCGTGGAGAAAGCGCGCCCACTCTGGCGTGATGAGAGTGCCGTTTGTCTGTATGCAGTTGTCTATTTGTCTACCACAAGCGTAGTGCCGTTGTAGTTGCAAGGCTCGTTCGTAGAAGGCAATGGGGCGCATCATGGTTTCTCCTCCGTGCCAAGTGAAGAGCACGGTGGAGCTTGTCTGAGCCTCGATATAGTCACGAATGAAACGCTCGAGCGTTTCGTCGCTCAGAAGGTGTTGGTTCGTCTCTGGATAGAGTTCGGATTTTTCCAGATAGTAGCAATACTTGCATGCCAGGTTGCAATGAGCACCGATGGGTTTCAGCATCACATATAGTGGTCGCGAGAGTTCAAAATTCATAGTCAGCGTTGTTGGCGTTAATGGCAATTGAGCGACTCACCGCACATCGTAAGTCGCTCAATTGGAAATTCAGATATGTGTTCTTATTCTTATTTGACCACCTTCTTGTTACCTATTATATATATACCACGCATGCGCGGAGTGCTGACGGGGCGTCCGCTGAGGTCGTAGATAGGTGCATCCTTGCTCTCTGGTGCGACAAGGTCGATAGCAGTGGTGGGTGTGTTGTCGATGACCATGTGCCACGCATTGCCCTGAGGGCGCAATGCCAGTCCTGAGCGGTCGACGGTGTTTCCGCTGCTGATGATGCCTGGCAGAGTGGGGCTTCCCTCTGGCACGGGATAGAGGTTGGTGTTGTTCACCAGAAGCTGGTAGTCTTTCGTGTCGGGTTGGTACTTAATGGTGACGAGTGGTGCCGATGAGTAGCCGTTCTGACACGTCACGGGGTAGCCGATGAGGCCCTGGGATGCGCTCTCCTGGTTGAAGATGTAGAACTTGGTTGAAGCGTTTCGGAGCACCGCCTTCTGACAGTAGTTCTTGTCCATCGTTGTCACCTTGTAGGCAATCCATCGCGTGGCATCATCTTTTTTTCCCTCATTCCATAGAACATATTTGCTGCCTGTGCGGTGGTAGAGATATTGGTTCTCGAATCCGGGTACAGCGCATTCCAGGGTAATAATGTCCTTCTCGGCGATTTTGGGGAGGGCGTCGTAGATGGCTTGGTCGAAGTCGGGATTGTCGTCGTCACCCTCCCCTGATTCAAAAGGGAAGAATTCCCACTGACCTCCTTTACCGTCGTTGGGCGAAGTCCAGAGGTTCACCGAGTATCCCTGACCGGACATGCTTGAGTTGAAGTACCATCCGCTGAGTTGGTTGGCACGAATGGTGTAGAAGTAGTTTCCGTCGTCAGCCTTACCATGACCACCATCGCCAAGCACGAAGGCATAGTTCTTCTTCGTCGTGTCGTAGGTCCATCTGCCCCCATTGGTGTTGGACGTAGGCGTAGGATTGAGGCTGCCTTCAGGGAAGGCGCGGTTGACGATAGCATAGAGTCCGGGTGCCGTGGGTGAATCCTCGAGACACCACTGCTGGTAGGTGAAGTTGGCATCGCCCTCTTGAGCAATCTTGTTGTTCCAGATGCGGTTGGCAGCAGCGCCCTTGCTTGAATAGGTGGTTATGAGGGGAGAGTTGGCGCTGAGAAGTTCGATGCATGTGCCTTTGCGCTCATCGTCGGTGGCCATGGTCTGGATGCGGTACCACTTGCCCAGTTCAGGGCGAATCATACCTTCCAGAGGGTCTGCCCACATGTGGCGACCATAGGTGTATCCGCCAACGTTCAGCATCGTCGTGTCGTTAGCCATGCGGTTCTTAAAGTCCTCAAAGTCCTTTCCGCTTTGAGGTGTCCAGCCTGCTTCTGCTACAGCCATCAAACGAGGCAGCGCGAGGTACTCGAGGTATTCGGGGTTGCCCACCCATTCGGTCCAGAAGGTGCCCTGCACACCAGCATAGAAGGGCAGTCTTTCGGCAGAAACACTTGTTGGAACGGGCACATACTTGTAGCATCCCTCCACTGTGTCATCGCCGTATCCGGCGCCATCGGGTTCATTGGGGCTGCTGCTTTGTCGACGGTTGATGTAGTAGCCACCGCCCAGACCGTTCGTCGAACCGTGATACTCCGTGATGATGCTGCTCAGGCCCAAGTCTGCAGCTTGTGAGGCAGCGCTCTGGCAGGGTGTCCAGCACATGATGATAGGGTTGTGCTCCTTCACGAGGTTGAGGTCGGCGTTTTTTGCCGTGATGCTTTCGTTCCACATCACCGTGCGGCGTCCCTTCGACTTGAGGTATCCGGTGATTTCGTTGATGAAGTGACTTTGGAGCTGTCGGTAGTCGGTCAATCCGAGTTCAGCATAGCGGGCTTTGCACTCAGCATTGCCTTGCCATGCAGATGTGGGACACTCGTCGCCACCAATGTGGAAGAAGGGGTAGGGGAAGATCTCTACGAGTTCGTCGATGACGTCCTTCACAAACTGCATAGCTTTGGGGTTGGCAACGTTCAGCACGTTGGAACTGATGCCACCATTAGTCCACACCGTAGGCGGATTGCTAGGGTTGCAGCTAAACTCGGGATAGGCAGCTAAAGCAGCCACAAAATGTCCGGGCATGTCCACCTCAGGCAGCACGTCGATGTGGCGGTCGGCAGCATACTTGACAATCTCGCGCATCTCGTCCTGTGTGTAGAAGTAGGGTCCGTAGGGCTTGTTGGTCCAATAGGTGCCGTGCTTGATGTCGGTCATGCGGCAGTTGCTTGCCGTGGCACCGATGGTGGTGAGCTTGGGGTACTTCTTGATTTCGGCGCGCCATCCCTGGTCTTCTGTGAGATGCCAATGGAAGACGTTCATCTTATAGGCTGCCATGATGTCGAGGATGCGTTTGATCTCGTCTACCTGGAAGAAGTGGCGACCCACATCGAGCATGAAGCCGCGGTAGCCGAAGCGGGGCTCGTCGGTGATGGTGGCCACGGGCAGGGTGATTTCGCTGGGTTGTGAATCGGCTGGCAGAGCAGAGAGGGGCTTGTTGACCATGACGTTAGCAGGCATGAGCTTTTTGATGGACTGGAAACCATAATAGAAGCCCAGTGCGCCGGCTGCCTTGAGGGTGATGCCTTCTTTGGTGATGGCCAGGTTGTAGCCTCCTTCTTTTATGCTTGCATCCTGCTCGAGGCGAATGAGTCCGTTGTCTGTGTTGAGTGTCTTGGCATTGAGCGCACAAGTGGCATTGATGGCACTCACGAAGCGTGCTGCTTCGATGGCGATGTCTTCGCCCAAGGTGCCGGTGCTGACAATGAGGCCAGGCGTCAGGGTGAGTGTTCCTGTGCCCACAACCGCCTTTACGGGGCGTGGTGAGAGGTTGATCTTGCTCTGAGCCAAGCTGGCGCCGGTGCCCAGCATGAAGCAGAGAGCGAGGGTCATGAGTTTGATTTGTTTCATCGTTGTATAGTTTATTTAGGAAGTTTGTTTGTGTCGTTTCTTTTTCGTGGTTGGTTGATGTGTCAGAGCAGGTTGCGGCTGAGATAACGAACGGGGTACCACACGGCAAGCCAGCCCGCCACGAGTACGGTGGCGAAGATAAGTGCGATGTCCCAAGGATGTATGCTGACGGGGTAGGCTTCGATGATGAAAGAGCCTTCGGTGTCACCCATCGTGATGATGCCAAATTCTTGTTGCGCCCAGCAGAGGGCAAGACCGATGATGATGCCTAACAGCGCTCCTGCGAGACTGATCATGCGTCCCTCATAGATAAAAATCTTACATATCTGCTGGTTGGTTGCGCCTAAGTTGCGCAGTGTTTCAACGTCGTTTTTTTTGTCGATCATCAGCATTGATAGCGACCCGATAATGTTGAAACAAGCCACAAGAAGGATGAAGGTGAGAAAGGCGTAGGCGATGAGCTTTTCAATCTGCATGACGTGGAAGACGTCTTCTTGCTGCTCGTAGCGGTCGCGCACGCAAAAGCGATCGCCCAGTGTTGCTTCGATCTCCTTCTTGGCACTGGCTATGCTCACCCCCCTCTTCAGTGTGAGATGGATGGCTGTGACTTGTCCTTGCATGTCAAAGATTCGGCGCGCAAAGCCTAATGTGGTGAGGATGAAATTGGCATCATATTTTGTTTGCTTCACCTGAAAGACAATGCCTGGCATGTAGAGCAATTCTTGATTGAAAGAGGTGAGTGGGTTGCCCATGTTGATGCGTTCTCCCTTCTTGGGAGCATAGATGCTGAGCGGAGCACCGAAGGAGGCTTGCAACCCCATCTTGTTGGCGAGCTGGATGCCCAGCACGCCATAGGTGCAGGTGTCGCTCTGCAGGTGTGGCTGCATGGCAGATGGCAGCACGTAGTTGGTGCCGTCGAAGAATAGTTCGCTGGCGTTGTGCTCGTCGTATGCGTTGAAGTCGAGACCACGCACGGTGACGGCTACCTGATGTTGCCCTTGCACCACAAGGGCTTGCCCATCGACCGTTTCTGTATAGCTCGAGAGGCAGTCGAGCTGCTTGAGGCGCATGAGGGATGGGTCGTCGGCTGCCAATGCACGTCCTTCCTTGAGCGTTACCTCGAGTTGTGGGTCGAAGGCAGTGAATAGGTCGGCCACCAGGTCGCGAAAGCCGTTGAAGACGCTTAGCGTGCAGACCAGAGCCATGGTGGCTATGGCCACACCACACACAGCCACGCCCGAGATGATGTTGATGGCATGGTGGCTCTTCTTGGCGAAGAGATAACGTCGTGCTATAAAGAGAGGTGTGTTCAATTCTTTAGGAGTTCGTCGATGTGTTCAACATAGTCGAGGGAGTCATCGACGAAGAACTTGAGTTCGGGGATGATGCGGAGCTGATGACGCACACGCTGTCCAAGTTCGAATCGCACCTGTTTCTGGTTCGTGTTGATGTTTGACACGATCTCCTCTGCCTTCTCGCTGGGGAAGACACTGAGGTAGACGCGGCAAATGCTGAGGTCGGGGCTAATGCGGCATGCGCTTACGCTGACTAAGGTGCCTCGCATTTGGCTGGTTTGGCGTTGAAAAATGTCGCTGAGTTCTTTCTGAAGGAGTCGGGCAATCTTATTCTGTCTTGTTGTTTCCATGTGCAGTTTTTTATTTTTTTTTGGGTGGGTTTATTCTTTTTTGTTGGTATGGGGCTGTTCTTTATTCTTTTGGGTAGGAGTTTATTCTCTATATTTTAGGTGTATGGGTTCCTTCTTTTTTCTTAATGATAGTGAGCCCGTCTCGCACGGGAACAATGACTTTCTCGACACTGCTATCTGAGGCAACGAGGTCGTTGAAGGCTTTGATGCCAAGGGTTTGATGGTCGGAGGGGCGGGTATTCTGCTCTATGACGCGACCATACCAAAGGGTGTTGTCGGCGATAATGTAGCCGCCCGGACGCACGAGTGGCAGCACCATGCGATAGTAGTCGACATACTGTCTTTTGTCGGCATCGATGAAGACGAGGTCCCAGGGGGTAGGCAGTTGGGGCACGATGGAGAGAGCATCGCCTATGTGGAGGTGGATGAATCGGGCGTAGTTGCTTCCCGCAAAGCGAGGACGCAGAAAATCCTCTTGTTCGTCAAAGACTTCAATGGTATGGAGCTCAGCTCCTTCTTCGAGCGCTTCAGCCATCGAGAGTGCAGAATATCCGCTGAAGGTGCCGAGTTCGAGCACCCGTTTAGGATGAATCATCCCCACGAGCATCTTGAGCAATCGCCCTTGTATGTGACCGCTTGCCATCTGTCCATAGGAGAGCTTCATTTGCGTGTCGCGCCAGAGTCGGTGCAGATAGTCGCCCTCCGCATCAATGTGCTCGCGTATGTATTCGTCCATCATGGCATCCACCTCTGCATTGTCGCTTGCAAGTGGGCTGTATTGCTGGCTTGTTCCCTTGAATTTTGTCACGCTTCTTCTTAACGTTGTTGTGCTTTTGTTTTTTGTTGTTGCTCGATCACGCTTGATGTTTGATGATAGCCTCAATGCCCAGTCGGTAGGAGTCGAGACCGAAGCCGCAGATGACGCCGAGACATCCGGCGCTAATCATGCTGTGGTGGCGAAAATCTTCGCGTTGGTGCACATTGCTGATGTGCACCTCGACCACAGGTGCAGGCACCGCTTTGATGGCATCGAGCAGAGCCACACTTGTGTGGGTGTAGGCACCCGCATTGAGCACGATGCCGTCGCACGCATAGCCCGCCTCATGTATGCAGTCGATGAGGTCTCCTTCGTGGTTGCTTTGCATGAAGCGCAACTGCAGGTCGGGATAGCGCAGTCTCAGTTGTTCGAGATAGGACTCAAAGCCTTGTGTGCCATAGATGTCGGGTTCTCGTCGTCCGAGGAGGTTGAGGTTGGGCCCATTGATAATTTGTATAGTCTTCATTCGATAATTTTCGTTCGGAATTTGTGTGTTCTTCCAAAAAAGTGTAATTTTGCGACAAAGTTACGAAAAATGGCTCGTGAAAGCAAATTTTTCGTTCATTTTCTCTCCATTTCAAGTTAGATGAAAGTAGAAATAGTGGGCCACAGTGTGCCTCAAGACATCATTCGCCGCTATGAGCAATACCTCCGTCTGGAGCGCAACAACAGCAAGAACACGCAGGAGAACTATCTGTTTGACCTGCAGAAGCTCGTGTCGTATATGGACGATGAAGGTATCGATTTTCGCAAAATCACTCTTGAGCAGCTCGACCACTTTGCCTCTGTCATGCGCGACTTGGGCATATCGCCACGCTCGCTTGCTCGGATTCTGAGCGGTGTGCGTTCATTCTATCGTTTTCTTACGCTCGAAACGGAGGTGCCCACCGACCCCACGGAATTGCTCGTTTCTCCCAACATCGGCAAACATCTGCCCGAGGTGCTCTCGGTGGACGAAATCAATGCCATCGAAGACGCCATCGACCCAGCCATGCGTGAGTATCAGCGCGACCTTGCCATCATCGAAACCCTCTATGGCTGCGGATTGCGCGTGAGCGAACTATGCGAACTGCTCATCAGTAATCTCTATTTGGAGGAAGGTTATGTGCGGGTGCGGGGCAAGGGTAACAAGGAGCGCGTAGTGCCCATCTCGCAACGTGCTATCGATGAGCTGACCAAGTGGTTTGCGCAGCGCAGCGAGTTGGCTGTCAAAAAAGGGCACGAGGACTACGTGTTTGTGTCCATGCGACGTGGCACAAAACTCTCGCGCATCACCCTTTTTGTGCGCATCAAGCAGCTTGCTGCGTTGGCTGGCATCACCAAGAATATCTCACCCCACACGTTCCGACATAGTTTTGCGACCCATCTGCTCGAAGGAGGAGCGCATCTGCGCGCCATTCAGGCAATGCTCGGGCACGAGAGTATATCCACGACAGAGATCTACACCCATCTCGACCGTTCTCGCTTGCGTGAAGAGATTCTTCTCCATCATCCACGCAATATCCTCCACTCCTAATATGTTATTTTGTATAAGTTTCTATGCTGTATATATAAACTTTGTTAAGCAGGATTCGTAGTCCAGCTTTTTTTGTATATTCCGGTTGGTAGTCTCAGAGAAAAATAGTAACTTTGCAGCGCTTATAGTCTGAGCAGCGCTTATAGTCTGACAAGAGACAGTCGAAACGACAAGACACCAACCGAAACGACAAAGACATTAGTCGAAACGACAAGACACCAACCGAAACGACAAAAACATTAACTGAAACGACAAAATACTAAATAAAACGATAGACCATTTATGAAAAAGAACATTCTCATGCTCGCTGCAGGAAGCGCGCTTGTGCTTACCAGTTGCTCCAAGCTTGGTGCCTTGAAGGCCGACAATTTTACCGTGACTCCCACTCCTATGGAGGCCGTAGGCGGTCAAGTGCCAGTAACGATCAACGGAACCTTCCCCCAAAAGTATATGAAGAAGAAGGCACAGGTGACCGTCGTGCCCGTGCTCAAGTATCAGGGTGGCGAGGCACAGGGCCAGACAGCCAGCTTCCAGGGTGAAAAGGTAGAAGGCAACGCCCAGACCATCCAATATAAGGTGGGTGGCAACTACACGATGAAGAGCACTTGGCAGTTCACCGAAGAGATGCTCCAAAGCGACCTCTATCTGCAGTTCGATGCCATGCTCGGCAACAAGAAGGTGACCATCCCTGAGGTGAAGGTGGGCTACGGCGTCGTAGCCACGAGCGCCTTGCTCGGTCGCTGTCTCACGAGTGCCAATGCCAGCCTTGCTCCCGACGCATTCCAGCGTGTCATTGAGCAGAAGCAGGAAGCAAGCATCAAGTTCCTCATTGCGCAAGCCAACATACGCACCAGCGAGATGCAGAGCTTGAAGATGAAGGACCTCGTGAAGGTGCTGCGCGAAATCAACGACAACGAAGAGAGTCGCGCCCTGCAAAGCATTGAAGTGAGCGCCTATGCATCGCCCGATGGCAAGTACACCTTCAACGAGAAACTCGCAGAGCGTCGTCAGGATGCCAGTGCCAGCTATCTCTCTCAAAAGAGCTCAAGAAGATAAAGATGGATGCCGACATCGACACCCGCTTCACAGCAGAGGACTGGGAAGGCTTCCAACAACTCATCTCGCAGTCAAACCTGCAGGACAAGGATGTCATCCTGCGTGTGCTCTCTATGTATGAGGACCCCGAGCAGCGTGAACAGCAAATCAAGAATATGAGCGAAATCTATACCGACATCAAGGAGGGCATCATGCCCGAGTTGCGTCGTGCCCGTCTCATCGTCAACTATGAAATCATAGGCCGCAGCGACGAACAGATTATCGCTCAGTATGCCAAAGATGCCAGCCAGCTCAGCGTCGAGGAACTTCTCTATGGCGCAGGCACACTCATGGACAAAGATGCTGACAAACAAGCATGGCTCGAAAAGACCGCACAGCTCTATCCCTCCGACTATCGTGCCTATAACAACATGGCACAACTGGCCTACGCTAAGGGTGACAAGGATGGCGTGAAGAACTTCCTGAACAAGGCACAGGCTGTAAGCGCCAACGCTCCTCAGGTGAACACCAACTTTGCCCTCATGGCACTCACAGAAGGCAATGTGCAGGCTGCAGAGCAGTATCTGGCCAAGGGCAGCGGTAGTGACAGTTTCAACGAGATCATGGGCGCACTCAATCTGGCAAAGGGCAACTACACCCAAGCGGCACAGAGCCTGAATGGCGTGAAGGGCAACACCGCTCTCCTGGCGCAACTGCTCAACAAGGACTATGCAGCAGCAAAGCAGACTTTGGGCAGCATTGCTAACCCCGATGCCACCACCGCCTATCTGCAGGCTGTGCTTGCAGCACGCACCGGTGACACTGCAGCACTCACCTCTGCACTCCGCTCTGCCATCCAGCAGGATCCCTCACTCGCACAGCGTGCGCTCCGCGACCTCGCATTTTCGAAGTACGCCAGCACGGTGAAGAGCCTGACAAAATAATCTGATAAGCAAGCGACGACGGAGCATGGAGCAACGCCTCTGTTCTCCGTCGTCAAACAATAAAGCCAACGCCTAAGAGTCCAACCATGTGCCGAATGAAGACATTATGTTTCCGCTGCTCTGTTCTCGTTGCTACGTTGCTCTGCCTATTGCTCGCAGCATGTGGAACGCGCAAGGGACAACTGCGCATCAGGGGACAGTATGAGAACATCAAGCAAGGCGAGTTCTTGCTCATCAGCACCGATGGTGGTCTCAACCGTGTCGACACACTGCATGTGCGCGGTGGTGAGTTCGACTACGAGACAGAGTTGGACCACGATGCCACCTTTTGCATCATCTACCCCAACCACGCGCAACTTGTTCTGTGGGCACATAGTGGTGACTATATCAAGATTACGGGCGATGCGCAAGACCTGTGGCATGTCAAAGTGAAGGGAAACGATGAAAATGAACTCTACACGCAGTTTCGCCAGCGATGCGCCCTAAGCGACACGCTGCAACTCCGCTCCGCTGCTGCAGCCTTCATACGCGAACACCCCTCCAGCCCAGTGGCAAACCACCTGCTCTGTCAGTATTTCGTGCAAACGGATGGTGTGCCGCGCGACAGCACCATGGCGCTCTACGGGGCCATCCATGAGGCTTTGCCAAACGATGCACAAGTGGCGATGTTGGGAGGACTCATCCATCAGCGCTATGCACTCGTTGCCGGAGAACCTGTGCCTGACTTCGATGTGTTGGACACAGACTCTGTGCATCACACCCTCAAGCACTACGCAGGCAAGCGTCTCGTGCTCTATTTCTGGGCAGGATGGCAGGGAAATGGCAGCGCACTCCACCGCGAACTCTCTGCGCTGCGCGACAAAGCAGCGACGTCGGCGACCACTCCTGTCGAGTTGTTAGGCTATAGCCTCGACTACGACTCGCTCACATACTCCATCCATAAACCATCCGCTGAGCGGAATATTCCCACCTGTTGCGACTTGCAGGGCTTCTCTTCGCTGTTGCCCGCACAGTGGGGTGTCCGCCATGTGCCTTACTTCGTCGTGGTCGGACCCACGGGCAAGATAGAGTTCCTCTCTCGCGACCTTTCCTCCATCACCACCTCTGTCGAGCGACTGATGAAGCACTAAACAACAATTTCCCCATCACCTTTAAACATTCTTTATTTCTTCTACATGAAACGTATTCTTCTCCTTTCCATCCTTTTCTTCAGCATGCTTTCGGCACGCGCCCAGGAAGCTAATGCCCTGTTGCTCCATCTGAAAGGAGCCGACCCCGTTCTCTATCTCTTCGACGAGAAACCCGTCATCCGTTTCTCCAACACCGATGTGCTCTTTCAAACCAAAGACGACCTGTTCACCTATCCCGCTACAGAGGTAGCGAGAATCACCAGTGCATACTGCGACCCCAAGTCGTTGCTCACGGGCGACGCAGATCAGAATGGTGAGGTCACCCTGCGCGACATTGTCTTGCTCATCGACAAACTGAACGGCAAGAGCACCATCACCATCCACCAAACGAATGCCGACACCAACCGAAACGGAAAGATTGATAAAGACGATTTGGTAAGGACGCTTCGCGTAATCAACAAGCGACAAGCAAAATAATCGCACGACAGCTGCAATGAGGCAAGAATTGGAAGAACGAGTGCAGCGTGCTGTAGAGAATTTCAAAAAAGGATATGGGTGCTGCCAAAGTGTGGTGGCTGCCTTCTCCGACCTCTATGGCATGGACGAGCGCATGGCGCTTCGTGTGGGCGCTGGATTCGGTGGCGGAGTAGGGCGTATGCGCATGATGTGCGGTGCCGTCTCCGGCATCGTCGTTCTCGTTGGCTTAGATTGCGGACAGACCGAAGGGGACGATCGCGCGGGCAAGGCTGCCTGCTACAAGGTGGTGCAAGAACTCCTTGCCCAGTTCCGTGAGCAGAACGGATCGATCATCTGTGCAGAACTGCTTGGCTTAGGCGGTGTGCCTGCCGTGACGGGCACCTACATCCCCGACGAGCGCAATGCAGACTACTACCGCAAGCGCCCCTGTGGCAGCAAGGTGGAGGCGGCAGCGCGCGTCTTTGCAACATACCTTGACCAGAAGACCTGTGACTGAACCATCACCATACCAAGAGGGGACAGCGTCGGTCCCAACGAACGACCAGACAACTCGCCTTTCTTATGGTGCGTGGCTGCAGCAGCAGTTGGGCACAAAGACTCAGAAGATAACGCTCAATGCTGGTTTTACCTGCCCAAACCGCGACGGAACCGTGGGGTGGGGCGGTTGCACCTACTGCAACAACCAAACCTTCAATCCGCAATACTGTGCTCCCACGAAGTCCGTGACGCAGCAGTTAGAGGAGGGCAAAGCGTTCTTCGCGCGCAAATATCCCGACATGAAATACCTGGCCTACTTTCAGGCCTACACCAACACCTACGGCACCGTCGAGCACTGCATCTCCCTCTACGAGGAGGCACTGCGCGTCGACGATGTCGTAGGTGTTGTCATTGCTACCCGTCCCGACTGCATGCCCGAGGCTTTGCTCGACTACCTCACGCAACTCAACCAACGCACCTTTCTCGTCGTGGAATATGGCGTGGAGAGCGCCAGCGACGACACGCTGCGATGGATCAACCGTGGCCACACATGGCAGCAAAGCGTCGAGGCGATAGAGCGCACCGCAGCGCGTGGTATTCGCGTGGGCGCACACGTTATTCTCGGATTTCCCCATGAACGCCCCTTGGAGCAGGCGCGTTTGATCGCCCAACTGCCGCTCACCACCCTCAAGCTGCACCAACTGCAAATAATAAAAGGAACGCGCATGGCGCGCGCGTATGTAGAGCATCCCTGGCCCATGCCCACCGTCGAGGAGTATCTTCAGCTCGTCAGGGACTATGTGTCGCAGTTGCCTCCTCGCATCATCCTCGAGCGCTTCGTTTCTTCCTCTCCCAAAGAACTTCTCTTAGCCCCCTCTTGGGGCCTCAAGAACCATGAGTTTACCAACCTCATCCGCAAGTACGGCTTATGATTTCCTATCAACGCCTCCCCCCAAATACGGTAGGGGAAGGGATGGCAAACAAAAATGAGGCTGACACGCCATTGTGTCAGCCTCATTTTTGTTTTATAAGCAAATGATCAAAATCTTTCTGCCAGTTGTCTGAACAAACGTTTTTGATTGTCCACTTGTTTCTTGTTTGTTGCCCTCTGCCTTTTTACACGAGGAAGGTAGCAACGAGCGCAAGAATAGCGTAGAACTCGGGGAGCGCAGCATAGATCATGGTGTTGGTCTGCACGTCGTGGCCCTGAGCCATGCCCTGGATGCCAGAAGCGCAAATCTTGCCCTGACGGATGGCAGAGAAGAAGCAAACCAAACCAACGCCGAGTCCAACACCGAACCAGAGCATGGGCTTTTCAGCCACATTGCTGCTGTTGAGGAAGAAAGCGAGGAAGCCATACAGACCCTGCGTAGCGGGAAGAGCCGACAGAATCATGTAGCCGGCAGACTTTGAATTGTCCTTCTTGAGCGCTGCCTCAGCTGCGCTACCTGCGATGGTGGTGCCATAGCAACTGCCAATACCAGCGAGGGCCAGCATCAAGCCGAGGCCCAGATAACCTAAAATTGTTACGTCCATAATAATGTTTTGTTTTGAATTTTGTTATTAATGAATTTTGTTTTTCTTTGTTCTAAGCGTGGTAGAGTGATGGTTGAGCTTTCTTCATTCCATTCTCTTTGCCGCGCTTTTTTTTGTGTTTAGCAAGACAGGGCTGCTGTGCCTTTCACGGAGGGTAAAGAATCCGTCTCTGCAAACAATCGTGACATCAGAGGAGGAGCCTTCTCCTACTCCTCAGTCTTGACGAATGGTTTGTATTCAACACCCTTACCTTCGTAGCCTGCATTCTTGAAGTACTCCACAAACGAGAGACGCAGGGGATGTACGAATGCCGACAGGCAGCTCATGGCAATGTTCAGAACATGACCGATGAGGATGATGACAACAAAGCCCAGCACAGAGCAGCACAATGCCACGATGCTCTTATCTCCTTCCAGCATCATGCTCGCCAGGTCGTTGAACGTCTTGCCGAGCATACCGCCAGCCATGCCGAGGGCAAAGAGACGGATGTAGGAGAGGATGTCGCCCATGAGACCCGACGCCATGTTGTAGGTGTCGTAGAGGCCCACGAGGAAGTTCATCAAGGGGTTGCGGTGGATGTTGTTGAGGAAGTAGATGCCCACAGCAGAAATGCCAAGGATGGCGTAGATGATGGGCATCATCTGGGTCTGCGGAATGACCCCCCAGAAGGTGAGACCCGCAGTCGTGGCAGAGCCCACGAACGCCAACCACCAGCCCCATGTGCCCAGACACTCCTTGAAGCCACGGTGTTTGGTGACATTGATGGCATTGACCGTCATGGCAATCGCTAGGTGGAAGATACCGATGAGCAGTGATGAAACCATCTGGATGTCGTAGGGTGTTCCCGGGAAGTTGCCCACCAGCATACAGTTCTTCAGCGCGTCGGGCATCCATGCCTGTTCGTGCAAGGGAATGCCGAATGCTGTGCCCAGGATGAGGCCGATGGGTATGCAGGCAATGCCCAGCACGAGCACCAGTTTGAAGTTTATTCCAAAGAGCACCTTGCCAATCTTTCCGCCCGACTTGATGTCTGCCAACGAGAGCAGCGTGAGCACGATGCCATAGCCCGCATCTGCGATACAGATGGCAAAGAAGAGGGTGAAGAAGATACCCAGGATAGCCGTTGGGTCGACGTCCTTCGCACTGGGCAAACCATACATGCGGGTCAGTGACTCGAAGAGGCTCACCAACTTGTTGTTGATGATCTTGACAGGCGCCTTGTCGTCCACCGTAGCCTCGTGGTGGCTATACCACACGCTTTGTGCGTCCAGCATCTTGTCCAGTTCCTCCACCTTGTCGTTGGGACAGAAACCTTCCAGCAAGCAGAGATGCTTGTCAGCCTCCGCCCCCGTATTGAGTTTCACCGATTCCAGGTTGATAGAGTCCTGCAGCAGAGCCAGTGCTTGGTTCACCTCTTGCAGGTGCTCCGCCACATAGGCTTTCTTCTGCTCCTCCAGTGTTCTGATTTGTTCTTTCTTAGCCTCCATGGCTTTGAAGACGTCGTCCACGTCCTTGTGGGGAAGGAAGATCTTCTCCGCCATGAGTTCGATGAGCCTACCTTTCGGGTTCACCGCAAGGAAGAGACGTCGGCTGCCCGACTCGCCCACCTCGATGAGGTTGAACATGCTGCGATCCTCCTCGGTGAGGAAGGTCGTAGAGTAGAACGCAACGTCGTAGCCCGCCTCTTCGATTTGAGCGATGCGTGCCCAGTCAATCTTTCCCCAGGGCAGCAGTTGTGCGTGCTCCTGCTCCATGTTGGCGAGTTCCTGCTGCAGTGCGTTGCGCTTCACGGCAAACTCGGCGTATTCCTGCTGGATGACCTCAAGGCCTTTGGCAGACGTCTTGCTCTTGTGCGCACTCTTGCCCAGCGCATTGACCATGTCCTTCTTCAGTTCATCCAGTAGCGTCTTCTCGCTGAGCAGCTGGTGCAGCAGACTGTTGTCGGCAGCCTCTCCGCTTTCGCGTTCCTTGACATGCAACACCCCAACTTCCCGCAGTTCTTTGAGGAAAGCATCATATTCCTGATGATACACCAAGAAGGTGTATTTCGTCATTTTTCCTATCATGCGGTAGCCTCCTTTCTTTTCTCCTGGAGCGACTTGAGAATCTTCTGGCTCGACTTGCTGAGGTTCTCCTCGTCCTCCATGAATCGCTTAATCTTGCGCACAGCCTCTTGGTAGCCGGGGATCTGCACCTTCTCGAAGAGGTTCACCTTCTGCGTCGTCTTGCGACGCGCATGGTCCAGCAGTTCCAGTTTGGCATGCACGAACTCGTGCTCCACGGCAGTTTTGGCAAGTCCCTGCAGCAGCTTGACGCCGTCGAAGAACCACTTTGGAGAGCTGAAGATGCCGAACGGTTTCACGTTGAGCGAGATGTTGGCCAGGATGGGCACCACCACACCAGCAATCTTCTTGGTGGTGATTTCCACATCGCTGAGCGAGACGAGCGAAGTGTCGAACTCGCCCCACAAGGCATACATAGCCTCATAGCCAGCAATCTGTTCCTTCAGTTTGCGTTCCAGTTCCGTGGCTTCCTCCTTGCATTTCTTCACCTCGAGGCGCAGCGCCGTCTCCTTGCTCTTGATGATGGGCAAGGTGCGCTGTCTCATCTTGAGGTTCTTCTCAAGTTGCTGGAGCGAAGTCTTGTTGTATTGAAACTTGATCATAATTAATTAACCCAATAGATGTCCGTGAACTCTTTCTTGATGTTAACTTCTTCGATTTTGAAGTACTTCATGAACAAGGTCCAGGTGACGTCGAGCATCTCTTCCGTGTTGAGGTTGACGTCGATGGCGAGCAACTGCTTTGCATAGTCCTTGGCGAAGTCCAGACAGCGGTTGTCGTAGTCTGTGAGGTCGAAACCATTCTCCAGCTTTGTCTTGGCATTGGCAGCGTCGGCATAGAGTCGGATGGCAGCGTTCATCACCTGCGAGTGGTCCTTGCGTGTCTTCTTTCCTGCCACGAGCTGCTTCAGGCGCGATAGCGATCGGAAGGGGTCGATGACCACCTTGCCCACGTCGCTGTCGCGGCGCAGATAGAGCTGACCCTCGGTGATGTAGCCCGTGTTGTCGGGCACTGCATGGGTGATGTCGCCACCCGAAAGCGTTGTCACGGCGATGATGGTGATGGAGCCGCCACCCACGCTTTCGGGGAACTGCACCGCCTTCTCATAGATCTTAGCCAAGTCGGAATAGAGCGAACCCGGCATAGAGTCCTTCGAAGGAATCTGGTCCATACGGTTGCTCACGATGGAGAGCGAGTCGGCATACGAGCTCATGTCGCTGAGCAGCACGAGCACCTTCTCGTTCTTCTCCACGGCAAAGTATTCGGCTGCCGTCAGCGCCATGTCGGGGATGAGCAGACGCTCCACGGCAGGGTCTTCGGTGGTGTTGATGAAGGAGATGATGCGGTCGAGCGCACCTGCGTTGGAGAACGTGTTGCGGAAGAAGTAGTAGTCGTCGTTGGTCATACCCATACCGCCGAGGATGATCTTGTCAGCCTTAGCGCGCAGCGCCACCATAGCCATCACCTCGTTGAAGGGCTGGTCGGGGTCGGCAAAGAAAGGAATCTTCTGTCCGCTCACCAGCGTGTTGTTGAGGTCGATGCCCGCGATGCCGGTTGCGATGAGCTCGCTGGGCTGGCGGCGACGCACGGGGTTCACCGACGGGCCACCAATCTCCACGTCCTTGCCCTCAATCTCTGGTCCGCCATCGATGGGCTGACCGTAGGCGTTGAAGAAACGTCCCGCGAGTTGGTCGCTCACCTTGAGCGAAGGCGACTTGCCGAGGAATACTACTTCGGCATTGGTGGGGATGCCACCTGTGCCCTCAAACACCTGCAGGGTGATTTCGTCACCCATAATCTTCACCACCTGAGCCAGACGGCCGTTGATGGTCGCCAGTTCGTCATAGCCCACGCCCTTCGCCTTGAGCGAGCAGGTAGCCTTGGTGATCTGGCTAATCTGTGTATATACTTTTTGGAATGCTGTACTCATAAGTAATGCTTAATGCTTATTGCTTGATCAAGTCTTTGATTTGCGCCACATAGTTGTTGTACTGCTCGCTTTGGAAAGCAGAGTAGTTCATCTGCTTGCAGAGGTTGATGAGCTTCTTGAAGTAGTCCACAACGTCGAGGAAGTTGTCAAACTCGAACTCCTTCTGGCAGATGGCAGTCACCAGGTTGAGGATTTCCTCCTGGCGGGCGAGTGGTGTCACGGCGTCCACCTCGTCGAAGGCATCCTGCTGCAGGATGACGTAGTCGATGACCTCCGACTTCCAGAACGTCACGTGATATTCCACGGGCACGCCATCGTCGCCGAGGATGTTGATCTGTTCGGCAATCTCCTTACCGCGCAGCATACGAGTCTTCAGGTCGAGCACCTTGGGAATCCACTCCTCGTTGATGTGCTCCTTGATGTAGGCAGCAAACTCGGGGTATTCGAGATACTTCGAGTAGGAGTCGATGGGGTTCACGGCGGGGTAGCGCTTCTTGTCTGCACGATCCTGCTCCAGTCCGTAGAAGCATCGAGCCACCTTCTTGGTGTTCTCCGTCACAGGCTCTTTGAGGTTACCACCGGCGGGCGACACCGTTCCGAGGAAGGTGACACTGCCCACCTCTCCGTTGCGCAGGTAGACGTATCCGGCACGTCCGTAGAAGTTGGAGATGAGCGCACCGAGGTCCATGGGGAATGCGTCAGGTCCGGGCAGTTCCTCCATACGGTTCGACATCTCGCGCAGCGCCTGTGCCCAGCGTGAGGTGGAGTCAGCCATGAGCAGCACGCGCAGACCCATAGAGCGGTAGTACTCAGCCATGGTCATGGCGGTGTAGACCGACGCTTCGCGGGCAGCCACAGGCATGTTAGAGGTGTTGGCGATGATGATGGTGCGCTCCATCAGCTTGCGGCCCGTGTGTGGGTCGACGAGTTCGGGAAATTCGGTGAAGATCTCCACCACCTCGTTGGCACGCTCACCGCAGGCAGCGATGATCACGATGTCTGCCTCAGCCTGCTTGGAGATGGCGTGCTGGAGCACCGTCTTGCCCGTACCGAAGGGACCAGGGATGAATCCCGTGCCGCCCTCCACGATGGGGTTGAAGGTGTCGATGGTGCGCACACCCGTTTCGAGCAGTTTGAAGGGTCTTGGCTTTTCGGCATAGTTCGTCATGGCGAACTTTACGGGCCAATGCTGCACCATGGTCACGTTGATGTCGTTGCCCTTCTCGTCGGTGAGCACGGCAATGGTGTCCTTGATGGTGTACTTGCTAGCGGCAGCGATGCTCTTCACTGTGGCAGTGCCCTTAAGCTGGAAGGGTGCCATGATTTTGAGTGGCTGGTGGTTCTCCTCCACCTTGCCCAGCCAGTCGCTCTCCTGCACCTTGTCGCCCACTTTGGCAAGGGGCTCGAAGTCCCAGAGGCGCTCGCTGTCGAGCGGTTCGGTGTATTGTCCACGCTTGAGGAAGACACCCTCCATCTTGTCGAGGTCGTTTTGCAGACCATCGTAGTTGTGACTCAACATGCCGGGTCCCAACTGGATCTCCAGCATGTGACCGGTAAACTCTGCCTCGGCGCCGACCTTCAGGCCGCGGGTGCTCTCAAACACCTGCACGTAGGCATTCTGGCCCACCAATTTGATGACCTCCGCCATCAGGCGGTCGCCGCCTGTCGTGATGTAGCATATCTCTCCCTGGAGCACGGGTCCGTCGACCTTCAGTGTCACCATGTTGGAGACTACACCAATAACTGTTCCTTTTGTCATTATCCTATGTTTTGTTTATTTTTTTTTGTTTATGTTCGTGGGTTGTCAGTCAGCATTTTTGCTGGCAGAGGTTGTGCGCGGTTTTGCCTTGAACTCCTCCGGCACGGTGGCCTCTCCTCTCAGTTCTTCGATGATCTTCGTGAAGGTGGCCTTTCCCTTTTCTGGGTCGAGGTTTTCCCATCGGTCGAGCATCTCCAGTTTGCAGAGGTAGGCGAAGACACTCTCGATGCAGAACGCATCGGCGAAGGTGTGCTCGTCGAGCCATACCCACTTGTAGGCGTCGATGCGTCGTTCCTTCTCCACGGGGTCTTCTATTTCGGCTATTTTCATCAGTTCAGCCACATAGTCGTATTCTCTGCCCAGGTCGAAGTCCTTCGACTTGTTCATGCGCATCATCTCCGTGATTTCGTTGTCGCCGAGGATGTAGTCAGCCACGTTCCATCCATTCTTGCGTGCGATGAGTGCTGTGAGGATGTTGGTGATGTTGAAGTTCATCTTCCACCACTTCACCACAAACTTGTTCTTGTTGTGAAACGCATATTCGTAGTAGGAGAGCATGAGGTCGTCCTCTGCGAAGTAGCCAGGCTCGTCCTTGTGCTCATAGTAGGAGTTCATGAGGAAGCGGGGCAGAAACGAGGGGTAGCCCACAATCTTGCGGTCGTCGTAGTTGCACTCCTCGATGAGCCTCAGGAGCTCCTCGACGGAGTAGTTGCCCAGCACCTCAATTTCTGCCTCGGGGTTCTTCAGCAGTTTCAGCAGGTTCTGACAGTCGTGCTTGAGGTAGACGGTGTAGACCAGTCTCGTGTCTGACTTCGACAACTCCTC
>JAGHUD010000031.1 GCA_018065005.1 Candidatus Physcousia equi
TTGGGTGAGTGGCTGAAACCACCAGTTTGCTAAACTGACGTACGGGTTACCGTACCGGGGGTTCGAATCCCCCAGCTTCCGCTCTTCTCTCTCTCAGTTGCAAGTAGCACGGCGCTTTCGTCTAGTGGCTAGGACACATGCCTCTCACGCATGGAACACGGGTTCGATTCCCGTAGGCGCTACACCACAACACAAGGCATCAAGATGATTCATCTTGATGCCTTTTTTGTTTTCGTCGCATCGGCGTTGCCTGGGCTCAAGTCCCTGTTCGGTGGAAAGTATTCGAGGGTGCGGGATTATTTCTTGGGATATCCTACAGGATTGTTCAGGATGGGCAGCTGTTTTGACGAGAGGGAGAGCAGTTTGCGTATGCCTTCCACATCCATCGTGGCGCGTGGCACGGTGCAGAGTCCCACGGCTTGGCAGTAGAGGTTGATGTTCTCGCTCACATTGCCTGCATCCACGCATCCCATCATCTGCGCCTGTTCGTTCTGCGAACCGAAACGTTCGAAGTCGATGACCATGACGAGCGACACGGGGGCCTGCATCACAAAGTCCTGCTTGAAGCCCTTGCCTCCTGCCACCAAGTTGCGGTGATCGCCATTGGTGATGTGCTTCAGCTTGTTGCTGACGGGCTGATATTCATATACGGCTTTTTTGTTGAATACATAGAGGCGAATCTCCTTTTTGTTCATGGCAGTGGGGGCTGTACGATGGTCGGCATCGCGTGTCACGCCGCAGGCTGCCCAGCAGAGGTTGCTCAGTTCCTGGTTGTTGAGTTCGCGACTGCTGTATTCGCGTACAGAGTGTCGTGTGTTGAGGGCCTGCACCACGCTCATCGATTTCTGCTTCATGTCTGCTTTGGGCAGTTGGATGTCTTGTGCCATGGCGTTCATGCCCATGGTCAGGGCGAGTGTCATCAGTAATGCTTTCATTGTGTGTGTGGTTTGATAGGTTTGATAGGTTTGTTTGTGGTTTGAAAGGTTTGATAGGTCGGGTTGGTGGGTTTGTTTGCTGCATCTGTTTCTGAAAAAGCAATGAGGGTGCAACAAATCTCTTTTGGTTCGTTGCACCCTCTTAAGACTTTCGTTGTAAGAAGCGCTATACGCGCATCATCTAATCAGAATCTCCAACCGATGCGGAGAGCGGGCTCAGCATAGAGCTTGAAGCTGTTGTTGCTCAGAGTCGTCTCTTCGCACTTCTTGTTCGTCTCCGAAGTGCTTGAGGTTTCACCCTTAGCGTTCTTTTGAGTGGTAGTGTATACTGCGGTAGTGTTCTTGGTAGAGATACCGGTGGTAGAGTCGTATGACTCGTTTACGGTAATTACCTTCTTGGTGCTGTAGCTGTTCTCGCTATTTGTAGCCTGATACTTATAGTCGGTGGTTTCAGTGCTGGTTGAATTGCTGATCAACTCGGGGTTCTTGAAGCTTACGTGGTTGAAGCCGAGACCCAGTTCTGCACCGAGGTAGAGGCCCTTGTAAACGTAAAAGTCGATACCGGTGAAGATGCTCATCCCGATGGAAGTCCATGCCTGGTCAGCCTCATATGCCTTCTTGAACTCATTCTTGTAGTTCGTTACGTTGGTTACCGTAGTGAGAGTCTTTGAATTTGTCTGTGAGAAGTTGGTTGTTTTGATATCTGTGTTCTCGCCTTCTTCCGTAGCAGAAACAGTCTGCATGCCGAAACCAACTTCAGCACCTACGTAGAGGTTTACGCGGCGAGCCACGTCGAAGTGACGCTCGTAGCCGAGGCTCAGGTTGAAATTTGATACGGAACCTGAAACTTTCTGAATGGAAGAGGTGGCGGTGGGAGTAATGGTGGGGTTGATGTCGGTTGTCTCACCATTGTAGGTGTGGATGGTGCTGAACTGCTCGGTGTCCTTCTTGTTCTCCTTGTTGATACCGTTGATGCCCAGACCTACCTTTACGCGCAGAGCATTGTTGCCCCAGAAGTGGCGATACTTGAGTTCGTCGATGCGGAAAGTCAGGAAATTGTTGCTGAAGGGGTTGAAACCAATTTCAACACTGTTGTTCTTAACCTTCAAGTCTTCTTGAGCCATTGCGGGTGTGGCTGCGATGGCAGCCAATGCGATTACCAGTAACTTTTTCTTAATGTAAAATTTTATTGGTTAATAATCTTCGTCATTCAATTCTGTCCTTCTCCTATACCTTATTATATATATAAGGGGAGGATATACCCCATCTGATAGATTAGGATTTCAATGTTTAACTGTGCAAAAGTAGGTGATTCCGCTAAATCTTCCAAATGTTTTTAACAAAATTTTACGGGTAGCAGCGATTTCTGCAAAAAAACGTGAAGATGCACTGGCACTATGAAATATTTTTTTGGGGGGCTACATACCGCCAAAAACAAAGCATCGATGACTCTTTTACCTTATTTTGTAATATCACGTTGGTAATTCATGTTTAGCTGGGCTTTGCAAGTTGAGCCCAACGAAGCAAATAGGGAAAATCCCCCGTTGCAATATGGTTTATCCCTTTTCGGCACCAAATAAATGCCTTACCTTTGCAGCAGATTCAAGAACGAAACGTATCGAAGCTTGACAAACACACAAACCCATTAAACACACACAAAGATGAAAGCAATGAACATGATGAAGAGCGCAGCGCTCGCAGCAGTGATGATAATCGCCGGTCAGGCCAGTGCAGCCAACAAGGTCAACGCCGACAAGGCAGACCTCAACCATGGCTACAGCATCCAACTCCCCGTTGCCCAGTCACAGAGTAAGGTTCAGCGCATCGACCGCGCTGCAGTCAACGGTCATGGCCACCAGACCGTCATCCACAACCACCAGACGGCATCGTCGCAACCCAAGTCCTGCCAGTGTGGCGAATGCAGAAAAATCCAGAAGAAGCTCGACAAGCACTTCAAGAAGAACCACAAGGGCAAGCAGAACAGAATGACATGCCGCACCTGCATGAAGTATAGCCAGCAGCTCGCTGCTGTGCATGCCCACGACAACATGCAAGGCATGGGTCACTGCCTCCACAACCGCCGCTAAGGCTGCAGCAAGAGTCCTCCCCCTGGCACCGTCTCGACATCCGATGACAAATAGTGGCGCTCCGATTTTGCCATTTTAAGAAGAATGCGTATCTTTGCAGAAGCATAACCCCATACAACATGCACAACATGAACAGCCCCAACTGCAAACGACTGCTCCTCATCCTGCTGGCAGCACTGACCTGCCAAGGCACCATGGCACGAAAATGGAAGGTGGAGCCCATCAACATCGAGAACGAAGCCGTGCGACAATACCTCTCTGAGTCCAACTCCACCTTCGCCAAACAGGCAGGGCGCCTCGCGCGCCCTTTCTTCGACCAGCAGCGCCCCTATCGCCCCGACCAGCCCGTGGGCAAGGTGCTCCGCTTCTCCACATCGCAACCCACCGCACGCCTCAAGGTGATGACCTTCGACAAGAAGCCCGCTAAGCTCCTCCTCGACAGTCTGCTCACCGTTCAGGGCGGCAAGGGCACCTTTCTGCTCACCAACCTCATCCCCGGCAAGACCTACTACTACCAGCTCACGTCGGGCAGCAAGACCCTGCTCGAAGGAGCCATCAAAGCCGAAGGACAGGTGCGCATGATAGCCATCGACAAGGGTTTCAACATACGCGACCTCGGCGGATGGGTCGGACAGGACGGCAAGCGCGTGCGCTACGGATGGCTCTACCGAGGAGGCAGTCTGGGTGGCACCGACAAGGACGGCAACGAGAGCACGCTGCCCGAGGCAGACCGTCGTGAGTTGCACCGCATCGGCATCCGTGCCCAGCTCGACTTGCGTGCCCCCACCAACAGTGGCAAGTATGTCGGAGAGAGCAGTCTGCACTCCTATTCCTTAGGGCGCACCCCGCTGTCCGAGTGCGACTTCCTCAACAAGATGACCGACTATGGAGCCTACAACCAGGATGCCTCCGTCGTGGAGGATGTCGAGTGGATCATCGACGAGCTCCAGAAGGGCAAACCCGTCTACTTCAACTGCCGGCAAGGCGCCGACCGCACCGGCACCATAGCCTTCGTACTCGAAGGACTGCTCGGCTGCTACGACCACCTCACCCCCTCTGGCGCCAACCAGATGGCTATGGACTACGAGTTGACTGGTTTCTCGCAAGCCAATCTCGTCGACAACAACAAGGTGGACACCAGCCACCGCGGAGCCGACGAGGCTTACTCCAATCGCAGCAAACTCTTCCGTCAGATACTCGACCTCAAGGCAGCCGACGGCAGCGAGTTGGGCAGCGTTCAGCAGAAGTGTTTCCACTATCTCGCGCACTGCAAGGACAAGCGCATCTCCAAGGATAAGCTCGAATGGTTCGTCCGCTTCATGCTCGAGTGATGCCGCCCCACCGCTCCCCCTGAGAGAATCCTCACTCCACTAATAACCTTCCATCTCCCATCCACGATGCAAGAAATACTCATGACGCCAGACGTCTGTATGCGCTTCCTCGTCTGGTCCTACTACTACCACGGCGTGATGCCCCAAAAAGGCATCAGCTATCGAGCAAGCGGAAAATTCAGCGATGCAGACTGCCTCCGCCTCGACCAACTCCAAACCATGCTCTTCCGCTGCTTTGAAGAAGCATCGGTGGCGAAAGCCTGTCAGCAATTCCAGTTGGCAAAAGTGCGCCAGGAGCCCTGCCCCTTTTCCCAGTCAGAACTCGACCAGATGTTTGCAAAGGAAAAAGAATAAGACTGGCGCAACCCCCTCCCCCTACACCCCCCCCTGCCCCTCACGTTTCTCCTCCCGTAAGGAGCTTTTCAGTTTCTGCTGCAGAACTTTTCAGTTTCTGCTGCAGAAACTTTCGACTTCTGCTGCAGAAACTTTTTCTTCTATTGAGACCACCTAAACCAAACACATCAAGAATAGCATTTTTTTTCTTGTAATTTTCATTTATTATTTAGATTTTTTTTAGGTTCGTGTCCGGTAAAAAAATCAAATTAGCAAAGAAATTGATAGAAAAATGCTATTTCGAGGGTGATTTTTTAGTGTTTTTTAGTTAAAAATAACACTTTGAGTACAAAATTTAAGTGCTTTTTGATTGTATATAATGAAAAATGTGTACATTTGCAGCGTCGTGCCTACGCCGTGCACATCTGAAAAGAATGCGCGGATGGGCGGGACACTACATAATGTAGAAGCGTCATCGATGCTTTGTCAATTTGCTCACTGAAACCTGAGAAATTTCGTATTGCAAGTCAAATGACAATGTCAGAAGTGAATGCTACGGGTATGCAATAATAGTATCCCGGGGTGTGCGTGAGGGTACATTATATCCTCAAGGCACACTTTCCGGAGGTACGTGCAACATACCGGCGTAGGCAGTCACTCTACAAGTCAACTTGCAAGGGTTTTCTCAGGACCTCAGTGGCAGACGAGTAGAGTTGGAGGCCTACGTATGAACTCGAATAAGAATTTCACTATACTGATTATCAACTATATAGCGATACGGGTTTGATAGTTTGGTACCATAATGTTCCCAAGATAAAACATATGGGGTAAATCTTTCCCAAATGTTGTGTTGGGAGTAAAATATGGCGAAACGGCAATTTACAGATTTTAACACTATGAATTGCCGTTTTGTTCGTATTATACAAGTTGGTGGTCATGAGAATCGTTATTGCCAGATCGGTTCCATTTCCCAATTCTGAGGGAATCCCATTGCTCGCAAATCTATGTTCGGGTATTC
>JAGHUD010000044.1 GCA_018065005.1 Candidatus Physcousia equi
CCTCTATACTGAGCCATTACCACGTTGCCCACCAACATGAAGAGGGCAAACGAAGCGCCCATGAGCCAATTTCTTTGCATAGTATGTTTCGTTTTCATTAAGTGAAGTGAGGAAAGTCTCATTTTCTTAGTTTCATGGAGTGTGAATGAATGTTTGTGCACTTGCTGCGTCTTCTCTCTGCGCAAAAATAATGTTTTTTGGGCAATACAGCCTCATCGCGCAACCACAGAATCTGTTTTTTTCTACCAATGCGCGATTTGTGTCGACGAATACCCGCTTGCACTCTTTGACATTAGGGGAGAAATGTCTATCTTTGCATCGCAGACGCCTCTCCGTGCGCCTCTCCAACCACGCTCCAATCCAAAGCATGAAACGTCCCGCCCTCTACGTCCTTCTGTTCATTCTCCTCCTTCCCCTCATGTTTATTGCGCCACACGAGGAGGAGCCCCTCCTCTGCTATCTGTTCAAACTGGCGCTCCCCCTGTCCATCGTGGGTGTCTTCTGGGCCAACTATCGTTGGTTCGTGCCCGACTATCTGCACACCCACCGCCTCCTGCGCCTCCTGCGCCTCAATGCGGCAGTCATCCTTTCCTGCGTGGTCATGCTTTCGATGGTCCACATCATCGAAAGCAAGAGCGTCCATCGCCGCCACGAAGCCTCCTCTCAAACCTTTCCGCCCCCACCAAAAAGCGAGAAGCCCTTTCGCCCCCGCCGAGAGGAGAAATTCGACTATTTTGCCATCTTTCTGGGCATGAGAGACGGGCTGTACCTCCTGCTGGGCTTCTTCATGGCATACGTCATCCTTTCCAAGCGACGTGTCGACCGCCTTCAGCAAGAGAAGCAAGAGGCAGAAACAGCCCGACAGACAGCCGAACTGTGCGCACTGCGCAACCAGGTCAGCCCCCACTTTCTCCTCAACACGCTCAACGGTATCTATGCACTCTCGCTCGTGGGCGACGAGCGCACCAGCGACGCCATCATTCGGCTCTCGCATCTCCTGCGCCACACGCTCTATGCCTCACGCGATGAGTTCG
This sequence comes from Candidatus Physcousia equi, assembly GCA_018065005.1. GTDB lineage: Bacteria > Bacteroidota > Bacteroidia > Bacteroidales > Bacteroidaceae > Physcousia > Physcousia equi. The sequence goes on from JAGHUD010000044.1 coordinate 1,035, forward strand.
TGCGCCTCTCCTCCGAGGCAGACTTTGTGCGTGCCTACACAGAACTCATGACACTACGTCTCACCGACAATGTCAGCATATCCACCCACATCTCCATCTCGCCCGACAGCCCCACCGAGATAGCCCCCTTCATCATTCTCTCGCTCCTCGAGAATGCGTTCAAGCATGGCACTGACGCCGATCATCCTTGCCACGTCGACATACGCATGAGCGAAGACGAAGACTCCATTCTGGTGTGCATGCGCAACTCCAACCGCCCCAAGGGGCAGAACGACAACAGCGGACACGGAATCGGTATGCAGCTGGTGCGCAAGCGCCTCGAATATGCCTATCCCAAAGCCTACACATGGACCTACGGAGTGCAGGGTGACGAATGGGTCACCGAACTCATAATCAACAAAGCCCCCACAACATGAGAACTGCCATCATAGACGACGAACCACTTGCCATCAAACTGCTGGAACTCCATGCAAGGCGCATCCCACAAATCGAACTGGTGGGGCGCTTCACAAGTGCCAAGGAAGCCCTCGCAACGCTCACCGAACACCCTGTCGACCTCGTCTTTCTGGACATACAGATGCCGGGATGCTCGGGCATGGAACTGGCGCGGCAGCTCCCGCCCCAAACCATGATCATCTTCACCACCGCCTTCCCACGCTATGCCCTCGAGAGCTACTCCGTCGGAGCCGTCCACTATCTCCTCAAGCCCATCTCCTACGACGATTTCGCTGAGGCTGTCAGACGCGCCACCGACCGCATGTCGCAGCTTGCCACCCGTCCCGACGATGGCTACTTCTTCGTGCGCCACAACCACCGTCAAGAACGCATTCTCCTGCGCGAAGTGCTCTATGTGGAGGGGCTGAAGGACTATGTGAAGATATGTATGCGCCAGCGCAACATTGTCACCCACATGAGCATGAAAGCCGTAGAAGCCAAACTCACATCCTCTGAGTTCATGCGCATCCACCGCTCCTTCATCGTCCACATCACGCTCGCCACCAGCATACAGTCGCGCCACGTCTACTTCGGCGAAAGGTGCATCCCCGTCTCTGAAAGCTATCGTGAAGCACTGGCAGCGTACATGGTTGGTGTGTAGCCATCTGTCTGCCTCGCCCTAAGACAACAACCATCATCTCAAACAGCCAAAAAAATAATCAGAAATGCCAATCGTCATTGCCCTCATCATCTGCATCCTCGTCATCGCATTCAGCGCCTACGCCATCAAGAACCAACGCCAAGAAGCTGACCAGCGACTTGCCATGCAACAGGCAAACCACGAACAGCGTCTTGCCGACATCAGACAACATGCCGAGCGAGAAGCGGCTGCCAACAGTCAGCAGCGCCAAGCCGAGATGCAACTCATGCGCGAAGAGATGCGCCGACAGTTCGAACAAGAGATGCTGCAACGAACCACACAACTCAAAGCTGAAGCGCAAGAGCGCATGGAACAACTGCGACAGACCAACAGCCAGCAAATGGAACAAATCGTCGGGCCACTGCGCAGCGAACTCGAAAGGCTCCGACAACTCGTCGACCAAAGCAAGACGGAACAGACAAAACAAACCACTGCTCTCGAAGCCAGCATAAGAGCCGTCTTCGAGCACGACAAGGCACGAGACAAGACAACAGAAAACCTCGCCAACGCACTCCGCAACCGAGGAAAGGTGCAGGGCGACTGGGGAGAACAGGTGCTCGAAAACATACTTCGCGACAGTGGACTGCGCGAAGGTGAGGAATTCGTCAGACAACCCAACATCAAAACCAAGGGAGGGGCTAACGAACGACCCGACATACTCGTCTACGGAGCTGACGGCTCCTCCATCATCATCGACTCGAAGGTCAGCCTCACGGCCTACACCGACTACGTCGGAGCCGAAAACGAGGAGGAGCGCCAACTGGCAAGTCGCAACAACTACGACTCCATCTGGCGGCACGTCTGCGAACTCAGCGACAAGAACTACCCCAACGACGTGAAGCACGCCATGCCCATCGTGCTCATGTTCGTCCCCAACGAGGGCAGCTACATCCTTGCCATGAACCGCGACCCACAACTTGGCACAAAAGCCTACCAGCGGGGCGTCCTCATCATCAATCCCACCAACCTCATGGTTGTCCTCCGCCTCATGTTTCTCACCTGGCAGAACACGCGCCAGGAAAAAAACAACAAAGAAATCCTCCATGCCGCTGCCCGCATCTACGAGAAATATGCTACCTTTGCCGAGGGATATGCCACATTGGGCAACCAACTCAACACGGCTCGCCTCACCTACGAAAAAGGTCTCAACCAACTGCGCGACGGACGGGGCAACCTCTCACGGCAACTGCAGGATCTCCTGCGCTTTGGCGTGACTCCCAACAAGACGCTGCCCGAAAACATGCAGTCGGGCGAATAAAACTTCTCGCAGCGAAGACAACATCCGAAACACAGAGAAGTGGGTGCGCGATGCGATGTGCACCGTTCACTGACTTCTCACCAAAAAACATAGAAAAATGAAAAAACATCTCCTTTGCATCACGCTGATGCTCGTCACCATCCTCCCTCAAAGCACCACGCTTGCTGCCACGCCCAAACTGCCAGGTCAACCCACCCAACACAGCGCATCCGAACTGGGCAACCAGAAGGCAAGCACTCAGCAATACGACACCTTCTCCTGTCCGCGCTTTGCCTTCTCTGTCCACTATCCCACCATGCTCTGTCCGCAACAGCCATCTCAGAACGGCGATGGGTGTATCTTCTCACGGGGCAGAGCAAAAATGTATGCCTACGGCAGTTGGAACGTCGACGTGGACGCGAGCAACCAAGCACAGATTGTAGCCAATGCGTATCAGGAATACAGAAAACCCACCGACAGCTACACACGCCTGGGCAAAGACTTCTTCGTCTGCTCTGGCACCGACTCGCAGGGCATCATCTACTACTGCAAGGCGCAATTCAAACAAGACCGATGGGTCTACATCCGATTCGAATACCCACAGAGCGACAAGAAACGCTTTGATCCCATCGTCTCTCACGTGGTGGGCTCACTCAAACTCTTCCCCGTCTCCTACTAACCCCCTCCCACATTTATTCGCCCCTAAAAAGCACACTCGCTACAGCCCTTTTCAGTTTCTGCTACGGAAACTTTTTTTCTTTGCATAAGCACACAACAAATCGCTTCATAATCTTTGTCTGCTGCGCACGCGAAGGACCACGAATTTGCGTAAATCACTTCATGAATTATTGTCTGCCAGTTATTAAGCTAACGGACAAAAAAAAGAGTATGGAAAACTTTCATTCTCCATACTCTGTTTTTGGTTGGGCTACCCGGGTTCGAACCAGGACTAAGACGACCAAAATGTCTTGTGCTACCATTACACCATAGCCCAATCCGGTCAGCATTCCCTGTCTTTCGTTCGGGATTGCGGATGCAAAGTTACGCAAAAAATCTATAAACGAGAAATAAAAACAAAAAAAAAATTATTTATTCTGCAAATTAGTACAAAATTTGCTTTTTCTTTGAGTATTTTCTTCTCTTAAGTGCACCAACCTCATGAAAATTTTGGTGTAGTGCATATCATTGCGTCACTATACAAAAAAGCACACGAAAAGATTGCTTACGTGTGCTTTTTTGTATAGTAACTCTTTGAAATGAAAGAGTATTGACTTGTGACAGTCGGGGCTTTGTTTTTCTTTTACCTACAAAGTGAGGGTTATTGTTTATTCAAAATCTGATTGATGATATTTTCGAGATGAGTCTTATTAATAAATCTGCTGAAGTCCTTGTCGGTGTAGCCGAAGTTAGGATTGAGCAATTTAAGCATTAATGACAGGTCGCTGACGTTGTAGGTATAGGGTGTCGAATCACCGCCAGAATTGCTTAGCATGATGATATGGTAGTCTTCAGTGGTCTTCTTGTCCTCTGCGGTGCAGGTGAGCGTGAGGTGGTTCCAGTTAGGACGCGGCTGCATCGTGATGGGACCGTTGACGGTGGCCTTGTTGTCTTGTGTAGTGCCCCAGATGCTGTATCTGTAGTAGGGCGAAATCCAGCAGCTACCTGCATTATCAATGTCGGTATCAAGACGGCGTGCGAGGTAGAGGTGTGTGTCGGGATCAAACTTGGGATACAGCTGCAGCATAGTTGAGGTGCCGGTGCCATAGCTGATGTAGATGCCAGAGAGTTTAGAGTTGTGCGACAGGTTAGGATCATCCGTAGGGTCGGGATCGGGCCCGGCGTTGGCGAGGAGAGTCTGAATCGCAGTGCGTGCTTCTGCAACCTTGGTGTTGATGGTAGAAGTAGCGATGGTATAAACCTCCTTCGTTGAGGTCTCGGGCAGAGCTGCGCTGGTGCCGAGTGCTGCTGTGAGGTCGGTGATGACCTTACGCACGTCTGCATTCTTGTCGTTGCCATATTGCGTCTTGAGGTCGTTGTACTGAGTCACAGCATTTTTGTAGGCCTCGCGGGCGGCAGCAAGTTCTTTATCAGCAGGTGTGGTGTCGGGATCTTCGATGCCAAGGATACCATTGATCTTCTTGCGGAGCGCAGCAAGCCTGGTGTTGATCTGGTTGGTATTGTCGATGTATTGCTTCAGGGTGCAGTTCTGCCAACCAACATAGAAGTCAATATCAGAAACTCCCAATCTGGCTGCTTCGTATGCTGCATAGGGAAGACCGAAAGCCCATTCTTTGAATGCGTTAAAGTCTGCTTCAGCTTGCTTGTAAGCAGCGCGGGCAGCAGCGAGCGCAAGTTCTTCGGCTGTAGGCTCGGGCAGGGGATCGGTGACGATGAGCTTGGCATCGACGATGGCGCCGCCGTTGTCCACGATGTAGTTGGCAAGCTTGCCGTCCTTCATGAAACCTTTGTTACCGGCGGGGTCAACACAGTTCCAATCGACCTTGAAGCGCACATAGTAGGTGCCGGGAGTTTCAGGAGCCTTGAAGGCAGGCATATCAAGTGTGTTGCTGTTGCTGACAGACTTGTTGGCGCTATTGTAGCCGTTCGCGCCATTGGTCACATCACCCGTCCAGTAGCTGTAAGCCGCAAGATCAGTACCTGATTGGCTCAGTCCGTTGGGGTTGCAGGTGAGGTTGCGGTCGCGGTTGTAGTCGATGTAGAAGTAGGCATGCATCCAGTCGCCAGCCGCCATGGTGACGAGGGGCTTGATGGTAGTGCCGGCGGGTACTTTGAAGACAACGTCGTCCGTCAGGTTGCGATACATCTTGCTGTTGTCGACGTTGTATTTTACGGTCTTGTTCTGCTCCTGCACCTGGATACCGATGGTGCCGATGCGACGGTTCTCGCGTGGCGAGTCGAGGTTGTAGTCGAAACTGAGTTTATTGGTGAAGAAGGGGGGCTGCTGCACGGCAGCGGTGGGGGTGAAGTCGAAAGATGAAGATGGTTCTGTGCGGTCTATTTTTGCGATGACTTTTTCGCCCTCTGTAACGATGTTGAAGCAGCAAACCTGGTTTTGGCTGTTGCGCAGGAACTGAATTTCGTTTTTGTCGCATCGTTTATATATATAATATATGCGTGTGCCAGGTTGCTTCCACGACTCCTTCATGTTGACTCTGAAGTCGTAGTAAGGGAAGTTGCTGAACATCATCGTGGGCCGTCCGTCCTTATCCCAGGCTATCTCGCGTGAGCCATCGGTCTTGACAACGAAGACACCATAGCGGGCATGTACGTCCATGTATCTGCCCGATGGTGTGCCCATCTCGCCGCCAAACCAATAGTCGGTAACCTCGTTGAGTGGGAACTCGTAAACGTGGTTTTCGTTGTTGGGGTCGCCAGCATGGGCTATTCTGATGCCGGGATAAGAGAAGGTACCTTCACGCGACTGATAGTGATCGACGCTCAGGGGGAATGGGTTGAAGGGTGCTTTATCTTCGGGGCGAGGCCTGATGCCTTTCACCATGATGAGGTCATGATTGTAGCCTGAGCCTGTGCTGCCTGTGCCCTGCACTGCGGGGTCAAGTCCGCGGAGCGAGAAGTAGTCGTTGCTGACTCCGCTCCATCCCCAGTTGATGTGGAAGAGACCGTTGCCATCGTAGCCGTCGCAGACAAAGGCGTGACCACCTTGACCGGGGCCAGGGAGTCCGGCGAGATAGAGGGGACGTTTTTCCTGCAGCTCTTCGAGCACCTGACGCTCGAACTCAGCATCGCCGGTATTTTTGCGTTCGACCATGGCGATGGTGCTGAAGTCATAGTCGAAGTAGTTGACGAGAGCCGGGATGATGCGGTTGTCATATGCACCGCTGGCACTTCCGTACTGAGTGCGGAGTGCGAGACCGAGGTCGCGCATGAGTTTGGCAACGCCATCGACACCAGGATCAGAGGTGTTGTATTTGCCTGAGGAGGTCGTGGCAAAATCGGATCTGTGGTTGCCCATCTTTTCCCAGTTGTAGTAGTCTTTGTAAATATCGACAGACCACAAGGAGGTATTGAGACCTTCCTTCACACCGAACTCGAGGGAGCCGTAGCCGTGTGCGGGATGCTTGTAATAGGCCATAATTTGTGCCAATGCTGTAGTCATACAGCCTGTTGCAGCCTTGCCGCCATTAGACTGACCATTACTGGTGCCGCCCATCGCGACGGGGCAATAAAGATTGTAGGGGGGCATCTGGTCCCACTTGATTTCGCCGAGGAGCGGCTCGATACGTGCTACGCTTTCAGTAGCCTTTGCAGGGGCTCGCCTCTGACTGCGTGCAGGAGCTGTGCTAAGGGAGCTGATGTCCTGAGCGTAGAGGTCGAAGAGGAAGGACATGCCGTCGGGGATGTTATCGGGATCGAAGGTGCCGTTGGTGCTGTAGCCGAGGATGGTCCTTGCTTCGTCGTCGGCTGCGGTGATGACGTAGCCGTCATTGCCCGTCGTGAACACGTAGAGCGCGGGTCGGCCGTCTGTGGTATAGTGTGTGTAGGCAAGTTCCAGTGTCTGGGTAGCCTGAGTCTGACCATAGTCTGCCGAGCGGGCAGAGCGTCTGGCGCCTTGCCTCATGCTTAGTTGAAAAGTTGCTGCATTCTTCTGCGCTTGTGTCACGTCGATAGGGTCAGCCGCTGCAGGCGTTGCAAGAGCGACAGCGAGGGGCAGGAGGAGAGAAGAGAGTTTTCGCATAAGTGAATAAAATTTTGTTTTTGTAAGATTTTTTTATAGTTAAACCGTGCAAATTTAAGATTATTTTTTCATATTTCAGACAGATATCTATGACTAATGATAAAAAATAACAAATTTTTAGAAAAAAGTGATGTTTCAGACGTAAAATAAGTGCATAACTCCCATTGGTGGAATAAAAAGAGGCCGTGTCAATAGTGATGTGAACTGACACGGCCTCTGTTTCGTATGGGGGGGGATACTTGTCTTTTTTTACTTTACGATGATCAGGAAGTGTTTCTTTTTGCCTTGCTGCACAAGGATATATTTCTCGTCGAGCAGGTCGGCGGTAGTAATCAGCTGGTCGAAGGCTGCAAGTTTCTCCTTATTGATGCTTACGCCACCGCCTTGTGTGAGTTTACGCATCTCGCCCTTAGAGGCAAAGCACTTGGTCTGCTCTGCTACGAGGTCAACGGCTTTGATGCCTTCACCTTCGAGCACTGAGCGACTTACCTCAAACTGGGGAACGCCTGCAAAAACGTCCAGCAGTGTCTGTTCATCGAGTTTGGTAAGGCTCTCCTTCGTAGCCTTGCCAAAGAGAATATTGGAGGCCTCAAGAGCCATCTCGTAGTCCTCACGGCTGTGCACCATGACGGTCACCTCCTCAGCCAGTTTCTTCTGCAGCACGCGGCGACCTGGGTCTTGCTTATGTTCCTCCACGATGGCATCGATGGTGGCCTTGTCGAGCGAGGTGAAGATCTTGATGTAGCGTTCGGCATCCTCATCGCCCACGTTCAACCAGAATTGGTAGAAGACGTAGGGAGTGGTGCGGTTACGGTCGAGCCAGATATTGCCCTTCTCCGTCTTGCCGAACTTCTTGCCATCAGCTTTCGTGATGAGCGGGCAGGTGAGGGCAAAGGCTTCGTTCTCGCCACCCAGTTTGCGTCGGATGAGCTCGGTGCCAGTGGTGATATTGCCCCACTGGTCGCTACCACCCAGCTGTAGGCGGCATCCCTTCTCTTCGTAGAGGTGAAGGAAGTCGTAACCTTGCAGGAGCTGATAGGTAAATTCAGTGAAGGACATACCATCCTGTGCCTCACCATTCAGACGGCGCTTCACGCTGTCCTTAGCCATCATGTAGTTCACGGTGATACACTTACCAATCTCGCGTGCAAAGTCGAGGAAGGTATAGTTCTTCATCCAGTCATAGTTGTTCACGAGTTCAGCCTTATTCTCAGCATCGCTGTCAAAGTCAAGGAAACGCGACAACTGGCTCTTTATGCAGCTCACGTTGTGTGCCAGGGTGGCTTCGTCGAGCAAGTTGCGCTCCTGACTCTTGCCGCTGGGGTCGCCAATCATGCCCGTGGCACCACCAACGAGTGCGAGGGGCTTGTGGCCGCAGCGCTGAAAGTGGCGCAACATCATCACACCGCAGAGATGACCAATATGCAATGAGTCGGCCGTTGGGTCAATACCGAGGTATGCAGTCTGCATGCCCGAGTTGAGCATTTCTTCCGTACCGGGCATCATCTGATGCACCATACCTCTCCATTTCAGTTCTTCTACAAAGTTCATCGATATATATATGTTTGTTCGTTTGTTTTTTTCGTCACGTGGCATCGTTCTCTTGTGGGCCACGACGCTTTGCGGTTGCAAAGTTAAACAAAAAAATCGGCATTACGCATCGTAACACCGATTTTTCTTATGCTTTTGGCTTTCTTTTACTTCACTTCCCAAATATCGTTGGTTTCGAGCAGTTCGGCGAAGTTGTGATACGGCTTCTTGGCTTTCACTTCCTCTATCTGTGCCTCAACGGCATCGTTGTAGGTGGGAGCCTCCACATCGCGAATCACGCCGAGGGCTACGGGGAAACCATCGCCATCGCCCATGAGGGCAAGTTTGAGTTGGAGGGTGTTGTCCTCGCAGTGTGCATCGTGGACGAGCACGTCCTCGATGGTATAGGTCTTGCCGTCGGCATTTTCCTTATTCAGCTCCACTACCTTCAGTCCGAAGCCTTCCTGCACGAGACCATACTCGTTGTTCTCACCATAGACGAGGGGCTTTCCGTGTTTCACGTAGATGGCATTTTTTGCACGACCTGCCTTGTCGTAGACACCGTCGTGGGTGCCGTTGTTGAAGATGACGCAGTTCTGCAAAATTTCGCAGACGCTGCTGCCCTTGTGGGCGTATGCCTCCTTCAGCACCTCTATGGTGCCGGGCGCATCGGTGGCAACGGCACGAGCGAAGAAGTGGCCTCGTGCACCAAAACAGAGTTCTGCGGGGCGGAAGGGATCCTCCACCGTTCCGTAGGGGCTCGACTTGCTGACGAAGCCGCGGGGTGAGGTGGGAGAGTACTGTCCCTTGGTAAGGCCATAGATGCGGTTGTTCAGAAGAATCATGTTGAGGTCGATGTTGCGGCGGTTGGCGTGGATGAAATGGTTACCGCCAATGGCAAGTCCATCGCCGTCGCCACTCACCTGCCATACGGTGAGCTTAGGGTTTGCCACCTTGCATCCTGTGGCAATGGCAGCAGCACGTCCGTGGATGGTGTTCATGCCGTAGGTGGCCATGTAGTGGGGGAGGCGGCTGGAGCAACCGATACCGGAGATGACGGCAACATTTTCGGGTGCTACACCAATCTCTGCCATTGCCTTGTGCAGGTTGCTGAGGAAGAAGTGGTCGCCGCAACCGGGGCACCAGCGAGGCTGACCTTTCTTGAAGTCTGAAGGCGTCCAGCAGCCCCCCTCTTGGGGGGAGGGTTGCTGTGTGGTAGTATTTTGATTCAGTGTATTCATATTGTCAGTTCGATTTTTTATCTTTATTAATACTTTGTTTGTTACAGGAGGGGGCTGAATGCGGCTACCAGCTCACTCACCTTGAAGGGCTGACCCTTGACTTCGTTGTACTGGCATGGAACAAAGCCGTCTACCTTCATGCGGAGCCAACCAGCCAACTGACCCATGTTCTGCTCTGCAACAACAACGCGGGGATAGCGCATCATCACCTCTGCAGTGTTCTTGGGCAGGGGATTGATGTAGCGGAAATGTGTCATAGCAACCTTCTTGCCCTGGGCACGCATCTCGTCCATAGCGGCACGCAGATGACCGTATGTGCCACCAAAGCCGACGATGAGCAGTTCGGCATCGTCCTTGTCGCCCAAGACTTCGAGGTCGGGCACGGCAATGGCGTCTATCTTTGCCTGACGCTTGCGGGTCATGAGGTCGTGGTTGTCGGGGGCTGTTGAGATGGCGCCTGTCTTGTCGTCCTTTTCCAATCCGCCGAGGATGTGTGCAAAACCTTCACGACCGGGCACTGCCCAATAGCGCGTGCCGTTTTCGTCGCGAGTGAGTGTGCCGTCTGCATTGCGGCGAGCACGCATGTAGGGTGTCCATTCGTCCTTCAGTTCCTCAGGCACGTAGGGAGGATTGATGGCAGGATAATCTGCCAGATTGGGCAGACGGAATGCTCCCGATCCATTTGCCACATAAGCATCCGTGAGCAGCACAACGGGTGTCATGTTCTCGAGTGCCACCTTCGATGCTTCGAAGGCTGCATCGAAACAGTCGGTAGGACTGATGGCTGCCATCACGGGCATGGGCGACTCACCATTGCGCCCAAAGAGTGCCTGAAGCAGGTCGGTTTGCTCTGACTTAGTGGGCAGACCTGTAGCGGGACCGCCACGCTGCACATCGAGCACAACGAGCGGAAGCTCCATGATGACAGCAAGGTTCATGGCCTCGCTTTTGAGACAGATGCCAGGACCCGACGTGCTGGTCACTGCCAACGCACCTGCATAAGAAGCGCCAACGCTCGAAGCGCATCCTGCGATTTCGTCTTCACACTGCACCGTGGTCACACCGAGCGACTTGTGCTTTGAGAGTTCGTGCAGCACATCGGTGGCAGGAGTGATGGGGTAGGACCCGAGGTAGAGCTTCAGACCTGCCTTCTCGGCAGCAGCGATGAAACCGTAGGCGGTTGCCTTGTTGCCGGTGATGTCCATATAGCGTCCGGGCACCTTATTCTTGGTTTCGATGCGGCGCACATTGGTGGCATTGGAGTGCGTGTTGTGTCCGTAGTCGTAGCCTGCCTGGATGACCTTGATGTTGGCTTCTGCTATGGCTGGCTTCTTGGCGAACTTCTCGCGTAGGAAGTTGAAGGCAATGTTCAGGTCGCGGTCGAAAAGCCAGCACACGAGACCCAGTGCAAACATGTTGCGGCACTTGGAGATGGCCTTCATGTCGGGCTTGCCGTCCGTCACGAGCACATCCTTCAGGCAGTCCTTCACCATAGACGACAAGGGGCAGCAGATGACGCGGTCTGCATCGATACCCATTTCGCCCAGATAGTCGGGCTCGGCATCTGCAGCACACTTAAAGGCTGCCTTTTCAAGGTCTTTGGCTCCGAATGAGTCGGTGTCGATGATGATGGTTGCATCCTTCTTGGCATACTTGTACTGAGTCTTCAGCGCAGCAGCGTTCATGGCTACGAGCACATCGCAGAGGTCGCCAGGCGTGTAGACCTGCTCTGCACCAATGTGCACCTGAAAACCGCTCACACCAGTGAGTGAGCCCTGCGGGGCGCGTATGTCGGCTGGATAGTCGGGAAATGTTGAGATACTGTTGCCCACGGTAGCACTGACCGTAGAAAAGATGTTGCCGGCGAGCTGCATTCCGTCGCCTGAGTCGCCAGAGAATCGAACTACAATTTGGTCCGCTTCTTTTACCTCTAAAGCTTCTGCCATATCAAATATTCTTTATAACCTTAAACTTTCTTGTTTTCCCGCCGGGAATCGCATTTCTGTTTGCCCTTGAAATACGCTGGCTGATATTGAATCAACATACATTTCAGACCTCTGCTTTTTATCAGTGTCTGTGCCACTATATCTTCAAGTGCATGGACAACGTATGACCAGGAATGTCTGCTTCCCTTAAGGTTTTTTCTATTTCATCGCGCAAAGTTAGCAATAAAATATGAATTGACCATATTTTTAGATATAATTCCACCAATGTGCTGAAAGTATTGTGGTTTTTGGTGTCTTTCAAGAGTAAATAGGATGTTTTTTGCATCTTTTTGGGCTGTATATTATATATAAGGTATAACTTTGTTCATACAGTTTGGCATTTTGCTTTCTAACAGGTAGCCCAAACGAGAGTGGCAATTGCAGTTTCGGAGTTCCACATACCAGACTTAGATGCGTATGCTGTGATTGATTCCTCTGGAACCTTTACTATACGGTCTATTACACTAACGTCCCTAAATGCATTATGATAACATGAATGTGGTGTCGTGGCAAGGCTTTGTATTTCTTTTAGGCTGCTACAATACCAGTTCCTTCGCCTCCAACTATAGACATTTTCTTTCAATTTGACAAAGAGATGTGATAGAAAATGCTATTCTTGAGAGTATTTTTTTGCATATTTTAATAAAAAATGGCAGTTCAAGTGAAGATTTTATAGTGATTTTGCTTGTTTTCTTGAAAAAATATGTAAATTCGCATCGTCTTTACCCACGCTATTGTATATCGGCGTAGGCAGACACTCTACATGTTAGCAAGTAAGGTTTTCCTAGGACCTCAATCAACGAGCAAGCAGAGATGGAAGCCTACATTTGAACTCGAATTAAAATTCTTTTGCGCTGATAATCAGTAATATAGATATGACAATTTGATGGTTTGGTACCATAATGTTCCCAAGTTAAAACATCTGGGATAATTCTTTCACAAATGTTGTGTTGGAAGTAAAATATGGCGAAACGGCAATTTACAGATTTTAACACTGTGAATTGCCGTTTTGTTCGTATTATACAAGGTGGTGTTCATGAGAATCGTTATTGCCAGATTGATTCCATTTCCCAACCTTTAGGGAATCCCATTGCTGCAAGGTCTATGTTCGGGTATTCGATGAACAACCAACGAAGTTTTGAGGCCATGTCGTTATTTGGTACGATTGCGTCCATCAGATACTTAATGATGCAGAGAGTATAGAAGATTCTTCCCTGCTGTACGGTGGAGGAAATCCATGGACGTGTATAATTCGAGAG
>JAGHUD010000054.1 GCA_018065005.1 Candidatus Physcousia equi
GACAACTTCGATGGCGACGACTGGAACTACACCATGCTCCCCAACATGGGTGGCAAGAACTTCTGGACCGGACGCCTCCAGAGCTACGTCAGCGACTACCCCCGCAACATGGCACAGGGTGGTGCCTACAAGAACTGCACCGGATGGGGTATGACCATGGAGGGCATCGAGTACAACGAACTCCTCTATGAACTGATCTCCGACATGGGATGGACCGATCCTCTTAAAGGTCCCACCGTCGAGAACTGGATGAACAGCTACGGTAAGGCACGCTTCGGCAATGCCTACGACCAGACCTTCAAGAACCTCTACACGGCGCTCCGCAACACCGTATATTCTTCTTATATCGACCACCAGAACTTCGGTTTCCAAGGCAACGGTCGCACCAGCGGCTACTATGAGAATGGCAACATCGGTACCACCAACGACACCTTCTTCGAGGGCTTCGACAACTTCTTCTCTGAGGCGAACGTCGAGAAGATGAAGGCTGCCGGTCCCCTCAGCGCCACCCTCCGTGCCGACATCATCGAGTTCGCCGCCTTCTACGCTTCAGCCGTAGTGCCCAAGCTCTGCAAGCGCATCAACGTGGCGATCAACAGTGGCAAGAAGGACGACGCCAAAGCACTCATCCAGGAGCTCGAGAAGCTCATGGTCAATGCCGACTACCTCCTCACCGGTCACCCCATCTACGACGAAGCTAAGTGGGAAGACAAGGCACGCAAACTTGCTGCCGGCGATCCCGCTGCAGAAAAGAAATATGTGAAGAACGCACGACGCATCGTCTCCACGTGGTATGGCGCTCACGGTTCGGCTGCCAACAGTCATGAGCCTGTCAACGACTACGCAAGCCGCATCTATGCCGGCACCATGCGCGACTACTACATGCCTCGTCTCCGCACCGAGCTCACCAACCGTCTGGGCACCACCAACACCAACCTCCGCACGGTTGAGTTCGCCTTCATCCCCAACGGCGACAACAACCAAGCTGCACCCGCACTCTCCAAGCCCCGTCACTACTTTGCCGAGGGAGGCACCATGACCGAAGTGGCTGAAGGTCTCACCACCGACAACACCACCGACGCACAGCTCCTCGACATGGCAAAGGCACTCATCGACCAGGCACGCGAGGATGCCACCTTCGTGGTCAGCAAGGATCCCTTCTATGCCAGCGACGACCTCGAAAACCACTGGTACTACATCCACAGCAACAACCCCAACAAACTCGAATATGTGCTCACCAGCACCGGCAATCAAGCCGCTCCCAAGGCTGGCGTCAACGCACAGAGCGTAACCGGCGAAAACGCACAGATGTGGCGATTCGTCAAGACCGGCACCGACACCTATCGCATCGAAAACCGCAATGGTCAGGTGTTCTCGCTCGATGGCGAAAACATGATGACCTACATGGCTAACGTGAACTGCGACGTATATCTCGAAAAGGATGCTACCAACGACCGCTGGTCGCTCATCCCCGTAGCTAAGCGCAGCGCACAGCACAACAGTGTGCACTTCAACAACAACAACCAGTTCACCATCTGGCAGAACAAACAGAACGGCAGCTTCCTGGATGCTTCCACCTGGACCATCGAGGCTACCGACGCCAGCGCCGTGCCCGAAGATGTCGACTACGCACGCTTCGCACGCCGTCTCTCTGGCTTCAACGCAGATCGCCATGGCGACGCCACACGCTACGGTCAGCCCGGTCAGCCCAAGACGGCTGCCGAACTCGCTGCAGCCATCAACGCTGTCGACCACCGCATCCTCGCCCTCGAGTCCTTCTCACAGTATCTCGGCACCTTCCGCAAGACCGTCAACGAGCACTTCAACCTCGAAGGCATCACCGGCAACCAGAGCGCAGAGAACCTCTTCGAACTTATCCTCAGCGCCTTCCAAATCAACCCCAACATCAACAATGTTGAGAACATCAACGCTGCCTTCCACGACGCACTCGTAGAGGCACAGCAAACACTCGCTGAGGTGGCCACCAAGACCGACGCACAACTCAAGCAAGCCACCACAAAGCTCGAAACAGCTGTCAAGACCTTCATCAACAGCTGTGCAAGCTTCCCCTTCACCTCACCCGCTCCCAAGGCTGACGGCACCTTCGATGCCAGCAGCAAGGTCATCACCATGAAGTTCGGCAATGCCAACTACGTTTCGCTCGATGCCATGGAGTCTAACAGCTTCAAGATCAATAAGAGCACCACGCCTGGCAGCAACAACCACGGCTACTGGGTGGTGTGCGGCAACGACAGCGAGGGCTACACCTTCTACAACCTCGCCAAGGGCTCCGCTAAGGTGCTCGGCATCACGGGACTCGAGGCAGATGCTCGCGCCGCACTCTACAGCGCTAAACGTGTGCCCGCAGGTGTCACCACCAAGTTCCTCTACGCCACCAACAACAATGGTCAGCACGTCTTTTACTTCAACGCCAACAACAAGCGCAACGCATGGAACAACCGAGACGGATGGTTCGCTACCTGGAACGGTGATGGAGCTTTCGCCGCCGACCAAGGCTCTGCCATCATCTGTACAGAGGTCAAAGGCGTAGATGCCTCTAAGGTGACCTTCGAAGTTGACCCCGCTGGCGACCCCATCACCTGCACCATCCAAAAGCAGGGCACCGACCTCTACTTCACCACAACATGGGTGGCTGACGGCGGATATAAGACCTACTCGCTCTCTACCGAACCAGAGACCTTCACACTCACACCCGAGGACGGAGCATGGAGCATTCAGTCCAACGACACCCAACTCAATGTGGGCTACACCGGAGGTCCCACCTCATGGGACTTCACCGATAAGTCTGACCTCTGGACCATCGAACACGTAGACGGCACAGCCACCTCTATCCTCAAGGATGCCAACACAGGTTTCGGCACCGACAAAACCGAAGATGCTGCCGGCGTCTTCACCAACAAGACAGGACAGAAGTGGATCATCAACGTCATCAAACCCACTACCTCCGTCGAAACTCCTCGCGCGCACGAATATAATAATAATGTGTTCTACGATATCAAAGGACGCATGGCTGACATGCTCCGACGAGGCGAAATATATATCAAAAACGGAAAAAAGGTGATCAAGTAGCCCCAGACACTACTTAAGCAGTCGCTGAAATAGTCGCTATCAACAAGCGATATATCTCAGCGATTGCTTCACGCTCGTAGAAAAAATAACAATCAAAACCTCAATTTACACAAAAAATGAAAAAACTAATTTTGACGTTTGTCGCAGTGATGCTTACACTTGTGTCCGTCAAGGCACAGTCTTCACTGACGACTAACGAGTCTCAGAAAACGGAGGCAGAAGCCATCATCAAGCGCTTCATGGGTGACGATTCGCCTCTCACCGTCAATGTCAGCATCAGTTTGACATCTGACAACGGCAAAGACAAGTTCAACTATACGCTAAGCGGGAACACACTCAACATCGAAGCATCGAGCGGTGTGGCAGCCTGCCGTGGCTTCTATGACTTCGTAAAAACGAATGGAGCAGGTATTTGCTCGTGGACGGCTAACCGATTTGATGGCGAAAAGGCTCTTGCTGCTACTACCACAAGCAGACAGCTCACCTCGCCTTATCGCGACCACCAGTATCTCAATGTAGTGACCTATGGTTACAGTATGCCTTATTGGAACGAAGCGCGATGGGATAAGGAACTTGACTGGATGGCTCTCCACGGCATCGATATGCCTCTCATGCTGCTTGCAAGTGAGTCAATCTACCGTGAGGTTTTCAAGGAGGAAGGCGTATCGGAAGATGATCTCAATAAATGGGAGGTCGGCCCTGCTCACTTGCCCTGGATGCGCATGGGTAACCTCGCAGGCAATAGCTTTGATGGTCCTCTTGGCCAACCCTGGCACGACAGTCAGAAACGTATTGCACACCACATTCTGAAGCGTATGGCTAAACTGGGCATGAAGCCCGTGGTGCCCGCCTTCGGTGGTTTCGTGCCTAAGGCATGCGCCGAAAAGCTCGGTGCAGGCAACTACTCTGCTACGGGTTGGAACTGGGTGCCCCAGACCTACCGTAACTACCGCATCACACCCGCCGTTCCTGAGTTCAAGAAGATCGGCAAGCGATTCATCGAACTTTGGGACAAAGAGTTTGAGTCATCCTACGGCACCTTCAAATACTACCTCTCCGACTCCTTCAACGAGATGGATGTGCCTGGCGACCTCGACGTGCTTCGTAATTACGGCGACCAGATCTACCAAGCCATCATCGAAGGCAGCCAGAACCCCGAAGCCGTGTGGGTCACCCAGGGTTGGGAGTTCGTCTATGGTAGCGGCAAGTGGACCAACGGTGCCACCACCTCTTCTAAATATAAGGCACTCACCCAGGACTGCGCTCCTCATCAGTTCATGTCGCTCTACATGGCACCCGAATA
>JAGHUD010000013.1 GCA_018065005.1 Candidatus Physcousia equi
GTTCACATACAACCTTTCGCATCTGGTCAAGGAACTGGGTGCAGAGGTGACGGTCTATCGCAACGACCAGTTCAAACTCGACAGCCTCCAAGACTTCGACGGCATCATCTTGTCGCCCGGACCAGGCATCCCCAGCGAGGCGGGACTCTTGCTCGACGTCATCCAGACCTATGCCGGCAGATTGCCCATCCTGGGCGTCTGTCTGGGACATCAGGCCATCGGCGAGTCCTTCGGAGGCAAGCTGACCAACCTCAGCGATGTCTACCACGGTGTGGAGACCAGTTGCCGGGTGGACAACGACGAGCTTCTCTTCAGCGGACTTGCCAACGACATCCGCATCGGACGCTACCACTCGTGGGTGGTGGACAATGACGGTTTGCCCGACTGTCTTGAAGTCACGGCAACAAGTCCCGACGGCTACATCATGGCTCTGCGCCACCGCTCATGCGACATTCGTGGCATACAGTTCCACCCCGAGAGTGTGCTCACACCCGACGGGCGCACCATGCTCAGCAACTGGTTGCAACATATTCAAAGAAAGGACTGAGACAATGAAAGAATACCTCAACAAACTCATCGCGGGCGAAACACTCACACAACAGAATACCCACGACATCCTACTCGGCATCACCCAACAACGCTACAGCGAACACCAGATTGCTGCCCTCCTGATGGCCATTCAGACACGAGGCGTGACGGTGGACGAGCTACTGGGCTTCCGCGACGGACTGCTCGAGACGGGCTGCTTCATCGACCTCGGAGGCGAGCCGACGCTCGACATCGTGGGCACCGGAGGCGATGGCAAGAACACGTTCAACATCTCCACCTGCTCTGCCTTCGTCGTGGCGGGCGCTGGCTACAAGGTGACGAAGCATGGCAACGGAGGAAGCACCAGCGTGAGCGGTGCCAGCAATGTGCTTTTGGGTCATGGCGTGAAGTTCACTGCCGACACCGACGCCCTGCGACGCTCGCTCGACACCTGCGGCATCTGCTACTTTCATGCTCCGCTCTTTGCCCACGGCATGAAGTATGTAGGGCCTACACGCAAGGCACTGGGCGTGCCCACCTGTTTCAATCTGCTCGGACCGCTCGTCAATCCTTGCCACCCCAAATGCTCGCTGCATGGCACAGCCAATCAGGCGCAGCAGCGGCTCTACACCGCGCTCCACCAGCGACTGGGCGATCAGTTTGGCGTGGTCACCAGCTATGATGGCTATGACGAGATATCGCTCACGAGCGGTTTCAAACTGGTGACCAACCACTTCGAAAAGGTGTTTACACCCAAGGACATGGGCTTCAACTACATCGAACAGCACGAGATCTATGGCGGAGAAACGCCGGAGGAGGCGATGGCCATCTTTGATGCCGTGCTGCAAGGCACTGCCACCGAGGCACAAAAGAATGTCGTGGTGGCAAACGCGGCATGTGCCATCAGCATTGTCGACCGCAACCTCAGCATCGACGACAGTGTGCAGTTGGCGCGCGAGTCGCTCGACAGTGGCAGGGCATGGCAGACTTTCAACAAGTTCGTGGAACTGAACTCGTGAAACACAAAAAAAGAGGGAGATGGAAAAACGCTGTGCTTCCAGCTTGCGGCGGAGGCACAACGAGTGTCTCATCAACCATACGAAGAAGAAATAAAGAAGAAGAACAACGTGGAGGACGTCTTAAACGAAATCGTTGCGTGGAAACGCATTGAGGTGGCAAAGCAAAAAGAGGCCTTGCCGCCACGCACGCTCTATGGCGACGTGGAGCGCATCATGTGTGAGGGTGTTCAGCACCACAGTATGCACCAGGCGCTGGCAGCCTCCGACTCGGGCATCATTGCCGAGTTCAAGCGGCGTTCACCCTCAAAGGGGTGGATCAAGGAGGAGGGCAGACCCGATGTCATCCCCGCTGCCTATGCTGACAATGGGGCAGCGGCGCTGAGCATCCTCACCGACGAGAAGTATTTCGGCGGCAAATTGGATTTCATCATGACGGCTCGCCCCATGGTGGCAGCGCCTATCCTGCGCAAGGACTTCGTCGTCGATGAATACCAACTCTTCCAGGCTCGACAGGTGGGAGCCGATGCTGTGCTGCTCATTGCTGCTTGTCTGAGCAAGGACGAACTGCGTCTGCTGGCGCAACGGGCGCACGAGTTGCAACTGGAGGTGCTCATGGAGATCCATGGTGAAGGCGAGCTTGACTATTGCGATCTCGACGTGGACATGGTGGGCGTGAACAATCGCAACTTGGGCACCTTCCACACTGATGTGCAAAACTCCTTCCAGATGGCAGCACTCCTTCCGCAAGAGCAACTGCTCGTCAGCGAGAGTGGCATCGGCGACCCTGCCATTCTGCGCGCGCTCCGCATGGCGGGATTCCGCGGCTTCTTGATGGGCGAGCACTTCATGCGCTTCCCCGACCCCAGTGCCGAGTTGCATCGTTTCATCCAACAACTGACCACGACGCTTTAGTTCGTTGCATGGGAAAAACAGCATAGTTCGTTGCATGGAAGAAAGATGATTGTCAAGATTTGTGGTATGCGCGACCCCGAAAACATACGCGCTGTGGAGCAACTCAAGCCCACATGGATGGGCTTCATCTGCTGGTCAGGAAGCAAACGCTTCGTGGACCACGCTCCTGCCTACCTGCCACAATGCGAAAGGGTGGGGGTGTTTGTCGACGCAGAACCGACATATATATATAATATGGTACACACGTTGGGTCTCCACCGCATTCAGCTGCATGGCAACGAGACGCCCGAACGCTGTCGCGAGTTGGCACGCGACACCCAACTGCCCATCATCAAGGCCATCAGCGTGAGCAGTAAGGACGACATACGTCGCGCAACGGACTACGAAGAGGTGGCAAACCATTTGCTCTTCGACACCAAGACTCCATTGGTGGGCGGAAGCGGAGAGCAGTTTGACTGGTCGGTGCTCGAAGACTATCAAGGCACCACGCCCTTCCTGCTCTCCGGTGGCATAGGACCAGCAGATGCACCACGCCTTGCTCACTTCCAGCATCCCGCCTTCGCCGGCATCGACCTGAACAGCCGATTCGAGGATGCGCCTGCCATGAAGAACGTTGCCCGTCTGAGCACGTTCCTTCATGAGATAAACGCCTTTGCCAAACAGTAAACACAAAAAGGTATACTTAGATATGAATCGTATCAACCAACTATTCAGCACCAAAAAAGAACAGATCCTCTCGCTCTACTTCTGCGCCGGAGCACCTGTGCTCGACACGACGGCACAGGTCATTCGCACCATGCAACGCCGCGGCATCGACATGATTGAGGTGGGCATCCCCTTCAGCGACCCCATGGCAGACGGCCCCGTCATCCAGAATGCTGCTACGTGTGCCCTGCGCAATGGCATGACCCTGCGCAAACTCTTCGCTCAGCTCGACGGGCTGCGCCAAGGCGACAATGCCGTCACCATCCCCCTGCTCCTGATGGGCTACATGAATCCTATTGTCCACTATGGCTACGAAGCATTCTTTGCCGAGTGTCGGCGCGTGGGTGTTGATGGTGTCATCATTCCCGACTTGCCCTTCCGCGACTATCTGGAAGAGGTGAAACCCGTGGCTGACCACTACGACGTGCGTGTCATCATGCTCATCACACCCGAGACAAGCGACGAGCGCATACACTTCATCGACGAACACACGGATGGCTTCATCTACATGGTTTCGTCGGCTGCCACAACAGGCGCACAGAAGGAGTTTGACGAAGCCAAGCAAGCCTACTTCAACAAGGTCAATCAGATGGCACTCCGCAATCCGCGTATGATTGGCTTCGGCATCAGCAATCGACAGACGCTCGAGAGCGCACAGCGCAATGCTGCAGGTGCCATCATCGGCTCTAAGTTTGTCACACTGCTGCAGGAGGAACAAGACGCTGACCGCGCACTCGACCGACTCTTCGAAGCTCTGCAAGTTTGACCCACACCACTGCAACGCTCCGCTGCGCAACGAGGGAATCATAGCATCGCAGCCGCAGCGATGGACCGAAGGAGAAATGCCGCAGCCGCAGCAATGGACAGAAAGAAAAATGCCGCAGCGATGGAACCGTAATAGAACATAAACGAAACAAAGCAACTAAAATATTCAAAAAAAACATCATTCAACCATGAAGACTGATATTGAAATTGCACGAGAAACCGTGCTCAAACCCATCACCCAAGTGGCAGCCAGCATCGGCATTCAGGAGGACGATCTGCAACACTATGGCAAGTATATTGCCAAAGTTCCTGAATCGCTCATCGACGACGAGAAGATCAAACAGAACAAACTCATTCTCGTCACTGCCATTACACCCACCAAGGCAGGCATCGGCAAGACAACGGTGAGCATCGGACTCGCTCTCGGTCTGCAGAGCATCGGCAAGAACGCCGTGGTGGCACTGCGTGAGCCCTCGCTCGGTCCTTGCTTCGGCATGAAGGGCGGTGCTGCCGGCGGTGGCTATGCTCAGGTCTTGCCTATGGATAAGATCAACCTGCACTTCACGGGCGACTTCCATGCCATCACCTCAGCCCACAACATGATTGCCGCCTTGCTCGACAACTATATCTACCAACACAAGGACGAAGGCTTCGCCATGAAGGAAGTGCTCTGGAAGCGCGTGCTCGACGTCAACGACCGCAACCTCCGATATGTGGTGACAGGTCTTGGCGCCAAGACCAACGGAGTGACCATGGAGAGCGGTTTCGACATCACCCCCGCATCCGAAATCATGGCCATTCTCTGTCTGGCTCAGGACGCCGACGATCTGCGCCGCCGCGTTGAGAATATCTTGCTTGGCACCACCATCGACGGCAAGCCCTTCACCGTGAAGGACATGGGGGTGGCGGGTGCTATCTGCGTTCTTTTGCAAGACGCCTTGCACCCCAACCTCGTACAGACGACCGAGCAGACACCTGCTTTCGTGCATGGCGGTCCCTTCGCCAACATTGCTCATGGCTGCAACTCGGTGTTGGCGACACGTCTGGCGCTCACCTACGGCGACTACGTCATCACTGAGGCTGGCTTCGGCGCTGACCTTGGTGCTGAGAAGTTCTACGACATCAAGTGCCGCAAGTCTGGGCTGCAACCTGCCCTCACCGTGCTCGTCGCTACCACGCAGGGATTGAAGATGCACGGAGGTGTGCCCGTGGACCTTATCAAACAGCCCAACCTCGAAGGACTGCGTGATGGCTTGGCCAACCTCGACCGCCACATTCAGAACTTGCAAGGCTTCGGACAAACCGTTGTCGTCTGCTTCAACCGCTTCGCCACCGACACTGACGAAGAGATTGAACTCTGCCGCCAGCACTGTGCAGAACTTGGTGTGGGCTTTGCCATCAACAACGCTTTCCTCGAGGGTGGAAAAGGAGCAGAGACACTGGCGCAGCTCGTTGTCGACACCATCGAACAGCAGCCTAGCAAGCCGCTTCAGTTCACCTATACCGACGAGGCTACAGTGGAGGAGAAGGCTACTGCCGTTTGCACCAAGATCTATGGCGCCAAGAATGTGGTGTTCTCTGCAGCAGCCAAGAAGATGCTGCAACGCATCGCCGATCTGGATGCACAGTACGGAATGGGCATTGCCAAGTATCCAATCTGTATTGCCAAGACGCAATATTCCTTCTCTGCAGACCAGAAGGCTTACGGCGTGCCCACGGGTTTCAGCATCAACGTTCGCGATATTGTCATCAACACGGGTGCAGAGATGCTGGTGCTCGTTTGTGGCGACATCATGCGCATGCCGGGTCTGCCCAAATCGCCTCAGGCTGAGCGCATAGACATTGTTGATGGTGAAATTGAAGGACTTAGTTAATCCATCATCGAAGGATTTAGATAATTCATCATCACTCATGGGCCTGATGTCTTGTGGTTTATTGCCCACAATGCTTCAGGCCCCCTTAACTTCTCGTCTATGAAGCATAAAATCGTCATATTGGATGGTCACGGACTCAATCCCGGCGACTTCAGCTGGGACGCAATAGCCGCGTTGGGCGATCTGACCGTCTATGAGCGTACAGCGCCAGAGGATGTCGTGGCACGTTGTAACGGAGCTCAGTTGGTGCTGACCAATAAGGTGGTCATCGATGCCTCCATCATGGCTCAGTTGGCCACACTTCGTTTCATTGGTGTTCTGGCAACCGGCTACAACACGATAGACATTGACGCCGCTCGACAGCGCGGCATCGTCGTGAGCAACATTCCTGCCTACAGCACCCCATCCGTTGCACAGCACACCTTCGCGCTCCTCCTTGCAGTCACCAACCGCGTGGAGCACTACACAAGGCTTAACTGCCAGCAAGGCAAGTGGGCGAGCAACGCGGACTTCTGCTATTGGGACACGCCGCTCACCGAGCTCGATGGTAAGCGGTTCGGCATTTATGGCATGGGGCGCATTGGCGCTCGTGTGGCACAGATAGCCATGGCACTTGGCATGGAGGTGGTCTGCCTCTCCCGCAAGCCGCAAGATGCGCTGCCGCAGGGAGTGAAGAAAGTCGCTGACGAGGAGTTTTGGACCACTTGTGACATTGTCACCTTGCACTGCCCACTCACACCAGAGACCACCGAAATGGTGTCCGCCCAGGTGCTGCAGCGCATGAAGCACGGAGCCATCCTGCTCAACACCAGCCGAGGCGGCGTCATCAATGAGGCAGATGTGGCAGCAGCCCTCCGTTCCGGTCAGTTGGCTGCCTATGCTGCAGATGTGCTCACCGTGGAACCGCCCACGGCAGACAATCCGCTGCTCTCGGCGCCTCATGTTTTCCTCACGCCACACATAGCATGGGCCACTACGGAGGCACGCCAGCGTCTGATGGACATCCTGGTGGAGAACGTCAAGTGTTTTCTTGCAGGAACTCCTCAAAACGTGGTGAACGGATAGTCGGCAAAATAAGAAACGGGCAAGACGAACGTCATGTCTTCAGGCAGAACTGAATAAGACTTGGACGTCCGTCTTGCTCGTTTTTTTTTTGTGTGTGCAAAGAAAAGCAGAGCGATTGGCACCTAATGCTCATGGGTAACCATTCGATAAACTTTGCTTTTATGCTTACCCCCCCACTAAAATGCCACGGGAGCTTCCCTTTTGTTCTCTGCAGAAACGTAGCCTTTTTTTTGTTGGGCAAAAGCGTGCGCTCCTCTCGCTCACTTGATTCTCTTTAATGTGAGTTGGCTGGGCAACTTGGTGAGCTTGTTGCCATCGCGGCGTTTCATGACCGTACCTCCCTTCAGCTCCATCGTGACGACACTGTCGTTGGCAACTTTGAGCAGACACTCCTGCGTCTCGCTCCCTAAATCGTTGCTCAGGCGCAGGCGTATCGTGGTCGGAGAGAGTTCCTCCGTTTTCGTTGTCATCCACAATCCATAGAGCTTGCCGCCCGACATGTATCCGTTCATGGGCCCAAACATTTCCATGCTCGGCACCTCGATGGATTCCTCGTAGAGGTCGAGCCGCAGCTTGGCACCCGTCTCTGCGTGCAGCAAGGTGCACTTCCAAGTCTTTTTCTCCTCTTGCGCATGCACTCCAGCGCTCGCAAGGAGCAGAGCGCCGAGCAAAAGCAGCCTTGTTTTCATCTTTTTGGCATTCTTTGTTTCGTTTTGCAAATATACTTGATTTTCATCAAAAAAGGAAGAACTAAACCAAAAAAAGAGTTAAATATGCCTAAAAAATAAGAAAAAAGTAGTAACTTTGCCCACGAATTAAGGTTAACAGTTTTAGAAAGGATAAATTTTCGATGGAAAACGAACAGTTGACGCCAGGCTTCATCTTCGAGTCAAGTTGGGAAGTCTGCAACAAGGTAGGCGGTATCTACACCGTTCTCTCAACGCGAGCAAAAACGCTTCAGGACAAACTGACCGATAAGGTAGTTTTTATTGGTCCCGACTTTTGGCAGGGCCGCAGCAATCCTCTTTTTCTTGAGGACCGCAAGTTCCTTGCCAAGTGGGTTCAAGAGGCAGCAAAACAGGAGCTCCATGTGCGTGTTGGCAGATGGAACATTCCCGGTCGGCCCATCGTTATTCTTGTAGACTTTACCCCCTATTTCGCCATCAAGAACGAGATCTATGGCACGATGTATGCCAAGTATCAGGTAGACTCACTTCATGCCTACGGCGACTACGATGAGGCGTCTATGTTCAGCTACGCAGCAGGCCGCGTTGTCGAGAGCTACTTCCAGTATTATCTGGCAGGCAAGGTGGACAATGTAGTCTACCAGGCGCATGAGTGGATGACCGGTCTCGGTGCGCTCTACATCAAGAGCCATGTGCCCCAGATTGCCACCATCTTCACGACCCATGCCACCAGCATAGGCCGTAGCATCTGCGGCAACAACAAGCCCCTCTACACCTACCTCAACAACTACAACGGAAACCAGATGGCGCAAGAGCTCAACATGGAGGCAAAGCACTCCATCGAGCGCCAAACGGCACATAACGTGGACTGCTTCACCACCGTGAGCGATGTCACCGGACTCGAATGCGAAGAACTGCTCGACAAGAAGTGCGACGACATCCTGATGAACGGTTTTGAGGCAGATTTCGTGCCCAAAGCCACCCATTTCGGCAAGAAGCGCAAGCAGGCTCGCGCCAAGTTGCTCGAAGTGGCAAATGCGCTCACAGGTGCCGAACTCGACGACGAAACGCTCATCGTAGCCACCAGCGGTCGCTATGAGTTCAAGAACAAAGGCCTCGACGTCTTCATCGACGCCATGCACCGCCTGGCAGAGCATCCAGAACTCGACCGTAACGTGCTTGCCTTCATCGAAGTGCCCGCCTGGCAGGCAGGACCGCGCGAAGATCTCAAGAGCCGACTCGAGAGTGGCATGATCTACAACACACCGCTCGAAAATCCCATCCTCACCCACAATCTTCACGAGTACGACAGCGACCGTGCAACCGGCATGATGCGCTGGCTCGGCATGAACAACGACAAGGCATCGCGCGTCAAGCTCATCTTCGTGCCTTGCTATCTCGATGGCGAAGACGGCATCTTCAACACCCCTTACTACGACCTGCTCATTGGCAACGACCTCTCCGTCTATCCTTCCTACTACGAGCCCTGGGGCTACACCCCGCTCGAAAGCATTGCCTTCAAGGTGCCTTGCATCACTACCAGTCTCTCCGGTTTCGGCATGTGGGCAAACAAAGAAAAAGGAGCACAGAGCCACCTGGAGGACGGCGTAGAGGTGATCGAGCGCAACGACTACAACTTTGAGGAAGTCAGTCAAGCCGTCTGCGACACCGTGCTCCGCATGGCGCAGATGAACAAGAAGCAGAGCGATGCTGCCCGCAAGAACGCAGCCGCCCTCGCCGAAAAGGCTTTATGGAAGAACTTCATCCAATACTACTACAGCGCCTACGATCATGCGCTCCAGAATATGCACACGCGCATGTATCTCTTGAATAACTAATATCAACACAACCAAATAATCTTTTTATGAAAATCAAAGCAAGCAACAGCAATCAGGTGAACTTCCGCCCCATCACGGTGCATAGTAACATCCCTGAGTCGCTGAACAAATTGGAAGAGTTGGCCCACAACATGTGGTGGGCATGGAACCACGACTGCCGCAGTCTGTTCCGCGACCTCGACGAGGAACTCTTCGAAGACGTGAAGCAGAACCCCGTACTCCTCCTCGAGCGTATCGACCACGACAAGATGGAGGCTATGGCCGCCGACAAGGCATTCATCAAGAAGATGGATGGTGTTTACAAGCAATTCCGTGAGTACATGGACGTAGAGCCCGACAAGAAGCGCGCCAGCGTTGCTTATCTCTGCATGGAGTATGGTCTCAACCAGGTGCTCAAGATCTATTCAGGTGGTCTCGGCATCCTCGCCGGCGACTACATCAAGGAAGCCTCAGACTCCAATGTCGACATGTGCGCAGTGGGTTTCCTCTATCGCTTCGGATATTTCACTCAGACCCTCTCAATGGATGGTCAGCAGATTGCCAACTATGAGGCACAGAACTTCGGTTCGCTGCCCATCGAACAGCAGATGAACGAGGATGGCACACCCATGGTCATCGACGTTCCCTATATGAATTACCACGTTCACGCCCTCGTATGGCGTGTCAATGTGGGTCGTGTCAAGCTCTATCTGCTCGACACAGACAACGATATGAACTCTGAGTTTGACCGCCCCATCACCCACGCCCTCTATGGTGGCGATTGGGAGAACCGTCTCAAGCAGGAGATCCTGCTTGGTATCGGTGGTGTGCTCCTGCTCAAGAAGCTCGGCATCAAGAAGGATGTCTATCACTGCAACGAGGGCCATGCTGCGCTCTGCAACGTGCAGCGCCTCGTCGACTACGTGCAGGAAGGCTTCACCTTCAACCAGGCAATGGAGCTCGTTCGTACCTCTTCGCTTTACACCGTTCACACCCCCGTGCCTGCCGGTCACGACTACTTCGACGAGGGACTCTTCTCAAAGTACATGAGCGGTTATCCACAGCTCCTCGGCATCACCTGGGATGAGTTCATCGGCATGGGCCGCATGAACCCCGAAGACCACAGCGAGCGCTTCTGCATGTCCACCTTTGCTTGCAACACCTCGCAGGAGGTAAATGGTGTGAGCTGGCTCCATGGCGAGGTCAGCAAGAAGATGTTCAACGGCATCTGGCCCGGCTACTATCCCGAGGAGAGCCACGTGGGTTATGTCACCAACGGTGTGCACTTCCCCACATGGTGTGCCAACGAGTGGCGCAAGCTCTATGCTAAGCACTTCGATGCCAGCCACCTCGCCGACCAGTCAAACCAGAGCATCTGGGAGGCAATCTACAAAGTCAGCGACGACGAAATCTGGAAGACCCGCATGGCGCTCAAGACAAAGCTCGTCGACTACATCCGCGAACAGTTCCGCGAGAGCTGGCTCAAGAATCAGGGCGACCCTAGTCGCGTTGTCAACCTCATGGACAAGATCAACCCCAACGCACTGCTCATCGGTTTCGGTCGTCGCTTCGCCACCTACAAGCGTGCACACCTCCTCTTCACCGACCTGGAGCGTCTCGCCAAGATTGTCAACAACCCCAACTACCCCGTTCAGTTCCTCTACACGGGTAAGGCTCATCCCGCTGATGGTGCAGGTCAGGGTCTCATCAAGAAGATCTACGAAATCAGCCAGCGTCCTGAGTTCCTCGGCAAGATCATCTTCCTCGAAAACTACGACATGCAGCTGGCTCGCCGCCTCGTGAGCGGTGTCGACATCTGGATGAACACGCCCACACGTCCCCTCGAAGCATCGGGCACCTCTGGCGAGAAGGCAGAGATGAACGGTGTTGTCAACCTCTCCGTGCTCGACGGATGGTGGTATGAAGGCTATCGCGAAGGTGCAGGCTACGCACTCACCGCAAAGCGTACCTACCAGAACCAGGCTCATCAGGATCAGCTCGATGCTGCTACCATCTACAACATGCTCGAGAATGAGATCATGCCTCTCTACTACGCACGCAACTCTAAGGGCTACAGCTCAGGTTGGGTGAAGGTCATCAAGAACTCTATTGCTCAGATCGCACCTCACTACACCATGAAGCGTCAGCTCGACGACTACTATAGCCGTTTCTACAACAAGCTGCGCGACCGCCGCAACCTCCTTGAGGCTAACGAGTGCAAGCTCGCCAAGGACATCGCAAACTGGAAGGAGACCGTTGCTGAACGTTGGGATGCCATCAAGATTGTGTCGGCAACCAAGCCCGAAGATGTACTCTCTGGCAACATCTCTGCTGGTCAGAAGTACACCATCCGCATCGTAGTCGATGAGGCTGGTCTGCAGGATGCACTGGGTCTCGAACTCGTCACACTCACCACCGACAGCGAAGGTGTCGACCACGTCTACAGCGTTGAGCCCTTCAAGGTGGTTGGCAACGAAGGCAACCTCTACACCTTCGAGCTCGAGCACATGCTCAACAATGCTGGCTGCTTCAAGGTGGCTTACCGTCTCTTCCCCAAGAACGAGAATCTGCCCCACCGTCAGGACTTCTGCTACGTTCGCTGGTTCAACTAAGATACAGCCGAAACATAATAAAAAAACGGGATGCGTCACTAAAACGCATCCCGTTTTTTGTTCTCCCCCCCCTCTCTTCATGTCCCAACCTCAGCACACCGTATTGCGTCTTGGTTAAAATAATCGTCAAAAGAATAGAACCAAAAATTCCAATAATTATAATAATTATGGTATACAGTGAGTCGGCATCTACGTTATAGTAATTATTGCGTCAGCAAGAGCACATGCGCATGAGGCAGAGAAAACTGTGTATCTGCACCAGTGCAAACAAAAAAGGAGAGCGTCATGCTCTCCTTTTTTAGTGAATATGCCACAAATAGGGTGATTACTTTCTATATTACGATTTTTCTGTTTCCGCTGCAGAACTTTTTAGTTTCCCTTGCAGAACTTTTCAGTTTCTGCTACAGAACTTTTTAGTTTCTGCTGCAGAAATTTTTATTTCCACAGCGGCCACTATCAATTTCCGCTAAAAGAGTCATCGGATGAGAGCCGAGACAGAGTTGTGCGCACACTGCTGCTCGCAGCCCAAATGAGTTGGTCGTAGGCAGTGCTCTCAACTGATTTCAGGAAGGGTCAGAGACTCTCGAGGATGCGCTTGAGCACCACGGTGGCAGAGATCTCGCGGTTGGCTGCCTCGGGGATGACGAGCGAGTTGGGCGATTCGATGACTTCGTCGGTGACAATCATGTTGCGGCGAACGGGCAGGCAGTGCATGAACTTGCCGTTGTTGGTGACTGCCATCTGACGCGCGCCGACGGTCCACGAGAGCCATTTGTGGTAGTCCTCGAGGATCTCGCCATACTGCTCCGGACGTGTCACGCCCGGGCAGCTCCAGTTTTTGGCATAGATGAAGTCTGCCCCCTCGAAGGCTTTCATCTGGTCGTATTCAACCTGGGCGTTGCCCACGAACTGCGGATCGAGCTCGTAGCCCTCAGGGTGGGTGATGACGAAGTCCACATCAGCCTCGTTCATCCACTCAGCAAAGGAGTTGGGCACAGCCTGCGGCAATGCCTTGGGGTGGGGTGCCCAGGTGAGCACCACTTTGGGGCGAGCCTTCTGCTTGTGCTCCTCAATGGTGATGAGGTCGGCAAATGCCTGAAGAGGATGCACCGTGGCGGTCTCCATGGCAAAGATGGGGCGTCCGCTGTGCTTGACAAACTGGTGATAGACCGTTTCGGCATAGTCGTAGTCGCGGTCTTTGAGTCCTGCAAAACTGCGTATGCCAATGATGTCGCAATAGGAACTCATGACGGGGATAGCCTCTAGGAGGTGTTCGCTCTTGTCGCTGTCCATGACCACGCCACGTTCCGTTTCGAGTTTCCATGCCCCTGCGTTCACATCGAGCACGATGACGTTCATGCCGAGGTTCTGTGCAGCTTTCTGTGTGGAGAGTCGCGTGCGCAGACTGTTGTTGAAGAAGACCAGCAGGCAAGTCTTGTTCTTGCCCAGCTCGCAGTATTTGTAGCGGTCCTTTTTGATTTCGCTCGCTTCATCCAGTGCCTGTTTGAGGTCTCCGAGGTCCTTTACGTTGAGAAATGATTTCATAAGCTACTGTTTCTTGTCCTTCTGTCGTATTTCCACGCGACGAATCTTTCCGGAGATGGTTTTAGGAAGTTCGTTGACGAACTCAATGATGCGTGGGTATTTGTAGGGAGCGGTCACCTGCTTCACATGGTTCTGCAGCTCCTTGACGAGGTCGTCGCCCTCTCTCTCCTTCCATTCCTTGCCCAGCACCACTGTGGCTTTGACCACCATGCCGCGGGTGTCGTCAGGCACACCCGTGATGGCGCACTCCACCACGGCGGGGTGGGTCATCAGTGCGCTCTCCACCTCGAAGGGACCGATGCGGTATCCGCTTGACTTGATGACGTCGTCGGCTCTGCCTTCAAACCAGTAGTAGCCGTCGGCGTCGCGCCATGCCATGTCGCCCGTGAAATAGAAACCATCGTGCCATGACTCGCTGGTGTGCTCAACGTCGCGGTAGTACTCCTTGCAGAGGCCGATGGGCTTCTTGCCGTTCTTCAGGCTCAGCACGATCTCGCCTTTCTCGCCGTCCTCACAGGGTGTGAGGTCTGGGCGCAGGAGTGCGATGTCGTATTGTGTGTTGGGCTTGCCCATGCTGCCGGGTTTGGGTGTCGTCCAGGGCATTGTGCCGAGTATCATGGTGGTCTCGGTCTGTCCGAATCCCTCCATCAGACGGATGCCGGTGCGCTGCAGGAACTTCTCGTAGACGGATGCGTTGAGCGCTTCGCCTGCTGTGGTGCAGTAGCGCAGCGAGGAGAGGTCATACTTGCTGAAGTCCTCGTGGATCATGAAGCGATAGACGGTGGGGGGAGCGCAGAAGGAGGTGATGCGATACTTCTCGATCTGGCTGAGCACCATGTCGGCGGTGAACTTTCCGTGGTCGTAGACAAAAAGGTCGGCACCGGCAAACCACTGTCCGTAGATGCGCCCCCATACTGCCTTTGCCCAGCCCGTGTCTGCCACGGTGAGGTGGATGCTGTTCTCGTCGAGGTTGTGCCAGAGAGCACCTGTGGTGATGTGTCCGATGGGCAGGAGGAAGTCGTGGATGACCATCTTGGGCTCGCCCGTGGTGCCGCTGGTGAAATACATGAGCATGGTGTCCTCGTTGCTGTTGACGAAGCGCGGACGATGGAAGGGCTTTGCCTCCTTGACCTCCTTCTGATAGTCGTGGACGCCTTCAGGCACGTGGGGACCGATGCTGATGACGCATTCGAGCGTGGGGCTCTCTGGGCGTGCCTTGTCGATTTCGGAGAGCACGTATTCGTCGCCCACACAAACGATGGCTTTCACCGATGCTGCATTGTTGCGATAGATGATGTCGTGCTTGGTGAGCATGTGGGTGGCAGGTATCGCCACTGCTCCCAGCTTGTGGAGGGCAAGCATCGTGATCCACCACTCGAAGCGACGCTTGAGGATGAGCATGACCATGTCGCCACGACCGATGCCGAGCGACTGGAGGTAGGATGCAGTCTGGTCGCTTTCGTTCTTCAGGTCGGCAAAGGTGAAGCGGCGCTCCTCTCCAGCCTCACTCGCCCACAGGAGTGCCTCCTTGTTGGGTTGGATGCGTGCCCATTCGTCCATCACGTCGTAGGCGAAGTTGAAGTTGAGAGGGACGATGAACTCGAGGTTCTTCTTGTAGTCCTCATCTGAAGTGAAGGTGGTTTGTCGCATGAAGCGACTAATGATAGGATTGTCTGTCATGTTGTCTTTTTAGATGATAACGGTGAGGAATTTGACGGATTTATCCTCAAGAGCACGCATGCAGTGGGGATGTGTTGTGTCGAAATAGATGCTGTCGCCTTGGCGTAGTGTGATGACTTTCTCGTCGATGGTCAGTTCGAGTATGCCCTCAAAGACGATGATGAACTCTTGACCGTCGTGCACATTCTTTCGGTGGTTGCGGCCATCGGGCAGGGGGTCGATTTCGGTGAAGAAAGGCTCCATGGCACGACCTTTGAAGCCACTGGCAAGCGACTTGTACTTGTAGTCGTCGTGGCGGTCCACTTCGAGTCCCTGTCCTTGACGTGTGACAAAATAGCCGTTCATGCGTGGCTCTTCGCCAAAGAGCAGCACGTCAAGTGCAATGCCATAAGCTTTTGATATGCGTGTGAGGCGATAGACACCGGGGTCGCACTCGCCGTTTTCGATCTTCATGTAGTGCTCCACAGATGTTTCGCACACCTCAGCCATCTTGGTGAGGGGGATGTCGAAGATATCTCGCAGGCCCTTGAGTCGTTGGGCAATCTGTTTGTAGTTCTCTTCTGTCATAATAAAACTGTTTTTAGTGTGTGGATAAAGCGTGCTGCTTCTTCCATACTCAGGCAGAGTGGGGGGAGGAGGCGGATGACGTTAGTGCCTGAGCAGCCGGTGAAGACGTGTGCCTCATGGATGAGGCGAGTGCGGGGCTCCTTGTAGGGGATGTCGAGCTCGATGCCGATCATCAATCCGCGACCGCGCACGTTCACAATGTGCTGTGAGCCGGGTTCGCCTGAGTGCTGGTACTTCTTGAGCTCGTCGATGAGGTATGCGCCAACCTTGTCTGCCTGCTCCACGAGTCCTTCCTGCTCGATGACGTCGAGCACGGCAAGCGCACCGGCACAGCCGAGATGGTTGCCGCCAAAGGTGGTGCCGAGCTGACCATACACGGGGGCGAATTTCGGCGCGATGAGCACACCGCCCATGGGGTAGCCGTTGCAGATGCCTTTAGCCACCGTGATGATGTCGGGGCGCACGTTGAGCCACTGGTGGGCAAAGAACTTGCCGCTGCGCCCGTAGCCACACTGAATCTCGTCGCAGATGAGCACGGTGTTGGTGGCGTCGCAGAGCTGGCGCAACTGCTGCATGAAGTTGGCTTCGACCATGCGTATGCCGCCCACGCCTTGTATGCACTCGATGATGACGGCGCAGACGTCTTGCTTCTCCAGTTCAGCTTTCCAGGCGTCGATGTCGTTGATGGGGAGATAGGTGACGTGGCCATTGTCATTGATGGGCGCAATGATCTTGGGGTTGTGGGTTGCCTCGACGGCTAAAGAGGTGCGGCCATGGAAGGCTTTCTCCTGAGCCAGGATGCGGGTGCGTCCGTTGTAGAAGGAGGCGAGCTTCATGGCGTTCTCATTGGCTTCTGCTCCACTGTTGATGAGGAACAGGCTGTAGTCCTCATAGCCGCTCGCTTTTCCCAACCGTGAGGCAAACTCCTTTTGCAAGGGGTTCTGCACGGAGTTGCTGTAGAAACCGATTTTTGCCACCTGCTGACTGATGGCGTCAACGTAGTGGGGGTGGGCATGTCCGATGCTGATGACGGCGTGGCCGCCATAGAGGTCGAGATACTCTTGTCCCTGATCGTCCCAGACACGACATCCCTTGCCGCGCTCGATGGTGATGGGAAACAGTGGATATACGTCAAATAGATTCATGATGACTTTGGCTTGTGTGTGTTATGTTTAGAATGCGCTCGCCTTGAGCTGGAGTCCGGCGCGTTCGTCGAGTCCGAACATGAGGTTCATGTTCTGCACCGCTTGACCGACGGCTCCCTTGAGGAGGTTGTCGATGGCGGAGGTGACGACAACTTTTCTGCCGAAGACGTCGGCATGGACGAGTGCCTTGTTGGTGTTGACCACTTGCTTGAGGTCGATGGCTTTGTTGCTGTAGTGTGTGAAAACTGCTTCTGCATAGTAGTCACGGAAGAGCGATGCGACGTGGCTCGCCTCCATGCCCTTGTCGAGTGTGACCACGGAGGTGCAGAAGATGCCGCGTGCGAAGTCGCCGCGATAGGGGATGAAGTCGACGGTGATGCCTGCCTCCTGCATGTAGTCGAAACCTGTTTCGAGGGTGTCGATGGCGCGCGGAGCGGTGTCGGGGCGCAGCTCGTTCAGCGTCTGGCAAATCTCGTGGAGGTGCTGGTGGGTGAAGAGTTTGTAGGTGGAGAAATTGTTGTTGCGCCAAGAGAAGTGGGTGGTTGCACCCGGCTTCTGGCCGGCTCCTGTGCTGCCTGTGATGGCATTCACGCTCACATCGTGCGTGAGCAGTCCGGCTTTGGCCAAGGGGAGCAGCGCTAATTGGATGCAGGTGGCAAAGCAGCCGGGGTTGGCAAGGTGCTGGCAATGTTTGATGGCGTCGCGATGCGTCTCGGGCAATCCGTAGACGTAGTCGTGGCTGCCTGCTATGCGGAAGTCTTGCGCCAGGTCGATGATCTTCACGCCCTCCGGTATGGTGTGATCCTTGAGGAAGGCTTCGCTCTTGCCGTGTCCGAAACAAAAGAAGACGACGTCGACCTGGTCGAAAGGCATCTCGCTGGAAAACTCCAGTTCCGTTTCGCCAAGAAGACCTTCATGGACATCGCAGACCTTGTTTCCTGCGTTCGACTCGCTATGGGCAAAGACTATGTCTGCCTCGGGGTGGTTGATCAGCAGGCGAATCAGTTCGCCACCAGTGTAGCCTGCTGCACCCAATATGCCTACTTTAACGTTCTTCATCGGGGTGTGCCAGATAGTATGCGCGTAATGGAGTTGAAGTCACCTTGATGAAGCCCTTGGCGTCCTCGCTGGTCCAGGCTTTCGCCGTTTCGCCATACTCGCCCAGCTTGTTCTTGACGAGGTCGTTGGGCGAATCCACACCGATGGTCTGGAAGCCGAGCGGACGCAGTTCGAGCGTTACCTCGCCCGTCACGTTGCGCTGCGAAGAGGTGAGCATGGCTTCGATGTCGGGCATGACAGGCTCCAGATACTGACTCTCGTGGAGGAACATGCCATACCAGTTGGCGACTTGCTCCTTCCAATACTGCTGCCACTTGGAAAGGGTGAACTTCTCTAGATAACGGTGGGCAGCAATGATGAGCATGGGAGCTGCTGCCTCAAAGCCTACGCGTCCCTTGATGCCGATGATGGTGTCGCCCACATGGCAGTCGCGACCGATGCCGTATGCGGCACCAATCTCTTCGACGGCTTGGATGGCCTTGATCTTGTCTTCGTAGGCGACACCATTCACGGAGCAGAGTTCACCTTTGTCGAAACCAAGGGTCAGTGTTTCGGGACCCTCTTTGGTGACGTGCTTGAGATAGGCTGACTCGGGCAGTCCCTGCTTGGAGTCGAGTATCTCGCCACCACAGATGCTAGTGCCCCACAATCCTACGTTATAAGAATACTTGAGCTTGCTGAAGTCGGCAAAGTAGCCGTGAGCGTTCAGGTAGTCTACTTCTTCCTGACGGCTGAGGTTGCGGTCGCGGGTGAGGGTGATGATTTCCACACCGGGACACATGACGAGGAAGGTCATGTCGAAACGAATCTGGTCGTTGCCAGCTCCCGTCGAACCGTGGGCAATGGCGGTAGCGCCAATCTCCTTGGCGTAGCGTGCAATGGCGAGTGCTTGGAAGATGCGCTCTGAACTGACCGAGATGGGGTAGCAGTTGTTGCGAAGCACATTGCCGTAGACCATATACTTGAGCGACTTCTCATAGTACTCCTGGGTGACATCGAGTGTCACATACTTCACGGCGCCCAACTTGTAGGCGTTCTCTTCGTTCTGCTTCAGCTGTTCGGTACTGAAGCCGCCTGTGTTTGCGCATGCTGCGTACACTTCGTATCCCATCTCCTTGGTGAGATACATCACATTGTAACTTGTGTCAAGACCGCCACTGAAAGCGACCACTACTTTTTTCTTTTCTGCCATTGTGCTTATCGTGTATTGTTTTTGTTTCTGGGTGAATGTGCGTCGGGTCTTCCTTTCGACTGCCGAATGAACGGGGTGTGTATGCGTCGGGTTGTCCTTTAGACTGCCGAATGAACTTTTCCGCTGAGGGGGCAACTACTATTCTATTCCGCGCAGCACCAGCGTGCGCATGATGTCCTTGATCACCTCAAGGCTGGTGGGCTCGCCGTGGTGCTTCTCGGGATCCCACAGCATGCCTGTGCAAACGCAGAATTTGCGCTGCTTGAGTTCGAGAATGTCGTGGTTGGTGCAACCGCGGCAGCCGCGCCAGAAGGCATCGTCGTCGGTGAGCTGATTGAAGCTGACGGGCACGTAGCCGAGCGCCGTGTTCATCTTCATCACCGCGTCGCCGCTCGTGAGTGAGAATATCTTGGCATGGGGCCAGCGCAGACGTGCCAGCGTGAAGGTGTAGTCCTTGATGCGCTTTGCCACGCCAAGTCCTTGGAAGTCGGGGTGCACGATGAGACCGCTGGTGGTGACATAATGTTTGTTGCCCCAAGTCTCAATATAGCTAAAACCCGCAAAGCGATCGCCATAGAGTGCGATGACTGCCTTTGCTTCCTTCATTTTGGTGGCTACGTATTCGTGCGTGCGCTCTGCAATGCCTGTGCCTCGCTTCTTGGCTGCTTCACGAATGGTTTCCAATATGGTGTCCACGTAGGCCTCATGTTCGGGCAGTGCCACCATCACCTTTATATCCTCTGCTTTTATTTCTTCCATTGCTGATGTGCAAATATAGTCGTCTTACTTTCGTTGTCCAGCACTTGTTTCGTGGTTCTCAGAGTTTCTGAACGTATGGCTCTTCCTTTCTCCAAATGCCTCATTCTTTCTGTATCTACACTCACATGCCTGTGCGCTTATTTGTCAGACCACATGCTTGTCTCGTGTGGCGTTAAGCCAACTGCTTTGTTTTGTGTTGAGCCAACTGCTTTGGTTTCGTCTATGTATTATATCTTTATCGTACTGATCTTGTCCATAACTACGCTGCGTTCTGCTCCTTCTGCAAGCACGATGATAACTGTGTCGTCTCCTGCCACGGTGCCCAATACCTCTTCTATTTTTGCGTTGTCGATGTCATAGGCAACGTGTGCCGCGTGGCCAGGCGGAGTGTGGATGACCCCCATGTTGCCGCTGAACTGCACTTTCACTACGCCCAACCGGTTCATGCCGTCCACGGTGACGTGCGTGTCGCTCACCGTGCGATAGCGTTGCTCCCCCGGCATCAGGTAGACGTAGCGTCCGTTTTGGTTATGACCCTTGATGATGTGCAGCTGACGCAGGTCGCGCACGAGTGTTGTTTGGCTTGTGGGGCACCCAAAGATGGCAAGCTGCTGCAAGAGCTCTTCTTGTGTGGAGAGTTCCATCCCAGAAACCAACATCTTGATGATTTCCAATCGTCCGTTCTTCTTTACATCTGCCATGGTTTATGCCCCGTGTTGTGGTGTGCAAAACAACAATTGATAAATTGTGATTTTCTTTTGCGACTGATTGTTATTTATGCTTGATGTCCTGATGCTAAAATCTCGGCAAAATTACGCAATTCTGCGCAATATTCATAATTTATCACCTATTTTTTGCATTATTTAATATAGGCACGCACTTTTCATGCGAAATAACGAATAATTATTCATGATTGCAACGGCATACGTTCTTGCCAAACCATCTATGCATTCGTTCTTGCTAAACTATCTATGCATTCGTTCTTGCTAAATCATCTATGCATTTGGGCTTGCAACACAGCAGGGAGCCTTGCAGCCGAACGTAAAGCGTTAGGTCAAGCCACATGCTGCACGCAGTGGCAGCAGTTTTTCTTTACGTTTTTTCTTTCTTTGAAATAAATTATGTAACTTTGTAGCGAAAACCTAACAGAGTAGCCACCTCTCCACTGCCGCGATAACGCGAAGGGTTAGGCTTATATTATCACACAGCGAAAACACAATAGACAACTAAATATGTATCTCAACAATTCTCTCTATGTGGCGCATTGCGACCAAGGACCCATTCATCTTGTGGGCAAGATGTGTAATCGACACGGACTCATTGCAGGTGCAACGGGCACAGGCAAGACCGTAACCTTGCAAGTGCTGGCAGAAACCTTTTGTCAGGCAGGTGTGCCATGCTTCATGGCAGACATGAAAGGTGACCTTTCGGGTATCAGTCAGGAAGGTAAACTCAGTTCCTTCATCGAGAAACGCTGTTCGGAGTTCGGCATCAAACCCGACGAATTAGAATTTGCCGGTTGTCCGGTGCGCTTCTACGACGTCTATGGCGAGCAAGGTTTTCCCATGCGCACCACGGTGAGTGCGATGGGTCCGCAACTCTTGTCACGTCTCATGGAGCTCAACGAGACCCAGGCTGGAGTGCTGAACATCGTGTTTCGCATTGCCGACGACGAGCAATTTCTGCTCATCGACCTCAAGGACCTTCGCATGATGCTCGACTTTGTGGGCAAGAATGCCTCCAAGTTCACCACGCGCTACGGCAATGTCTCGGCGTCAAGTGTTGGAGCCATACAGCGCAGCATACTCGCCATTGAGAGTGAAGGAGGCGACAAGTTTTTCGGTGAACCCTCTTTCGACATCAACGACCTGCTCGACACAGAGCGCGGGCTCGGTGTGATGAGTGTGTTGGCTGCCGACCGTCTGATGATGCAGCCGAAACTCTACAGCACCTTCTTGCTTTGGATGCTCACCGAACTCTATGCCACGCTGCCTGAGGTGGGCGACCAGGAATTGCCCAAGCTGGTCTTCTTTTTCGACGAAGCGCACATGCTCTTTGATGGGACCTCAAAGGCGCTCACCGACAAGCTGCAGCAGGTCATTCGCCTGATACGTTCAAAAGGTGTAGGCATCTACTTCATCACGCAGTCGCCTTCCGACATCCCCGATGTCATCCTGGGTCAGTTGGGCAATCGTTTCCAGCATGCCCTTCGTGCCTACACGCCCAAAGACCAGAAGGCAGTGCGTGCTGCCGCCGAGACCTTCCGCACGAATCCCGCTTTCGACACGGAGGAAGCCATCAAAGAACTTGCCACGGGCGAAGCCCTTGTGTCCATCCTCGACGAAGGCGGAGCGCCTACGATGGTGGAGCGCGCACGCATCCTGTTCCCCTTGAGTCAGATTGGCGCCATCACTCCAGAGCAGCGTCAGAGCATTCAAAACGCAGCTCCAGCGCGCATCAAGGGTTACGCCTCCTTCTTCGACCGTGAGTCTGCCTATGAGGTTCTGACCGGAGCCGCCGAAGCCGCAGAGCGAGAGGCGGAGGAGAGAGCAGCCGCTAAAGCGCAGGAGCAGCGGGAGAAGGAAGAAGCCCGACTGGCAGAGCAGCAAGCCAAGGAAGAAGCTCGACTGGCAGAGAAACAAGCCAAGGAAGAGGCGCGTCGTGAAGCGGCTGAAGCACGTCAGGCAGAAAAAGAACAACGCGAACGCGAACGCCAAGAGGCAGCAGAACGTAAGGAGGCAGAGCGTGCGATGAAAGAATTGGAGCGCCAGCAAGCTGCTGCCCGTAAGGAGGCTGAACGGCTAGCGAAGGAGCGCCAACGCGAAGCGGAACGTCATGCCAAAGCGCAGCAGAAGGCGGCACAGAACACCTTGGGGCGCACCATCTTTGGCACGGTGGCACGAAGCGTGACAAGCAGTGTGTCACGGCGCATCACCAACACCATTCTCAAGAGTATCTTCAAATAGGATGATGGCTAAGCGGGCAAAATCTTGTCCACTTAGCCATTATTCATATCGTTGCCATGCGCACCGCCGTCATATCGTTGTCATGCGCCCTGCCGTCATACCATTGCCATGCGTACTGCCGTCATATCGTTGCCATGCGCCCTGCCAACATGTATCTACTGCAAAGCGGTCGGTTCTCAGCTTAGCATTGTGACGGCGGCATCGGCGCACCGTTCGCCGTCCACTCCGGCTGAGACGATGCCGCCTGCATAGCCAGCACCTTCTCCGCAGGGGAAGAGTCCGCGCAGTTTGATGTGTTGCAAACAGTCATTGTCTCTCACGATGCGCACGGGACTGCTCGTGCGCGTCTCCACCCCTATCACCGTAGCCTCATTAGTGAGGAAACCGTGCTGTCGCTTACCCCAAATCTTAAACGCTTCCTGCAGTCGTTTGCCAACGAAAGGCGGGAGCCAGAAATGCAACGGACTACTGATCAGCCCCGGAGCATAACTGCTTTCAGGTAGGTCGAAGGAGAGACGATTGTTCACGAAGTCAGCCATGCGTTGCGAAGGTGCCGTCTGTCTTTGATTGCCCTGCAACCAGCACTGGCGCTCCAGCTCTTCCTGAAAGTGCAACACAGCGAGAGGATCGATGCCCCCGCCCTCGCTGCCTGTGGCAATCGCTTTGCCGTCCAGGGCAGCCACTACGTCCTCTGGTCGTATCTCCACCACCATGCCGCTGTTGCTCCATCGTCCGTTGCGCCCCGAAGGGCTCATGCCATTCACGACAATCTGCTCAGGGCCTGTGGCAGCCGGAACAACAAAACCTCCGGGACACATGCAGAAACTGTAGACTCCGCGGCCCTCCACTTGTTGCACCACGGCATATTCTGCTGCTGGCAGAAATTTGCCTCTGCCCTCACGTCGATGATACTGCAGTTGGTCGATGAGTTGTGAAGTATGCTCCAGGCGCACGCCCACAGCCAATCCCTTAGCCTCCAATCTGACACCATGCGCATGCAGCCAGCGGTAGACATCGCGAGCAGAGTGCCCCGTGGCGAGGATAATGGCGTCAGCGCGGAACTCCCGCTGGCAGTTCGTTGCGAGGTCAGTGCAGACGATGCCCACCACCCTCTGCCCACCTTGTGTGTCCGTTTCCGTCATGAGCAGTTCGTCCATGCGCGTCTGAAAATGCACCTCTCCTCCGCAGCGCAGTATGGTCAGACGCATGTTCTCGATGACGCGCGGCAGTTTGTCCGTGCCGATGTGTGGATGGGCATCGCTCAGTATGGTGGGCGAAGCGCCATGCTGGACAAACACGTTCAGAATCTTCTCAGCATTGCCTCGTTTCTTCGATCGCGTATAGAGTTTGCCATCGCTATACGCACCCGCTCCACCTTCGCCGAAGGAGTAGTTTGATTCGGGGTTCACACATTGTTCGGGGCGAATCTTTGCTATGTCCTTCTTGCGTTCGCGCACGTCCTTGCCACGCTCCACCACAATGGGGCGGAAGCCGCGCTCGATGAGCCGCAGCGCAGCAAAGAGTCCTCCCGGACCAGCCCCCACGATCAGCACCGATGGGCGATTGCTCACGTCGCCGTATTCCGTGGGAACGTACTCCAGTTCTGTCGGCTTTTCGCCCACGAAGACGCGCACGGTGAGGTTCACGAAGATGGTGCGCTGTCGAGCGTCAATGCTTTTGCGCAAGACGCGCACGCCCTGAATGTCCCGTTCTGCGTATCCTTTTTCTTTTGCTATGTAGCGTTTGAGCGCTTGTTCGTTGGCTGCCTGCTCTGGCAGAACTCTGATTTGAAATTCCTGAATCATTTTTGAAAGTGTTGATAGTCCTTCATCGTCTTCCATGCTCCCCCCCAGGTGAATCCGTGTTGGATAAACAGACGATAGCAGAGGTCATCCGTGGTGATGATCATCGGGCTGTTCTTCTTCGTGCGCTTTTTGGCATAGGGTGCACCGTTTGCCGGATCTACCACCTGCTTTCCTTGTAGCATGTGCACATAAGGGTTGTAGCGCGGGTTGATGTCGATGGCACGTCCGAAAGCATGCTTGGAGAGCGACTTCGTGCCAGCCACATTGCGGAAGTTGAAGCACGACGTGTTGTTGTCCGCCATGCTCGCATCGTCGTCGGCGCCCGACGATTTGCTCTTGGCGCCATATTCGTCGATGAGTCTCATCTTCTCGATGGGATATTGAGCCTTGTAGAGCTCTTCGAAGATTTCTAGCAAGTCTTGTGCGATGCACACGTTGCACACCAACTCACCCGTCTGAACCTTACCCTTGTCGTCATAGTGAAGCACGCGCAAATAACGAAGCTCATCTCGCTTCACGGTGCAGCCTTCGGCAAACGAACGTCCTTGCATCCTTTCAAACACGCCGTCGGGGATGGGGCTCGACGTGAAGCATTGTGCAGCAGCCGAAGCACTGCCCATCAGGAGCAGTAAGCACGGCAGCAACCATCGGAGTGGCAATATTATTCTTTTCATCTTCTGTTATTTTTTTTTAGCTTTGGGGGCGGGGGAGAAAGAGAAGGACAATTTGGGCTTTGTCAGCCGAACAGTTCGCGCACAGCCTCGCTCACCTTGCTCACCGGAACGAGGCGGATGGAATACTGAGCGGCGTTGATGCTTTGATGGTTGAGCGAGGGGATGAGCATACGGTTGAACCCTAACTTCTGCGCCTCAGCAATGCGTTGCTCGATGCGAGCCACAGGACGAATCTCGCCGCTCAGTCCCACTTCTCCAGCCATGCACACATCGCCTTCGATCGGCGCATCCACGTTGCTCGAGAGAACGGCAGCGATAACGCTCAGGTCGAGAGCCGGGTCCGTCACGCGCAGTCCGCCAGCAATGTTCAGGAAGACGTCCTTTTGCGCCAACTTAAAGCCCACTCGCTTCTCCAGCACCGCCAGCAGCATGTTCAGTCGGCGACCATCGAAACCAATCGTTTGTCGCTGTGCCGTGCCGTAAGCCGCAGTGGAGACGAGTGCCTGCGTCTCGATGAGAAAGGGACGCACACCCTCGATGGCAGAAGCGATAGCCACACCCGAGAGCGCCTCCTCGCCAGCCGCATGTGAGGTGAGGAGCAGTTCGCTGGGGTTGGTCACCTGGCGCAAGCCATCGTGCCGCATCTCGTAGATGCCTAGTTCGGAGGTGGACCCAAAGCGGTTCTTGATGCCGCGCAGAATGCGGTACATATAGTGCTGGTCGCCCTCAAACTGCAGCACCGTGTCGACGATGTGCTCCAGCACTTTCGGTCCTGCCAGAGTGCCCTCCTTTGTGATGTGTCCGATGAGCAGAATGCTCACACCGCCCATCTTGGCGTACTTGAGCAGAGCAGCAGCGCACTCGCGGATTTGCGAAAGACT
This sequence comes from Candidatus Physcousia equi, assembly GCA_018065005.1. GTDB lineage: Bacteria > Bacteroidota > Bacteroidia > Bacteroidales > Bacteroidaceae > Physcousia > Physcousia equi. The sequence continues at coordinate 26,257 of JAGHUD010000013.1, forward strand.
GCCGGGCGAAGACTCCACGCCCTCCGTCTGTATGGTCTGTATGGAGTCGATCACCACGAGGTCAGGCTCCTGTTCGGCAATCTGGTCGAAGATGGCTTCGAGCGACGTCTCCGTGAGGATGTAGAGCCCATGGGCTTCTGCAGCCTTCTCGCTGAGACGCTCTGCGCGCAGTTTGATTTGTCGTGCGCTCTCCTCGCCGCTCACGTAGAGCACCTTGCGTGTCGATTGCAGTTTGAGCACCGTCTGCAAGACGAGCGTAGACTTGCCAATGCCAGGTTCGCCACCCAGTAGCACCAGACTGCCCGGCACCAATCCGCCGCCCAGCACGCGGTTCAGTTCGCCGTCGAGCATGTCCATGCGCGGCTCCTCCTGTGCGTCTATTTCGCTCACGCGTTTGGGCCTGTTTCTCGTCTCGCTGGCACCCGCAGCCTTGATGGCAGCACGTGCAATGGGCGACGACGCCTTTTCAGCCTTGATGTGCATCTCCTTCATTGTGCCCCATTGGTTGCACGCAGGGCACTTGCCGAGCCATTTGGCACTCTCTTGTCCGCAGTAGTCGCAGATATAAACCGTCTTGTCTTTCGCCATCTTCAATTATCTTTCTCTATGCCAAGCATATAGTCCATCACTTGTCATGTGACTCAACTCATGCGCAGTTTGCAGTCAGCATCGTGCCTTCTGCATTATTTTAATGGTGAAAGGGCAAATGAGGTCGTCCTCATTTGCCCTTTTATTCGTTTATTGGAGTTCCGATTATTCAGCCTTGAGGGTGAAACGCTTGAAGTCGGTCACGGTGAGATCCTTGTCGATGCTCTTGAGGTAGCTCTCGACGGTGAACTGCTTGTCCCAGATGTACTCCTGAGAGAGGAGGCAGTTCTCTTTGAGGAACTTGTTGAGACGACCCTGAGCGATGTTCTGAATCATCTGCTCGTTGAGGTTGGCAGCCTTCTCAGCGCTCACCTTAGCGATGATCTCCTTCACGGCAGCCACGTCCTCAGCGGTGATCCAACCCTTGGTCTGGTTGCTCTCCATGTGGTCTTCGCTGTCGAAGTGAGCGGGGTTGTAGCCAGCCTTCTTGATGGCAGCCTCAACAGCCTTCTGAACCTGCTCTGCCTTGGTCTTCTCGATGGCAAGAGCCACCTCGTTGTCCTTGACGCTCTGAGGCACGCCGTCAGCGTTGATGGCAGCAGGAGCAGCGCTAGCAATCTGCATAGCGATGTTCTTGCCCACTGTCTCGTCAGCCACAGGCTTGCTCAAGCTGAGCATGGTGCAGAGACCATTGCGGTTCATGTGGTTGTAGGTGGCGATGTGCTCAGCTTCGATGGTGCAATAGCCATCGAGCTCCATCTTCTCGCCCGTGATGCCGCTCTGGTTGGTCACAGCCTCCTGCACGGTCATGTCGCCCAACTGGAGTGCCTTCACCTCGTCGAGGGTCTTGCACTTGTTGGCAACAGCCAAGTCAAGGATGCTCTTGGTGAGTGCAACGAAGTCTGCGTTGGTGGCAACGAAGTCGGTCTCGCACTTGAGTGCGATGATGGCACCGAAGCCGTTCTCAGCCTTCACGAGCACGCAGCCCTCAGCAGCCTCGCGGTCGCTGCGCTTAGCAGCCACAGCCTGACCCTTCTTGCGGAGGTATGCTACAGCGCCGTCCATGTCGTCGCTTTCGGCCAGGGCCTTCTTGCAGTCAGCCAGACCAGCGCCGGTCATTTCGCGGAGCTTCTTGATATCGTTCATTGTTACTTCCATAGTCGTAATAATGTCGTTTAAGTTTTTTGGGAATAAATGTATTGATTAAGCCTCTGCGGGAGCCTCAGTAGCCTCTGCTGCGGGAGCCTCAGCCTCTTCGCCAGCCTCCTTCTTGTCCACAGCTTCCACCTTCTTCTCCTCGATGCCTTCAGCGATGGCCTGGCAGCATGCGCCGAGGATGACCTCGATGCTCTTGCTTGCATCATCGTTGGCGGGAATCACGAAGTCGATGTTGTCGGGGTTGCTGTTGGTGTCAACGATGCCGAATACGGGGATGCCCAGACGGTTGGCCTCGCGCACAGCAATCTGCTCCTTCAGCACGTCGATGACGAAGAGGGCAGCGGGCAGACGGTTGAGGTCGGCGATAGAACCGAGGTTCTTCTCGAGCTTAGCACGCTGACGGCTGATCTGCAGCATTTCGCGCTTTGAGAGGTTTGCGAAGGTGCCATCCTGAGTCATCTTGTCGATGTTGGTCATCTTCTTCACAGCCTTGCGGATGGTGGGGAAGTTGGTGAGCATACCACCCGGCCAGCGCTCGTTGACGTAAGGCATGTTCACGCTGCTTGCCTTCTCAGCCACAGCGAGCTTGCCCTGCTTCTTGGTGCAGACGAAGAGGATCTTGCGGCCGCTCTTAGCGATTGCCTTGAGTGCTGATGCAGCCTCTTCCACCTGTGCAACGGTCTTGTGCAGGTCGATGATATGAATGCCATTGCGCTCCATAAAGATGTAAGGAGCCATAGCGGGGTTCCACTTTCTCTTGAGGTGACCGAAGTGACATCCGGCCTCCAACAGTGCTTCAAAATTTGTTCTTGCCATTGTTGTTTTGTTCTTAGTTTGTTTACTTTCCTTTTGTTGTTCTCTGTATGGTTAGAACCAACCGCCGGGTAGCCTACGCGCGTGTGTAATATTTATAAGGTGTAGAGTCCCGACGATTTGGATGCTAAACAGCCATTTTTAGCGCTTGCTGAACTGGAAGCGACGGCGTGCCTTGGGCTGACCGGGCTTCTTACGCTCAACCTCACGGCTATCGCGAGTCATTAAGCCTTCAGCGCGGAGTGCCTTCTTGTCGTCGGCATTGATCTTGACGAGTGCGCGGGCAATGGCGAGGCGGAGTGCCTGGCTCTGACCGGTGTAGCCACCGCCGTTGAGGTTCACCTTGATGTCATACTTCTCAGCGCAGTCGAGTGTAGTGAGGGGCTGCTTCACCACATACTGCAGGATGCTGCTGGGGAAGTATTCAGTGATGTCACGCTTGTTGATGGTAATCTTACCGGTACCCTCGGTTACGTAAACGCGAGCTACAGCGCTCTTGCGACGTCCTAATGCATTAACTGTTTCCATAATCTCGCTTTTTACTTGTAGAGGTTAATATCGATGTTCTTGGGACTCTGAGCTTCCTGCTTGTGCTCTGCACCGGCGTAGATGAAGAGGTTGGTGAGCAGACGGTCGGCGAGCTTGTTCTTGGGGAGCATGCCCTTCACAGCCTTGCGAACGAGCTTCTCAGCACCGTTGGGGCGTGCGAGGATTTCGGCAGCAGTCTGCTGCTTCTGGCCACCGGGGTAACCGCTGTAGGTGATATACACCTTGTCGGTGAGCTTCTTACCCGTGATCTTGATCTTGCTGGCGTTGACGATGATTACGTTGTCGCCCGTGTCAGCGTTGGGGGTGAAGGTGGGTTTGTACTTGCCGCGAAGCAGCTTTGCAACCTTGCTGGCCAGACGACCGAGCACCTGGTCGGTAGCGTCAACAACGACCCACTCCTTCTGAGCGGCCTGACGGTTGACGGAAATGGTCTTGTAGCTTAAAGTCTCCATTTTCTTCTACTTTTGTTTGTTTTGTTTGTTAATAAATGATTTCTTATCGTTTGGCTGACTTTTCGCTGAGATTCACTAACCACTCCCTTCGCGCTTTTTAGGCGTACAGGCGCTATTAACACTCAGTGTGTGAGCCATTTACTCCTTGCGGAGCGCGCACAATGTCTCCAAACCGGCTGCAAAGTTACACATTTTCTTTTGATTGACAAAACTTTTCCTCTTTTTTCTTGCTTTTTCTGCTCAACTTTAGGGGGGGGTGACGCTGCGATTCACGCCCTCGTTGCCCATGGCTATTGGATGCTTTTCAGTTTCTGCTGCAGAACTTTTCAGTTTCTGCTACGGAAACTTTCAGTTTCTGCTACAGAAACTTTTTTTTTCTGCAGCAGAAACTTTTTTCTCACCACGCTTCGACGACTTTGCACACGATGCCATGGGCATCGCTGATGTAGATGCGCGGAATGCCTTTGCGGGCAAAGAGGTGATAGACGCTGCGGTCTGGCTGGGCGGAATAGGGCAGGCTGAGTTGGTGGGCAGCCCAATAGTCAGCGAGGACATCTGGCGTCTGTTGGCGTGCGATGGCTACAAAGGTGGTGTCGGCTGCGTGGTCCAGATAGCGGCGGTTCAGGGTCGGGAGTTCGCGTTGGCAGTCCTTGCAGAGGGTCGAAAAAAAAACGATGAGTGTTGGCTTTCCGCTCAGATCTGATGTCTTGAGCAGAGAATCATCGTTCATCGTTATTTCGAAGTAGGGCAGAGGGTCGCCCACGTGCACCAGGTTGTCGGCGGGCGTGATGGCTTCTTCCTGCGTCATGGTGCAAGAAGAGGCGAGGAGGCACCCGAAGAGGGGTGTCACAGCCACGAGGCAGCTTAGCAGCCTAAGCAGTGGGGGTAGGAGATGGTGTGTCATGCTCATCGGATGATCATGCGCACGCCGTCCACGATGTAGAGTCCGGGTTGGAGTCCCTTGGTTGAGGTGCCGCAATAGATGCCCGATGTTGTCCAAACACCATGTTGCAGGTCTTTCTGCGCATCAGCCTCGGGGAGATCGTCGATGGCGGTGGTGAGGAAGTAGCGTCCCTGGTTGTTGCCGCTCATGCTGACTTCACTGCCGTTGGAGAGTTCCGTGTAGCTCTGGTCGATCTTGTCGTAGAGGTAGATCGAGGTCAGGCGGCACTGGCTGAGGTCGAAGTGCAGCGTTGCCTCACTGTCTTTCGAGCTGATGATGCCTAAGGGCACCATGTTGAGCGACTGTCGCACGTTGATGCTCTGCGCCATGTTGCCGGCAGAGGTGTAGACGTTAGGCACATCATAGAGGTTGCCGTCCACCAATGCCTCGCAGTCCTCGCCAGCCACGAAGGCGTCGTGTGCTCGCTCGTCGATCATGATGAGAGCTTGGCTCTGTGCGCCGTCGCGTTCTGCCTTCAGGCGGATGATGTTTGGCAAGCACTCCGTGTTGGCTCGTGTGGCATTGTCGAGGTCGGTGGGGGGTGGTGTGGTTGCCGGCATACGTACGGTCTGCATCTCAGGCGTGTAGGTGATGTGTGCCTTGTTGGTGGTATTGCCGTTGGCGCCCTTTTTGGTCTTGACAAAGAAGCCCTTGAGCGGTGCCACGTATCTGCCGTCGGTGGTGCCTGTCGTCATCCACATGTCGTCCGTCTTGATGCTTGCGTCCTGCTTGTTGGCATCCACAATCCAGTAGGCAGCCTCGAGTTGGTCTTGGTGGGCGGCGAGGAAGGCATCCATGTCGAGCGCAGCCATGAAGGGGTTGCTCAGCAAGAGGTAGTTGTTGTCGGGCGTCTGGTTTGCCACATCCAGTTGGATCCTTCCATCGCCCTCTGCTCCCAGATGGTCGCTCAGCAGTCGGTGGCTGAGGAGGCGAGAGCCCAGGAGGGCATCTTGTGCGTTGCCTGTCTCGCCCTCGATGTCATAGTAGGCATAGCTGGTGTCGGCCTTAGGCATGCGCACCAGCACCTTATTGTCGGCGGGGCGATCCGTCGGTTCCATGTAGTTCAGTTCGGGTTTCACGCTGAAGCCTCCGTGCGTGTAGTCGACCTGGGCATCATTGTAGACGTGCGACCAGTCAGCCTTGACGAAGGAGTCGTAGGTGCTGCCCGATTTCATGTAGACCACATTGTTGCCTGCCTGGTCCCAGCTGCGCTGATAATAGGCAGGACGATAGCGATCGTTGAGTGCCTCGCTGAAGTTGATGCCATAGAAGTGTGGCGTTAGCTGTTTGGCACCTGCCGTGGGCGAATACCAGTCGCCGGCGAAACTCTGCTGCAGGGGTGATCCGAGGGTGTACCATTTGCCCGCTTCGAGTTCGTACTCCACCCATGCCTTGTTGTAGTCGAGGAGGTGTGCATTGCCCAGTTGGGTGTTGGGCTCAAAGGCGAGTCCGTTGGCGCTGTAGGTGTCGAAGAGTACGCACTCGTAGTTGCAGTCGTAGTTGTAGGGCGACTGGCCGGCAGCCAGGATGGGTATGGCCTGCATGTCGAAGACGATGCCGGGCGTGGCGGTCTCGTTGAGTCCTTCGAGGAAGTTGACGTCTTCCGTCGGGCGTTTGAAGTTGTCGCCCTTGTAGAGCACCGGTGCCGTGGTGGCATCTTTCGGGAAGAGCACGTTGGTGAAATACATGGGCACGAAGGAGTTGCTCGTCGTGTTGACGTGATTTGAGGCATAGCTGACGGCATCGTCGAGTGCCGTTGCGCCAGGCAGTTTGTCGCCTGTGGCAGCCACGCCGGCGTGGAGTTCGTTGCGGTCGGCACGTGCCCAGTTCAGGTCGTTGGTCCAGTCATTGTTGCCTGCCTTGCCCGTCCAGACCTGATATTCGGGCACCACCTTCATGTCGAAGACGAAAGAGCCTTCGCACGCCATGTCTCGCTCGTTGTTGACCATGACTTCGTAGAATCTGATCTTGAGCGAATAGGTGTAGCCCTCGCGGAAGATGGTGCTGTTGTCGAAGGTGATCTGCATCACGGGGTGAGCGGCACCCCTCTGCACAGCGAGCGACTCAATGGTGCCGACACTGACGAACATATCCTCTATGTCGCTCTCTTGGTCGGCGTGGTTCTCATTGGCAAGCATCGAGATGTTCTCCATGCGCTTGTAGGCTGGGTCGTTGCTGCCGACGAGATAGACTTGGGTGTCGAGGGTGCGCATGAGCTTTGCACCCACTTCAGGATAGGCAAAGGCTGCCTTGCGGAGTGGCACGGAGAGGGTGTTCTTCTTGCCTGTGGCTCGTTGGCGCACGCCATTGATCTGCTTCAGACCGATGCGGAAGGGTATGCTGTTCATTTGCTCGGGATAGCCCATGCTGTCGAATCCGTTTGCCAGCGTGGGTGCGGCGCTCGTGAGCACCACCTTGAGCTCCTGGGGGTCGGGGCAGTAGATGGCGTCCTCGTCGGCTGAGTAGATGCTGGGAGCGATGGGTATGACCACAAAGTGGACGATGCGGTTGGCATCCGACACGTCGGAACCTAAGACGAGGTTCATCTCCTTGCGACTCAGTGTGAGGGGTGAAAAACCGCTCTCGTCGGGCTCGAGGAAGTGGGCGATGCAGTCGATGAGGTCTTGGGTGAGCTCGCACTCCTCCGTGTCGCCCACGCGGTGCACGGGCACCACGTCGACCAGACTGGTGTCATGGGGATAGGCAATGCGGAACTCCTTCAGTGCATCGCAGAGGTAGATGGGCTCTCCTTGCTTCTTGTCGAGGTGGGTGTGGTCGGCTGAGTAGGTGCCCCAGGTGACGTTCATGTAGTTCTGCATGGTGGCGGGCACCGTGTTGTAGGTCTTCACCTGCTCCAAGCCTTTGTCGTCGAGCACAGGGATTGGATTGCCGTTGTCATCCAGGCGCGGCACACCATATTGCATCTCGTAGAGCACATGTGTGGGCGATGGCATCCACCAATCGTAGTTGAGGTTCTTGAGGATGATGTCGTGGGTGTCGGTGCGTGCATTCAGGTTGACGGAAAGCGTTGCGGTCTGTCCGGCACACGCTTGCACTTCGTCTCCTGAGACGATTTCTTCCACGTCGCCCTTGATGGTGACGGGAGGTGCCACGGTGAACTCATGGAGCACTGCACAGCGACTGTCGTCGAGGTTGAACACCGAGCAGCCGAGGTCGCCCGTGTTGACGTGTTCTTGCGAGATGGGGGCGGTGGAGAAGAGCAGGTAGTAGGACTTGCCTGCCGTCCACTTATGGTTCGTTATGCTTGAGGGCTCGCCGTGTGCCACGCTCTCCTTGAAGATGATGTAACGCTCACCGCGTATGATGTCGCGATAGACCTTGTCGTCGTCAGACTCCTTGAAGGAGTATTGCGGTATGTCCTCGTAGTAGCGCACCTTGGTTTCTCCGTCGATGGTGGACAGTTCTCCGTCGCGAATGATGCTGAAGTTGTGGAAGGCGTGGTCCTTGTTCGTCGTGTCGAGTGTGCGATTGCCCATGAGCGCCTCGTTGAACGCCATGTTGTATTTGTTCTCAGGGTCCTTGCGATCATAGCCGTGGTCGGCATCTTTGTCGGCATTTTCCTCCAAGACACGGTCGTAGACATCCTTGTCGAGGAAGCAGAAGCCCACACGCGCCAGTCCTGGCGTTTTCTCGTCCTCATTGGCTGCATCCAACAGCGTCGCATACTCGGTGATGACCTTGATGTGGCGTATCTGGTCGGAGCAGAGGGGCGTGGTGTTTTGCACTTCGGCACCGGGTTTCTTCAGATAGATTTGGAAGTCATCTAGCACCGTGTCGGCACCTGTAGAGTTCCAAGCGTTATTCACAATCTGTATGTTGTAGCCGTTCATGCGTAGCGCCGTGTTCGCATCGATGAAGAAGCTGAAACCCACTTGCTGCCACAGTGCCCAATAGTTGCTGTCGCCGCTGTGGTTTTCGTAGACGGAGTTGCGCCCGAGAGCAGCCGTAAAGACGGTTCTGCCATCCTTGTCGTAGCCTCGCGAGGAGATGATGCCAGGGCAATAGGAGTAGATGAGCACCTCCTCGTGTGTGTCCTTGTCGATGCCCATCACGTTGATGAGGATGGAGGTTGGGTTTTGGTTGGTGTTGCCATAGTATTGCGTACCGCCCGACGTGCAGCCGATGTATCCGTAGCAATACATGCGCGACCCAGCACAGAGCGAACCGTCAAGACTGATGGAGGCTACCTTGCCGGGCTGGTCGGCAGCGTCGATATAGAGGAAGTAATTGTCAGGCTCCACGCTGTTGCTCACGGCTGCATTGACGTCGCCCATGTTGCGCAGGTAGTTCTTCACAGGATAGTAGGTGTTGACGATGCCACCCGTGGTGCCTTGTTGCGTCTCCAGCGCGTATTCACCGCGGCCGGCAAACCAATCTCGGTTTTCCTTGTTTCCGTAGGCATAGCTGACGCCCTTGAAGTCGAGCGGATACTTATAACAGCCCGTGTATTCTTCGTTCACTTTGTTGTCGAAATTCAGTTCTGCCACAGGGGCACCGAACGACTCGAGAAGCGCATCGGGATGGCGGTACGAACCCGTCAGGTTCGTCACTGGAATGGGCTCTGAGTTGCCAATGAACGTGAGGTTGAACTGTGCCAGGTTGTATCTCTGGCTGCTGCCTCTCTTCTGAAGATAGACGTTGATGGTGGCCTTTGAGCCCGAAGGCACTTCACCCCCATCGGGATATTGGAAGAGGATGAAGTGGCCGGTGTTGAAGTCCGAATATTGGATGTTGCCCGATGCGCGCGTCTGCGAGGCAGGAATCTTCATCACATGCTGCAAGCCTACGCTTCCTTCTGCCAAACTGACGATGAGCTCCAAGTCTCCGTTCTCCTTGAGCTGTAAGAGGTCATCAGTGGTTGCACCGTTCTCATCAACGTCGAACACCCAATAGTTGTTGAGGTCTAAGTCGAGCGGCAGCAGGTTGGAGATGGTCTTGTCCTCGTAGGTGCCGTGCTTGACATTGGGGAAGGATATGTTGTGCACCTCCAGGAACTCATTGGCGTCGGTCTTCGCCTGGATGTCTGCTGCCATGTCCGTAGCGTTGCGTATCTGATAGACGACGCGCATGGCGAGGGTGGGTTCTAAGCGACTTCCGTTCAGGGAACCGCTCGTGTAGGTCTGACCATCCGTGAGGCGCGAGATGTCAAGTCCCACATTGTAGGACGTCAAGTTTTCTGGCAATTTGAATGTGGGCTTGATTTTTGCGTTCGCACTGAGATGTCCGTTGTTGTATTGGTTGGACGTGCCAACGCTAGAGCGTGACGGTGTGATGAGCACACCATCATCCACCATGCCGTCGGTGTCCCAATCATACCAACGTTGGTAGGCACCCAACTCGTTGGTGGGCAGATAGGATGGGAAGGCAGTCGTGTCGCCTGGCTTCAAGTAGATGGGAATCTTGAAGACCGCAACGTTCTGTTCGCGAATCAGTTCCCCATCCGTTCCCATGCGCTCCATCCATCCGTCGCTCTCCCGTATGAATCCAACACCGGGCTGGTTGTTGTCGCTTTCAAGATAGTCATAGTATTTGGCTTGGCGGTGGATGATCTCGTGGTCGTAGGTGGGCACCTCCACATCGAAGGTGATGACGTTTGCGTCGCTGATGCTGATGCTGTTGATGCTTACGTTGCCATCGAAGCGGAAGTTCTCCTTTGTTGGCACAGCATCCTTTTCGAGGAAGAAGTAGCCATGGTTGTAGGCCTCGGTGGTGCCACAGCAGTTGCTACCGACATATCTCACTTTGTTTTGATTGGCAGAGGAGAGGTCCACCTGATAGATGGCATATTTGCTTGCTGCGTCCACTCGGGTGATGTAGTGCTCCTCGTAGTAGGAGCTGTTGCTTCCTGCTGCCACATTGGGGCCCTGCACGCCGATGCTTCCTTGTGCGGTGCTGGTCCAGAAGCCAGGTGCCGTCCATCCACCCATCTGGAGTTGTCGGTTGTTGTAGTTCCAATGGGTGATGTTCTGAGGCGTGGCGACGCCGTTCTCTGCCGCTCCGTCCCTGAAGTATCTGCCGTCGGGCGATTGCATGATGAGCGCCGATCCCTCTTTTCTGATGTAGAAATAGGATGCGGGTTCGTCGGCATAAGTGGGGATGCCACCAAACTTGGCGAGCGTGGTCGTGCTGTTGTTGTAGAGGGGCAGCACGTAGATGTAGTTGCTGCGTGTGTTGATGGCTCCCGTGATGGCGGCGATGCGTGTGTTGACACTGTTTATCTTCGCCGCGTCGAGCAATTGTATCTGATACCAGCCTTCTTCAATGTCGTCGGGGCGCGTGCGGATGTCGAAGGTGATGGTCTGCGCTTCTGCGTCGATGATGGGACCCCACACGAAGCGGTCGCTCACGTTTGTCTTGAAGTCGAGCGCGGTGGGCACGCTGCCTGATGCCAGGGGCACGAGTGCTTCGTCTACATAGTTGATGCCGTTGTAGGTGACACGGTCTTCGTCTGTTTTGGCTTCGCCAGTGATCTGTATGCGCCAGTAGGTCTGGCGTTGTGTCAGACGTATGGTGATGGGGGTTACCCCGTTTTCCTGTTTGTCGCCGATGGTGAAGGCGCTGATGCTTGCTGTGGCTCCCTGCACGCTGACTTGCGAGCGCATAGGGATGTTGGAGTCTTCGTTCAGCATGAGATAACCACCATGGCCCACCGTGTTGCTGCCTATGATGTCGCTGTTCTTGAACTGCAAGCGGGTGGATGCTGTTGCGCCGTCACCCTCAATCAGTATCTGGCAGATGGTGTATTGCGTCGCATCGACGGGATGGACGGCAAAGGACATACTGCTGTTGCCCGAACTCTGCAGGTAGGGACCCTCAAGAGGATGCGCTGTGGTCTCAAACGACCAGCCTGAACTCTTGGTGAGACATCCGTCTGCAAAGCTAAAGCCTCCACTGGTGATGGTCTCGCCCGTGCGGATGTTCGTCAGACTGTAGTTGTCGCCGCCATTGTGGGTGATGAAGACGAAGGTGGATGCCTCTCCTGCATAACGGGGCACACCCGTAGCCTTGAACATCTTGTCGTTGCCTGTGTCGTAGAGCGAGGGCACCAGATAGAGGGTGTTGGCAGACGTGTTGATGTTGCCTTCTTCCTCCTTGATGCGGTTGCTCAGGGCTGTGATGTTGGCGTCGTTGTCCAGCAGTTGCAGTTGATACAATCCGCTTGTGATCTCGGTGGCGCGTTCGCGCACCTCGTAGGTGATGGTCTTCGTGTTCTTGTCGATAAACGGACCCCACACGAACTGATCCTCTGCAGCAAGGATGCGAAAATCCGTAGCACTCAGGTTGGTGGTGGGACGTGCGAAGAACGATGCACCATCAGCATATTCGATGCCCGCAAATATGACGGAGTTGTCTCCATTCACATGCACCGTCCACTCGTCGGTGGCGAGCGCATCCTTGATGAACAGCTGAAGGCTCTTGTATGCGTGTCCTGCCACCGCTTTGGTGCTCACCTTGCCCAATGCGTACTCCGTAGACCCGCTGGTGGAGAAGTCGGTCAGCTCAAAAGAACTGCCGTGGCGCACGATGAGGTAGTCGCCCTCTTGCACGGAGCCACGCTTGCCGAACGCCAGATCCGTCTCGTTGTAGCTGATGTTGAAGTCGCTCACGCTGGCGCCCATCCATTGCACCTTGTAGACGTCATACGCTGTCAGCAACGACAGGTCGGCATCCTCCACATAAGTCAGCATGAACGAAGAACCTGTGTCGTCGTTGCGGGGATGCCCATTCGATCCATTGTTCCATGCAGTGAGGGTGCTGTTGGTGTAGTGGATGTGGTTGATGCCCGAAGTGCCTATTCTGAATGTATATCCATGTGAGGCTCCATCCAGCACGGTGCTCACGTCGTGGGTGAATATGGTCTGCGCGCCTGTTGGCACTTCGTCCTTGGGCACCATCTTGTAGTTGTTGTTTCCCAGATAGGCAAGGATGAAGTCTGGTCCGTAGGCGTTGTTGTAGATGTTGAAACCATTCGTGTTGTCACCCACGAAAGCCCAATAGCCACCACGGTCGCTCGGCATGGCAGACGATGCAGGTGCCAGATAGCAGTTGTCGTCCACCCAATCTGCGCTCGTGCTCAAGTAGTGCCGATTGTGTGCGTTTTGGTTGCTGCGGTTGCTGCGCCACAAGAACCACTTCGTGTCGTCTGCCCACGCTCCATCGACAGGCTCCGGCGAGAGCTGGATGATATTGGGGTCTATGGCGATAATGAAGGTGAGCTGATTATGCTCGGAATCGAATTCTACGGTGAGTATCTTGTGCTCTTCTTCCACTGTGAAGCGCTGCGCCTGGAAACTCACATTTCCGAAATCGTAGGAACGCTGATCAGCCGAAAGGGAGACGGGACTGCCCGTCTCGGGGGTGTAGATGACGGTCTGGGCGGTTATCGGATTGCCGTGGTTGTCTTGGAAGACAAGTTTCACGTCACCCGTGAGGAAGGCTACTAGAGCATAACTGCTGCTGAGCACTTCAATGGGCACGACTTCTGCGTCTGACTTGACATAGAACGTTCCCGTTGGAATGGTGAGGGTGTAGTTGCCGTTGGGTAGCTCATCGAATGTGATGTCGTAGACCCCTGGCTCGCCCGTTGGTGTGATGTCCGTTGCTTCATAGATGCCTTGTGAGGAACTGAGTGTTGGCAGCACGAGGCGAACGTCCTCGCCCTCTTCTATCGCCTGCGCGGCACTCTTTATTTCATAGCCTTCCTTGCTGATCTCTATCCGAATCGTACGGAGCGACCCCACTTCGCCATTGGCGGGTGTCAGCGTGTAGTCAGACTCGTCCAGAATGATGCCTGCTATGTCTGCGGGATAGATGTAGAAGCGGTTGCCATCGCTGGTCTTTGGGTTGCTGGCATGATTCCATGCCGTGAAGTAGGTTTTTTTAGAGTCGTCGATAAACCAGTTGCTGGTGCCGTTGTCACCAAGGCAGCGTATCCAGTATCCTGAATTGCTTGTTCCAATCTGATACACCTTACCTACTCCATCCTCAGGGTCGAGTCCGTCGTACAACTTAGAGCGGGCATTTGCGTCGCTTCCATTGTACTTGGTTCCTAACACCTTGTCAGGACCCGCAGCACGGTTGTAGATATAATACTGGTCTGTCGTGCCCTCTTTGAGCACAAAGCACCAATAGCCCACGTCTTCCGTTGGTGTTACACTTTGATTCGCTTGGCGCAACTTCAAACCGTTTGTGTCGTAGTAGGCATCTGCCGTCGACATGAAACTGTTGGAGCGTTCGTTCTTCATGGTGAACCACACCGTGCTCGAAGAAAACTTGCCATCGGAAGGCGCTGGCGACGCTTGTAGTTCTGCTGGAATCACTTCAAAGATGACGCGATTACCATTGTCATTGTCGTTCCAATGACTGATACTATTGCTTTGTGGATTCATGTGGCATCTGCCCGAAGCAATGTCAAGATTCTTAATCTCCCACACGTCTTGAGTGCCATTGGAAAACTGGTCCAAACACAAATTAGCAGCACCTTCTTTTCCCTCTTGTGGTTGGTAGAAACCATTATTACCTCCCGAGGCGCTAAGCTTCAGATATTGCCCATTTCCGTTGACCAAGATGAACCCATTCTTATTACCAATAGCTTGCCACCAATACGCCTTGTTCGTACGTAACGGGGCAGTTGTGGTGATACCTACATTCGCTCCTGTTCCGTTATTGTACATATAATAGCCCGCATTCGTGAATTTGATATAGTACCAATGTCCGCCGGGATTATATGTGAGCTCAAAGCTTGGTTCGAAGGGGGCGCCCCAAGCATTTCCCGCCCATCCTGCCAAGAGGGTGATGAGTAGGATTATCTTTGTGCGTATATGGTTGCTGATTTTCATCATTGTGTTTGTTTGCTTTGTCGTTCTGTCAGGTGACTTTCTTCACTTAGCCTTTTGTGTCACGTAGATTTTGCGGGTAAGCCTCTTGGTGACCCGTTCGGCTGGCGTGTCGGTGTCTGGTGTGCTGGTGAAGACGTCAGCAGTGAGTGTGATGCAGGCAAACGTGCCTGGTGCGATGTCCAACACTCCACGTATTTCTCCACTCTTGTCAAGTTCAGGCTCGCTGAGAAACAGATGGTCGGGGTCGTCGAGCGTGATGACAGGCTCGCCAGAGATTCTCGTCTGGCTGTCCAGCCCAAACCAACCGGTAGGGTCGCCATACTGCCGAATGAAGGGGCGTATGCTGCACTCGCCACCGCCATCAAAGATGACAACAAACTCGTTGCTCTCCGTCTGGTCGAACTCCGCCTCCGGGTAACCGCCAATGGGCGGGTAGGAGCGTGCTTCGAGGCGCATCTGCCATTCGCCAAGCGAGATGGGGATGTGTATCCAGTCGTTGCGGTGGATGCGTGGGAGCACCTCGGGGTTGGTGAGCGCATAGCGGAAGTCCTCATCAGCCGGATGTGCGGCAGATCGCACATCGAAGTTAAGCATAAAACTCCGCGTGATGTTGTCCGCTTCCGATTCCAGCACATAGAAGACCCGCTTCACGCCCTTGGCTCCAGCCTTCAGCAGCACGGGTTGTTGGTATTCGTTTTTCAGTGTCGCCTTCACCGCGTTTGGCGCAAGGTCCAGTGTGTTGTTCGGTGTCTGATAGTTCATGAGCAGTATGCTACCCTCAGTGTCGCTGGCATTCACCGTCATGTTGTTGATGCTCTGCGAGGCAATCTGCATGTTGTAGGGTGTGGGGTTGGAGAATTCAAACTCCAATTTAGCCATCAGGCGCCGCACCTCGATGCCGAAGGTCTGGTTGGGACCCTCCACCTTGACCATCTGTTTTGCGCTGGTCATTGGGATGCCCTCTGACAGTTTGTCGGCAGAGAGCAGTTGGGTGGACGAGAAGGGAGCAGGCATAAAGAAACGGATGGCGCTGAGGTTGTCGGAGATGTTCTTCCCCTCGGTGAGTCCCAGTCCATCCAGGTAGCCCTTGCTTAGGTTGGCAAAGCCATAGGCATAATAGGTGCCGATGTTGAGCGAAGTCTCCACCGGGTCGAGCTCGGCAGCCGGTGTGCAGACGCCATCGATGCTGCGCACAATCTTTCCGTTGACGTCGGTGATGATGACGCGATAGTTCTGCATGAGTT
This sequence comes from Candidatus Physcousia equi, assembly GCA_018065005.1. GTDB lineage: Bacteria > Bacteroidota > Bacteroidia > Bacteroidales > Bacteroidaceae > Physcousia > Physcousia equi. The sequence continues at coordinate 41,864 of JAGHUD010000013.1, forward strand.
CAACGTCCGAAACGGCATCCTTTGGTTGTCCATCCGCCCTCGTCGCCAACTTCAGCGCCACGCGGCACGCACCCTGCGCAGTCGTCTCTGCGCCCGTTTGTTCGTCGAGCGTGTCGTCGGCACAAGCTCCGAGCAGCAGGAGCAAGCAGATGGCAAGCAGTATATGGTGTTTCAGTAGATTCATCAGATTTCTATTTCTGGGTGTTCGATATAGTTCCACTTCATCACATAGATGTAGGGGCGTATGCCTTCAGGTCTCGCTTCCATATCGTTGGGGATGTGGTTGAAGCCCGGACCCGAGAAGCTCACCTCCAGGCGGTAGATGCTGTTGCGCACGATGGCAAACTCCATGGGGGCAATGTGGTCGGCGATGGGATCTTGATGCGTTGCATCGTGGCGCAGATAGACGACATAGTAGCTGACTGCGTCCTTGTAGCAAACCGTCTCTGCCACGTCTTCCTCATGAGCCGCCTTGTAGGCATGTGCTGCCGCCTCGCTCGAGAAGTAGAGCACCTGCGCTTCATCGTGATCTTGCGCCATCTTTCTGTAGCGCCAATAGGTCTGCCCCTTTGCGTAGTCAGCATCCACGGTGGGTGAGCCCTGCTGGTCCACACCGCCATACACCTTCGTGGGCTGATAGGTGCCCCTCAGGAGCAAGCCCGTAGTCGTCTGCGCGTTGGTGCAGCCAGGAAGCATGGTGTTCTCGTTGGCATATTCGACCACATAGTAGTCGAGCTGGTAGAGGTCGTCGTGCGTGGTGCCGTCCGTGAATCCCGTTCCCGAGCCCACGTGCACCCGATAGAGGTCGGAGAGCCAGGTTGCCTCCCTGCGTGCGATGGTCAGCGCACTGTTTCCGTACCAAGCCAGACAGTTGTCTTCCGGTGTGGCGGCAGTCTTGCGCCAGGTGGTGGGCTCTTCCACATACATCGGTTGCATGTCGTCGCCATAGAGCGCACCGCTCCGCTCGTCGCGCAGATAGTATTTTGTGCCCTCTTGGCTGGGCGACAGTCGCTTGATGAAATAGGAAGGTGCCATCTTGACATTAAAGGCGCGCACATGCGAGAGATAGAAGTCTGCCACATGGCTGTCACCCGATGCCGACAGCACAGGGTACTTACGTTCCGTTCCCGATACCACCGACCCATTCACGGCAAAGTCGATGCGTGCAGCCACGCGCTCGATGTCCACCTCCACTTCGTAGGGGGCATCTTTGGTGCCCTCGCCGCCGTGGAACTGTGTGGCGCCCTCGTTGCTCATGGCAAACTCCGTGTAGCTTGCCTTAGCCTTGTGGCGTTCGCCCTTCCAGGCAGATGCCACAAGATGGTCGCGCAGCTCGCCCAGCGTGGCGGCATTGAAATCGCCACAGTTGGCAGCCACGACGAAGTAGTCCTCGTTGGTGAACTCATAGTTTGTGCTCACCTTCATCTTTATCTCATACTGCAGATAGCTGATGCCATTCTTCACCATGTGCGTGGCATCCGTCTCAGTGAAGCCAATGCTGTTCTTGAATCCAATCTTCACCACTGGCGTCGACGCCGGAGCATCGATGCCGCCCCGGAACTTGAAGAGCGTGAGGTTCTCGATGTCGTTCTCATGGCAGAGGCCCTCTTCACGTCCGTCGCCGTTCTCACCGCCAAGCGGGTGGTCGTAGGCGCGAGTCTTGGTGGGCGAACTTGCCGTCATCGAGATCTTCACGTTGATGTAGTTGTCACAAACGCCCTCCTGCTCGGGAACCATTGCATCCTCCGAGCACGACGCAGCTCCGCCCATCAGTGCGACGAGCAGTCCTGCGGTGTATATGAGGTTTGTGAAACGTTTCATGTCAGAGAGAGAAGAGAGAGGGGGGGATTCTCTTGTTATTTGCTGCCGAGTTTTTCGTTTTGGATGTGGATGCGCCAAGCCGTCACGTTGACCGTCACCTCAATGTTCAGTCCCTCCCATGTGTCGCCACGGAGGAAGAGACTGAGGTTGTATTCGTAGCAGCGGTCCAGAAACTCCTGTGCGCCCCACTTTGTGCGGTGTGCCATGTGCGCATCGTCATAGAAGGTCATGGGCAGGTTGAAGTCAGCCACGCGCATGCCGTCCGACTTGCGTGTGATGCGCAAGCGAGCATTCTTGTGGCTGTCGGCTCCCTGATAGTAGATGAGGCGCGAGGTGGCGAGCTCATAGTGAGCCGTCTGCTCCACGACGACGTCTTGCGAGTCATCGTCGTCGGCGTTCTCCTTGCCCCACTTGGTGCTGGTGGAGGCAGCGAAGGGTCTGTGAACGAGCAGTGCTTGGTTGGCAGCGAGCTCGTTGTTCCATTGCAGGTCGCTGTTAGCCACCACGATCTCCACGTCGAAGTCCTCTGCCCTCGTCTCCCTCTTCTTGTCCTCGTCGAGGTTCTGAATGCTGAGCGAGATGAATTTCGTGTCGCGCACCATGGAGATGGTGTCAGCCACGAAGAAGAACTGAGCGGCGGTGGTGGGCTCCGCCTCCACAGCGCGGTAGTCGAGGGGCTTAGTGGTGTGTCCCATCCAAAGCGTGTCGAGACCGAACGTTGCTTCCTCCACAGCACATCGCCCGTCGATGTCTGGCTCTGTTGCATGCATGAGTCTTGCCGACAGTTGCTTGATGTCTTCTCCGACGGTAGGACTTGTGATGCGGAAGTGGTGGTGTGGATTGAGCAGTGTCTCGTCGTAGGGTCGCTGCAGAGCCGTGGCAGCAAAGCGGTATTTGCGGTTGACAGGCAAGCCCGTCACGTCGATATAGAACATCTGGCTCTGCGGATGGTGCTTGATGGCGAGTGCGTGGTCGCGGTTGGACACGATGGTGTCCTTGACCACGGTCGACGTAGCGTCGTCGATGACATAGAGACGTACCTCGCCCACATGGTCGCTCAAGAGGTCTGCCTGTGCCGTATTGTAGTCATACTTCAGGTAGACGCGCAGCGCCTGTGTCACACTGCCGCAGGGTTCCATCTCCTCTTGCATCATTGAGCAAGAAGCCAGACTGAGTATGCCAGCCATCACAGCCAAGGCTTTTCTCATGCGGTGTAGTACGTCGTTTGTCATATACATTATTATATATATAGGGGGGAAAGAATATAAGTTTGGTTTAGTGCCAGAGCCTGCAGCCCTGGCACTAAACTCAAACAAGAGGCATTACTGGAGTTTCTCGCTCTGGGTGTAGATTCTCCAAGGAGTTACGTTGATGGTATACTTCAGATACTGCTCAACAACATCGTCGGGCACGTCCACGGGAGCATCGGGCACGGTGGGAGAACCAATCTGGCGGATACCGGTGACGGTGATGTTGTACCATGAGTTACGAACCACACCATAGCGGCCAAGGTAGTTCTTAGAAGGAGTAGGCTCGTCAGTGCCAACGCCATAGTTAGAAGCAACGGTGTTGTGCATACCCACCTTACCAGTCCAAGGAGTTTCTGCGTCGCCGAAATGCTTGATCTTGATGCTATAGAAAGCAGCACCATTCTTGTAGTAGTTGTAGACGTATGAAGAACCGTTCAATGCAGTGTTGTTGTCGGCAGGCCACTTTGCAACAGCCTCAGCAGGAGTGTGTTCCGTCTTGGTGTGGCCTGAGAGCTTTTCTGCATTCACGCTGATGCCAGCAATCAACTTGCCAGCTGTGGGGGTTGAGGGGTTCTCAGCATTGTTGTTATAGCTGAAGGTGACATCAATATAGTTCTTCAAGGTGCTGGGGTCGGTCAAATAATACTCAGCCCAAGCCTGGTTGATAGAACGTCTTACCACCTCGTTCTTGATATATTCCTTCAGGTTGTCAGCGGCAGATACATAGCCTTCTTCGCCTTCTTTACCCGTTTCTTTGTAGATGTCGCCTTCCTGCGTGCTCACGGTGTAGAAATCCTTCTCGTCGTTGAAGGTGGCAGCCACAATCACACGGGTGGTGTTCTCTTCAGTCTGGTGAGCAACATCAAAGGTGTTCTCGGTGCAATAGTAATAAGAACCCATTTCACGGAGTGAACCGCTCAGCACGTTACCATCTACGTCGAACTTCATCATGTCGATGGTGGCCACGGTGTTCTTCTTTGAAATAAGGTCTGTTGCGTCTTCGTTGTAGTTGTGGTCAACAGCCCAGAAGGTGCGGAAGCAACCAGGAGTAACATAGCCATTAGACACAAAGCGATAACCTGCATACTTAGGATTGAAAGCGCTCTGGTAGTTCAGGTAGGCGAATGGGTCGGTGGGTTCTGCACAGTTGCGCATCAGAGAGGTCTTGGGGTTGGTGTTGTCCACGAACCATCCCTCAACCTTTGCCTTCAGTTTTTCCACCTCGGTGGTCTCGTCGAAGTCGGTAGCAGTCTTCACTTCTACTTTTGCGAGTGAACGCTCGATGTTGATGACAACAGCGGGGTCGCTGTCTTCTGCCTTCTCCTTGCTGGTGTAGAGAGCTTGAGTGTTGACCCAATAGAGTGTCTTGACTTCAAGAGATTCCGTGCCATTGGCGGTTGCTGCGGTGTAGGGCATGTTGCTCATGAAGAAGGCACTGGTCTTGTAGTTGCGGTGACGCTCTGTGATTTGCAGGTCAGCAATCTCGCCGTAGGTCAGCTTCTCACCTTTTGGGCTGACTTCCGTATAAGCGGCAGTTGCCTGTTCGCTGGTGCGATACTTCAGCACGGGAGCATTTTCTTCACCTTCAATGGTGACATAGTTCATCTTGTTGGCAAGCACGAGTGCCCACAGAGCGGTATAGCCTTCGGTGTTGGTCTTGCTCACCTTCACCACGGCGGTTCGGCTCTGCGTGATCTGTGCCTGGTCGTTTTTCTCCCAATCGCCAGGTGTCAGGTTGTAGTAGGAGATGAGCTCGTAGTCGCGCTCGTTGGTCTGGTCTTCCTTCTGTCCGAAGAGGAGCAGCGTGGCGTTTTCTACGTTGTACTCATTCTTTTCACCATCGTTGAAGTTGCGGTCGTCCTCGCCCAGCACTTCGTCGCCATCTGCCTTAGAAGCCGAAGCTACGTCGGGGATGTTGATGTTCACGTTAAAGAAGGCATTGCCCTGCTCGTTGAAAACAGAACCCAGAGAGTTCTCCACGACTACGTCCTGTTCAGCGAGGTTGTTCTCACTACATGCAGTAAACAGCATGGTGGCTGCTACGGCTGCGAAGTAAAAAACCTTTTTCATAAAGTTTTAGAATTAAGTGAATAAAAAGTGTTTATTTAGTATTAAAATTCTTTTCATGGTCTCTCCACCCCCGCCTGTGCACTCTCTTTATGGCAGCATCTTGAGGTTGCGCTTAGCCTCAGGCGTATTCTTGGCTTTGAGGAGCAGTTCGCGTGCAGCGCTGTAGTTCAGCTTGCTTGCTTCCACGATGGCGCGCAGGATGTTCGCCTCGTCGCTCTCGCCCGCCTTGAGCAGAAAGGCGGCAGCCTTGTTGTAGTCCTTCTGCTCGATGGTGAGCGCTGCAGCATTGCAGTTTGCCGTCTCGTCGTTGGGGAAATACTTGAGTGCCACCTCCATGGCACGATGAAATTCCTCTCCGCCATGCTCACAGTCGGCAGCCACGGTGTAGATTTGGTTCAGGCTCATCAGTTCGGGCGTGTGCGCCATCACCTCGTGCAGTTGTGCTACGCTGAGAGGTTTCAGTCGTGTCTGGATGACGAAGTCGGTGTAGCGCAGTTTGGGGAACCAGTCGGGGTGGATCTGCTGTCGGTAGAGTGCAGCAAACTTTTTGCCGTTGATGAGTTCGTTCTCCTTGTTGTCGAAGTCCGTGGGTCCATAGGTGGGGCGATCGATGAGTTCCAGGAGGTCTTTGCGTTGCGTCTCAGAGATGGTGGTGGCATCCAGCACCTGTTGGCGGAAGCCCTCCCAGTTTTCGGGCACGGCGCTGAAGGTGCAGCGGTCCTTGGGCAGGTGGTAGCGCTGTGCGATGTATTCAGCCAGGGCGCGCGAGCGGTTGGAGGCGAGGTAGTCGTTGTGGACGTAGGGCGATTCGGGCGACGCATATCCGCAGAGCTTGATGGCGTCGATCTCCACATTAGGGTCGGAGAGCGCATACCGTATGCTGTCGTCTATCATCTTCAGCTCCGAGCGGTTGTCGATGACGTGGCGTCGGCGTGTGGTCTTGTGCACATAGCTGTAGACCTGCTCATGCAGTTCGAACTTGTCCACCTCAAACTCCACGCGCGCCTTTCCGTGGTGGTAGGTGATGGTGGGCACTTCGGCAACGGGGCGCGGATAGGGCACGATGAGCATGTGGCTGGCAGGTGCGAGCGCCAGCCGCTGTTCTGAGGCATGGGCAGCGATGTTGCGCCCGCAGCCACAGTAGTCGATGCTCATTCTCAGCACGGCGTCCTCGCCGAGCATCCATTCTTCGAGGGGGATGCGCTGGGTGTAGGGTATGGTGTCGCTCTTTTCTTTGTCCACATAGATTTCCTTTGCCACGTGGTAGCGCATTTTCCCGCTTGCCTTCGTTGCTCCGCTGCGCATATAGGCGTAGTGCATGTTGCGCCCGCTCAGCACATAGGTGGGCAGCATGATGCTCTTGGAGGCCTGTTCGCTCTCGATGAAAGGTGTGACAAAGATTTGGTGGTTGCGCGCCAGTTTCAGTTCTTCGACGACCATGTTCATGCTCACCAGAGCGTAGCCGCTACTGGGTGTGACGTGGATGTCGGTGCATCTGACCCTCTGCTCGTCGTTGTTTGCAGCCAATGCCGTCGCGCACGCGAGTACGTTATATAATATTATAATGATGAGTCGCTTCATGTCTCTCTTCTGTTATCGTTTTTCTGGGTCAAACAATGTAGTTGTTGGTTACAAAACTAAAACACATACATCAGGGTGACGCCCAATTTGGTCAGGCCCGCATAGTTGGACGTGCCGCTATCGAGTTTGGTGCCGCACTCGGCGCAGGGGAACTGGTCGTACCACACACGGTTGTAGCCCACGCCCGTCTCTACCTCCAGATTCCAGTGGCGCGAGAGTATCCACTGATAGCCCACCGCCAAACCGGCGCCGGCAAAGGAACCCTCGACGCGTGTGTCACGCACAGCCTTCGCCACGTCGAGCCCACTGAAGAAGGCACCGGGCAGGGGCAGATCCACGCGTGCGGCATTGAACTGCCCGCCCATGAGGTGCACGCCCACGAACCATCCGTTCATCCTCGTGCACCCCCACCAACGCAGTTCGGGCATCAGCACCCAATGCTTGACCTTGCGTGCTTCGCTGTGGCTTCCGCTGTAGACCCACGGGTTGAGACCATAGAAGAGCTGCGCTGTCATGCGGCATCCCAGCCCCACTTCCAAACCGAGGTTGGGGGTTGTCAGACCGTCATAGAGGAGGTTGGTTTTCAGTGCCACTTCCTGCGCCTGCAACGAGCAGCTCCACAGCAGAGCCACGGCAAAAGTCAGCCAACTACGTATTTTTCGGTGTTTCCTTAGCATTATCTTTAATTTTGTGTTTGGTGCAAGAAGCTATGTTGCTCGATGACTTGGATTTCCGACAACGCCATGCGCAACGTGCAGCGTTGTCATTTCTGCTCGTAAAATTACAATATTTAACTAAACCGACAAAAAATAATGCGATTTTTTTTAATCGTTAAGTAAATTTTCAACTTGGGGGTGGTAAAAATGCCCTTGTTTTTTCTCACTCACACCACGTTGTGTGCAGATACTTTGGTGGCATTGAGCATGACGAGTGCGTGATGGGGGCAAAGAGTCGCGCGTAAGTTCATCCTTCCTGCTGCACCGCCTCCCCCCTTGTTGAGGGACAAAAAAAAGTTTCCGCTGCAGAAACCAAAAGTTTCTGCTGCGGAAACTAAAAGTTTCTGCTGCAGAAACTGACTTTTTCTGCTGCAGAAACTGACGCGTGTTGCGTGGAGCATCTGTGGCTCGCCAGTCTTGCCCCACCAGATGGTTGCAAAACCGAAGCCCCGTTGTGCCTCAAATCAGTCGCCTATGGACATCCAGTCCTCACGGAACTGTGCTATGCGCACCGGTTCGTGCTGGGGCAGATAGTGGGCAGCGTAGTCCTCGGAGATTTCCTGCAGTTGCTCAGCGAAGCCTTCGCCCCCCAACATGTAGGTGATCTTGGGCTCTGTGGCATCCGGTGCGGCGTCGGGGTCGCAAGCGATGCTGTGCTCGAGGTAGTGCTGGAGCGAACTGTGCTCGATGTGGTAGTAGGTGAAGACACCCCATCCGGCTTCAAACCCCGACTCGGTGATTTGGGCAATGGTGTAGGGGGCAACGGCGATGGCAGCATACTCTCCTATGGCGGTGCAGAGGAGTTGCAGTTCGCCTTCGTCGACGAGGTAGGCAGCATAGAGCCCGCCGCCCTGCACAAAGAGTTCGGGGTGGGCGTCGCCATCCACATCAATGAGCAGGTACGCTTCGGGCGAGAAGGTCCAATCGTCCATGCCGCATTGCAAGGCAGCCTCTTGCCATGCCTTGTCGAGCTCCGTCTTCGAGCAGGGCAGGGCAGCATGGATGGGCGTGATGTCCACTTCGGGCAGTTGGGGCGCCGACTGGTCTGCCACCTGAGTGGTGTCGGCCTGTGTTTCGTCGTTAGATGTCTTCTTGCCTTGGCAGGCAGCAAGAGTCAGCGCTAAAGCCGCTGACGCGAGGAGTGTTCGTTTCATATCTTAAGCTAATAGAATTCAGCAATGGTGATGCCAGCACCGCCAAACTGTACGTGCTCGTCGCGATAGGACTTGACAGAGGAGACGGTGGAGAGGTATTGGCGGGTGAGCTCGCGCAGAGCGCCTGTGCCGGTGCCGTGCAGGATGCGCACGCGGTTGGCACCGACGAGGATGGCATCGTCGATGTAGTAGGTGAGTTGCGAGAGTGCTTCGTCGGCGCGCAGCCCTCTGATGTCGATGTCTTGGTGGAAGTTGAGCGAACGCTGGTGTATGTCTTCACGCGTCTCGCGCGAGAGATAGGTGTTCACGCGCGGTGTCGTGTCGCGCTTAGGCGCTTCGGCAGGCATGAGGCGATCGGTGGCAACGGTGGTCTTGACGAGTCCAAACACGACAACAGCCTTCTTGCCCTTGATGTCCTCGATCTGTCCGATGGTGGTCTGCCCTTGCATCCGCACGAAAGCACCTTTTTTGAACGCAGCGGGGGCGTCACCGCGAGCGGAGTTGCCCGCCTCGCCGGGCGCAGCGGCAGTCTGCTGTTCGCTGTTCTGCCCCGCTGAGTAAGGGGCAGTAGCCGTGGCATTCTGAGGGGCGTTTGCCGCGGGGTGCAGAGCCGCCTCCTTCCGCTTAGCCTTTCTTGCCCTTCGTTCGAGAATCTGCATCATCTTTCGGTCGATGGCAGCAGATCGTTCCGCATTGGCAGCTGCGAGCGCCTCCTCCTGCGCCAAGCGGTCTTGCATCTCCTGGAGTCGCTGGCGCGCCTCGATGGTGCGTTCTCTTTCAGCCTCAGCCTCCTTGATTTCTCGTATGGTGCGCTCGATTTGTGCGTTTGCCTCAGAGATGATGCGGCGCGCCTCCTCCTTAGCCTCGCGTATGATGGCCTTGCGTTGCTTGTGGAGGTCGGTCACCTCCTCCTCATAGCGCGAGATGGTGTTCTCCATCTGCTTTTCCTTTTGGTGGATGTTTTGTCGCTTTCCCTCCCAGTAGCGCTTGTCGCGCACGATGTCTTGCAGATATTTGTCGGCGTCGATGTATTCTTGCCCGACAATGCTCGACGCCTCCTTGATGACAGCCTCTGGTATGCCAATCTTGCGCGCAATCTCGACGGCAAAGGAGGAACCGGGGTTGCCAATCTGGAGTTGGAAGAGGGGCTGCATCTGATGGCGGTCGTAGAGCATGGCACCGTTGACCACTCCCTCGTTGTTGTCGGCAAAATGCTTGAGGTTCTGGTAGTGGGTGGTGATGACGGCAAAGGTGCCGTGGTTGTGAAACTGGCGCAGAATGGCTTCTGCCAAGGCTCCGCCAATGCCAGGCTCGGTGCCGCCTCCAAACTCGTCGATGAGCAGGAGCGAAGCAGGCGAGCAGGAGCGCATCATGAGCTTCATGTTGAGCAGGTGGGAGGAGTAGGTCGAGAGGTCGTCGTCGATGCTCTGCTCGTCGCCGATGTCAATCATGATGCGCTGGAAGACGCCCATCTTGGAGTGCTCGCCCAAGGGAACGGGCAGTCCGCATTGCATCATGTATTGCAGCAGACCCACCGTCTTGAGGCAAACCGACTTGCCTCCGGCATTGGGACCGCTAATGATGAGAATGCGCTCCTTGCGGTCGAGCCTGATGTCGAGCGGCACGACCTTGCCACCCTTCGACTTGAGCGAGAGGGCGAGGAGGGGGTGGACGGCAAGCGTCCAGTCGATGTGGGGCTTGGGGCCCACCTGCGGACAGACGGCGCCCAGCTGTGTGGCGAGTTGCGACTTGGCGCGCACGAACTCGATGTCGGCAAGGAAGAGGAAGGCACGGAGCAATTCAGGAATGTTCTGGCGTATGCGGTCGGTGAACTCCTGCAGGATGCGTATGATTTCGCGTCGCTCGTCGGCTTCAAGTTCTCGGATGCGGTTGTTGGCTTCTACGACTTCTGCGGGCTCGATGTAGACGGTCTTGCCGGTGGCAGACTCGTCGTGGACGATGCCCTTGAGCTTGCGCTTCATGGCAGGCGCAACGGGAATGACAAGACGACCGTCGCGCAGGGTGGGCGAAGCGTCTTTCTCCACGAGCCCGTCTTCCTGAGCTTCGCGCAAGATGCGGTTCAGGGTGCGCCCCACAGCTCCCTCCATGCTTGCCAGCTGTCGGCGTATGTCGTGGAGGGCGGGACTGGCTTCGTCGCGCACCTTGCCAAACTTGTCGAGTATCTGGTCGATGCGTCGTGTCACCGTCTTGAAGGTGAACACGCCATCGGCAAGATGCGTGAGCGCGGGGTAGGGCGATTCGCTATCTTCTGCTGGGCGGCGAATGATGTCGATGAAGCCGTGCAGCGTCTCGAGCGAGCGCTTGAGCTGGTGCATCTCGGTCTCTTCGATGAAGGTGCCTTCGAGACGTATGCGCTGAATGCAAGGACGGAGATCGAAGAAGTCCATGTCTGGCACGGTGGTCTCTGTCTCTGTGAGTCGCTTGAACTCGCTTGTGTGGTCGAGCCGCGACTGTATGGCGGCGAGGTCGGTGAGGAATTGCATCTCGTCGACGCGTTCCTTGCCCATGTTGCTGGCGCAGTGGGTGCGCAGCAGCCTTCTTATTTCGTCAAATCCAATCTTTGATTCAAAGTTCATGGAGGAGGGGTTGGTTGTTTAGGAGAATTGGTGGTGGGGCGGTTGGGTTAGAGGTTCTTCTTTGGATACATGCTGTCCCACCACGTGGGGTCGTCCTGGAGCCACTTGGCAAACCATGCGTAGTAGGTGTTGACCCATTTGCGCTGCTTCTCATAGTCGAGGATGTGGTGGTCCTGTCCCTCAACGGTGACGAAGGCACATTCGCGACCCAGAATCTTCAGCGCAGTGAACATCTGGATGCTCTCGTTGATGGGCACGTTGGTGTCGGCAGCACCATGCAGGAAGAGAATTGGTGTGTGCGCCTTGTCGGCACGGAAGAGTGGGGCTTGGCCCGAGAGCAACTTCTCGTTGTTCCACGGATAGCTGTTGGCAGCTGCGGTGGCATTGTAGGAGTAGCCCCAATAGCCGAATCCCCAGTAGCTCGTGGGGTTGCTGATGCCCGCATGGCTCATGGAGGCTGCGAAGATGTCGGTCACGGTCATGAGATACATGGTCATGAACCCACCATAGGAAGCGCCCAAGCATCCGATCTTCTTCTCGTTGACGTAGGGGTGCTCCTTGCAGAATTGCTTTGTGCCCTCGATGATGTCGTCGGCTGTGCCTTGACCATAGGTGTTGACGTGGCGCGCAGCAAACTCCTGACCGAAACCGGTGCAGCCGCTCGGCTGGATGACGTAGACGACGTAGCCCATGGCTGCCCAGCCGTGGTGGTTGTAGTAGGACTCCAAGGTGCGTCCTGTGGGCGAACAGCCACCGTAGTAGTAGACGAGCATGGGATACTTCTTGCTGGGGTCGAAGTGGGGGGGCAGGTAGTAGCGGCCGTAGATGGTGTCGCCACGCGAACTCTGGAAGTTCCAGTCCTTGCACTCGCCCAAGGCAATCTCGCCCATGCGCTCCTCGTTCCAGTCGCGCACGAGTGTTTCCTTGCCCGTCTTGAGGTCTACGGTGTAGAGGCGGTCGGCGTTGGAGTCGCCTTGTCCGATGTAGCAGAGCATGGGTTTCTCGCTGGCGATGGCATAGTTCTTGACGAAGCATTCCGAGAGCTTGAGCTGGCTCCACTTGTCGGTCTTGGGGCTATAGCAGTACATCGCCTGGCAGTCGCGGTTCTCGCAGAGCGCATAGATGTTGCCATTGCTGCGGCAGATGTTGAACGACTTGATGTTGGGGTCGAAGTCGCAAGTGAGAGAACGCACTTGGCGCGATGCGAGGTCCATCTCAAAGAGCTCTGTCTGCACCATGCTGGGCACCTTGCCCGTGGGGTCGTTCATGCCGACCCCATCGAATGCTTCAGGCGAACCGGTGATGTAGAGCTTGTTGCCATCGGCACTGAATGCCACTTGCGAGATGAAGCCATCCCGACGCACGAGCGTGTCCACCTTTTCAGTGTCGCGGTCGTAGAGGAGCACTGAGCTGAACGAGAAGGGGCGCTCGGTGAGGTCGTCGGTGCGCACGGTGAGCGCGAGGCGACGTTGGTCGGGCGAGAAGGAGACGTAGACGTTGCGTGTTCCCTCGGTGAGACGAATGAGCTGTCCGGTTTCAACGTTCAGGAAGCGGATGTTGTTGCGCTTGCGCCACCCCGGCTGGCGGTCGTCGGGCATGACGATTTGGTGCACTTGTGGGTCTTCTTTCGGACCCTCGTCGGTGTGGTTGATGACCATCTCCCTTTCGCCCCGCAAGAAGTGACCACTCTCTCCCGTATAGTTGGTGGCGAGATACGTGGTCTTGCCCGTGGCGGGGTCCACCGTCTCATAGATGAACTCGCCGTTCACTCCTTTGCGCTCGGTGATATAGCAGTCGCCCGTGCTGGTCCATTGTTTGAAACTGTTGATGACGGAGGTGTTGCCCGTCTTCAAGTCGATGAGTTGCGTCTTGTTCTCGCGTTGGGCATCAGCGCGGGTGAAGGAAGTGTAGAGGATGAGATAGCGACCGCTCGAAGAGAGGCTGGCACCGCCGGTCTTTTCTCCATTCATGTAGTCGGCAAGTGTGTAGAGACGTTTGCCCGTCGGGTTCACGGTGATGTACTCCGACTGCTTGCTCTCGATCATCACTTGCAGGGTGTCCGCTTCGTTGGCTTCGGTGATGACCTTCATCGCCACCTCGTGGCGTCCGGGCACGATGCTTTGCTCGCCGTTCACTTCTTGATTGTCGATATAGATGGTGCGCGCCGCATTACCCTTGGTCCAGACGCGCAGCTTGGCAAAACGCGAGTTTTCGAAAGTGAAACCGATGAGCCGCACGGCAGGCTTTTCGAGCGAGGCAAGCGGCAGGCGCCCCTCTGTGGCGGCAACGTCCGTGCCGTTCTTCCACATGCGCACCGACACGGTGCGCTCCAGTCCTTCGTTGTCGTCGTAATGACGTCCCTGAAAGTTCACGGTATCTGTGCGAACAATGCCCTTGTGTGTGTAGGGGTTGCTCACTTTGAAATTGTTAACGGGCAATTTGTCTGCCCATGCTGTCGTGCTTGCCAGCCAGCAAGCCATTAGGATGTGTTTCATATCTTCAATGTTCTTTTTTTCCCGCTTTGCCGCATTAGGGCGATTGCTTTCTCTCTTTACGCTTTTGGGAGGATGTGCACGTTTGTTTCTCTGCTGCCTTCGCGTTGCCGTCTCGTCGCGCAGCAGCCCTTGAAAAAGCAATTTCCACGTTCGCCTTAGACTCTCGTGACATTCTTGACACCGCGCACGGTCTTCAATTTCTTGACGAGTTGCTGCAACTTGGACGTGTCGTCGAGCATCACTGTGAGATGGCCCGAGAAGAGTCCGTCGTGCGAATCGATGGAGATGCTGCGCATGAGCATCTTTTCCTCTTTGGAAATGATGGAGGTGATGTTGTTGACAATGCCGAGATCGTCGTTGCCCACGATGTGAAGCGTGATGGCATACTGGCTGCCTCCCTTGCCCGCCCAACGTGCCTTGACGATGCGATAGCCGAAACGCTGTCGCATCTGTGTGGCGTTGGGGCAGTCGTCGCGATGAATCTTGATGCCACCCGAAGCGGTGACAAACCCAAAGACGTCGTCGCCATAGATAGGGTGGCAGCACTTGGCGAGCTGAAAGTCGATGCCCTTGAGGTTTTGGTCGATAACCATGACGTCCTCGCTGCCCGTGTGCTTCAGCTTCTGCTCATGGGCATCGCTCATCACGTATTCGTCCGCCTTGCGCACTTCCGCCTTCTCCTCCTCGCCTCGCTCGTGGCGCTGTCGTGCCAGATACTCCTCGATGACGGTGTTGATGTCGATCTCCTCGTTGCCCAAGGCTTTGTAGAAGTCAGTGACCACCTTGAAGCCGAGCTTCTTGATGGTGTGCATGAGTGTCACCTCGGTCAGCTCAATCTTGCGGTTCTTCATCTTGCGCTCGAGCAGTTCCTTAGCCATGCTCACCTGTCCGGCTTGCATCTCCTTGAGGCTGGTGCGTATCTTGGTGCGTGCCTTGGATGTTTTGACGATGTTCACCCAGTCTTGTTTGGGCGATTGGTTGTTCGAGGTGAGAATCTCCACCTGATCTCCACTCTGCAAGACTTGTCGGATGGTGGCATTCTTGCCGCCGATGCGCGCACCGGTGCACTTGTCGCCCACCTTCGTGTGGACGGCATAGGCAAAGTCGAGCACGGTGGCTCCTTTGGGCAGCTTGAACAAGTCGCCCTTGGGCGTGAAGACGTAGATCTCGTCCTCCACGAGGTCCATCTTGAACTGGTCGATGAGCTGCGAGTCGTCGCTCGACTCCAAGGTCTTGCGAATGCCGAGCAACCAGTCTTCGAGTGTGCCTTCCGTCTGCTTCACTCCTTTGTAGCGCCAGTGCGCAGCCAGTCCGTGCTCTGCCACGTCGTCCATGCGCTCGGTGCGTATCTGCACCTCCACCCACTTCTTGTCTGGCCCGAGCACGGTGATGTGCAGGCTCTCATATCCGTTGCTCTTCGGCACCGTGAGCCAGTCGCGCATGCGAGCCGGGTTGTAGTTCTTATAGATGTCGGTGACGATACTGAAGGTCTGCCAGCATTCGAGCTTCTCCTTCTCGAACGGGCTGTCGAGGATGATGCGTATGGCAAAGAGATCGTAGACTCCGTCCACGTCTACCTTTTGCTTTTTCATCTTTTGGTAGATGCTGTGGATGCTCTTCGTGCGTCCCTTCATGTGAAACTTCAGCCCGGCTTCCTTCAGACGCTTCTCGATGGGCGAGATAAAGGTGGCTACGTAGGCATCACGGCTTTTCTTCGTGGCGTTCAGCTTCTCCTTGATGTGGTAGTAGGCATCGTGTTCCAGATACTTCAGCGAGAGGTCCTCCAGTTCGCTCTTCAGCTTGTAGAGTCCAAGCTTGTGGGCAAGCGGAGCATAGAGATAGGATGCTTCCATCGACACCGACATCTTTCCGTCTGCATTCTTCGTGTCGCGGATGTGGCGCATCAGGTTCAGACGGTCGGCAATCATGATGAAGATGACACGTATGTCTTCGGCAAAACTGAGGAGCAGCGTGCGGAAGTTCTCGTTGTTCACAGCATTCGACTTCTTATAGAGCTCTCCTATGCGGTCGCGCCCTATGAGGAGCGACGCCACGTCTTCGCCAAAGTCGCGGCGCACATTGTCGATAGAGAAATCACAGGCACGCGCCGTACTGCCCAACATGGCAGCAATGATGCATTCGCGCCCCATGCCCATCTCCTCAGCCAGGATGAGTGCCGTTTCCATGTCGTGAACAATGGGGTTGAACCCAAAAGCATCCCTGCCAAGACAGCTTGACTCGATGGCATACGTCAGGTATTCCCTCATCATGTAGCGGTCATCGTCGGTGATGTCGGTGGCACTTGATTTAAGCAGTCGTCGGTGTAGGGTGATGAGTTGCTCGCGCTCTTCATCGGTGAAGAATTTGTCCTCTGTCATACCTTGCATCCTTAAAAATTATGGTCAAAGGTACGAACTTTTTTTCGAATATCTATGGCGTTTAATAATTTTTTTAGTAAATTTGCCACGAAAATGTAAAACCTAATACCTATTATATTATGTTAACAGCAGCAGACAAGCAGCAATTGCAAGAAAAAGGCATCAGCGAAGAGCAGATTGCCAAGCAACTGACCAGTTTCCGTGAAGGGTTCCCCTACCTCAAGCTGCGTGCCGCAGCCAGCGTGGGCAACGGCATCCTCAGTCTCAACGACGACGAGGTGTCAAAGTATATCCAAGCCTGGGACGCCTACAAGGCAGAAGGCCATCATATCACCAAGTTCGTGCCCGCCAGCGGAGCAGCGAGCCGCATGTTCAAGAATATGTTTGAGTTCCTCTCGGGCGAGAACGACGAACCCACCACGCCTTTCGAAAAGAAATACTTTGACGAGATTCACAACTTCGCCTTTTATCCTGCACTCGACGACGCTTGCCATGTGAACGAGGGCGAGGGCGTAGATGCCCTCATGGCTAAAGGAAACTATAAGGCAGTGGTGGCGAATATGCTCAACGAGGACGGTCTCAACTACGGACAGTTGCCTAAGGGCCTGCTGCAGTTCCATAGCTATGACGACGAGGCACGCACGCCCCTCGAAGAGCATCTCGTGGAGGCTGCGCTCTATGCCACCAGTCGTGGCGAGGCAGATGTGCACTTCACCGTCAGCACCGAGCACCGCGAACTCTTTGAAGAACTCGTCGAGCGCGTCCTTCCAGAGTACGAAGCCAAGTATGGTATCAAGTATCACGTATCCTTCAGCGAGCAGAAGCCCAGCACCGACACCCTGGCTGCCACCATGGACAATGAACCCTTCCGCACCGACGACGGCAAGCTCCTCTTCCGCCCAGGCGGTCACGGCGCTCTCATACAGAACCTCTCCGACCTGGAGAGCGACATTGTCTTCGTCAAGAACATCGACAACGTTGTGCCTGACCGTCTCAAAGACGACACCGTAACCTGGAAGCAGGTCATCGCAGGTGTGTTGGTGACGCTGCAGAAGAAGGCTTTCGAACACCTTGCGCTGCTCGACAGCGGCACCTACACGCGTCAGGATATTCTCGACATCATACAGTTCGTGCGCCACGACCTCTACACCGATGTGCCTGCCCTCAAGACCATGGAGGACGCCGAACTCGTCAGCTTCCTCAAGAGTGAGCTGAATCGTCCCATGCGCGTCTGCGGCGTGGTGAAGAATGTGGGCGAACCAGGTGGTGGTCCCTTCCTCGCCTATAATCCCGACGGCACCATCTCGGCGCAGATTCTCGAGAGCAGCCAGATCGACAACAGCAATGCCGACTACATGAAGATGTTCTCGCAAGGCACACACTTCAATCCCGTCGACCTTGTCTGCGCTATCCGCAACAGCAAGGGAGAGAAGTTCGACTTGCCCCGCTATGTGGATCCCGCCACAGGTTTCATCTCCTACAAGTCGAAGAACGGCAAGGAACTGAAAGCACTCGAATTGCCCGGCTTATGGAACGGCGCCATGTCTAATTGGTCTACCGTCTTCGTTGAGGTTCCCCTCTCAACATTCAATCCAGTGAAAACCGTTAACGACCTGCTTCGCGAACAGCATCAATAAAATACTGCTCAGGAGCAAGAGATTCATGGCTCAGGAGCACCCCCTCAGCCCACCCAGAGAAGTATAGAAACTGCTCAGGAGCCACAAAGAAAGTCTGCCAAAAGCAAAAATGAAAAAGATATTACTATTAGGCAGTGGTGAACTCGGAAAAGAGTTCGTCATTGCGTGCAAGAGACTCGGACAATATGTAGTAGCGTGCGACAGCTACGACAACGCACCCGCCATGCAGGTAGCCGACGAGCGTCGCGTGTTCAGTATGCTCGATGGTGAGGCGCTGATGAAGACGGTGGCTGAAGTGCAGCCAGACATCATCGTGCCTGAAATAGAAGCCATACGCACAGAGAAGCTCTACGAATGTGAACAACAAGGCATCCAGGTGGTGCCCTCAGCTAAGGCTGTCAACTACACCATGAACCGCAAGGCCATCCGTGAGTTGGCACACACCGAATTGGGACTGAAGACAGCCAACTACCTTTATGCCAACACCTACGACGAACTGGTGGCTGCCGCCGACCAGATTGGTTTTCCTTGTATCATCAAGCCCCTCATGTCCTCTTCAGGGCACGGGCAGAGCAAGGTGGACAGCGCAGACGAACTCCCCAAAGCTTGGGAATATGCCTGCGGTGGTGCGCGTGGCGACCTCATGGAGGTTATCGTGGAGCAGTTCATACCTTTCGACTATGAGATAACCCTGCTCACCGTGACGCAGCACGACGGACCGACGCTCTTCTGTGCCCCCATCGGGCATGTGCAGAAGGGTGGCGACTATCGCGAGTCGTTCCAACCGCGCATCATGAAACCCGAGCATGTAGCAGAGGCGCAGCGCATGGCGGCAGAAGTGACCAAGGCGCTCACGGGTGCCGGCATTTGGGGCGTCGAGTTCTTCGTGAGCGAAAAGGAGGGCGTCATCTTCAGCGAATTGTCGCCCCGTCCGCACGACACGGGCATGGTGACGCTTGCCTCTACACAGAACTTCTCGGAGTTCGAACTGCATGCGCGTGCGGTGCTCCACCTCCCCATTCCTGAGATCACGCTGGAGCGCCAAGGCGCATCGGCTGTTATCCTTTCGGATGTAGAAACAGAGCATCCCGACTATATGGGCATGACAGACGTGTGCTCGGCAGTTCGTGCCGACCTGCGCATCTTCGGCAAACCCGTAGCGCATGTAGGTCGACGCATGGGCGTCGTCGTGTGTTGGGAAGCCATCGAAGGCGACAACGCAGCTCAGGCAGCCACGCAGCTCTCCTTGCGTGAGCGCTGTAAGTCGCTCGCAGCAAAAGTAACCGTTTGCGCTGCAGATTAACTTCCTCTCCTTTGCAGCACCCGCCACAAAACCCTTGCTGCACACTTTCCCCTTGCGGCATCAACGCTCCTTTGTGGCAGCCCATGTCGCTTTGCTGCAGTTCGTGAAATAACTGTTCAAACAAACCCTAATAAATGACGAGAGACCGAGCACAACTCTGTTTCTCGTCATTTTTTTGTATATTTCTTGATGAGGTTATAGGCAGAATAGATGCCGTATTCGCCCGCTTGCGAGAGGTCGGCGAGCGCTTCAGGAATGCGATTTTGGAGGATCCGTGCCACGCCTCTGTTGAAGTACGCCTCAGGGAAAGAAGCATCGATGCTGATGGCCTGCGTATAATCTTTTTCCGCAAGGTCGTAGTCATGCAGTAGGAAGTGCATATTGCCCAGGTTGTAGTGTGCATAGGCGTTGGTGGCATTCTTGCGGATGAGAAGCACTAAGTCGTCGGCAGCCTGGTTCAGCACAAGTCGCACCTCCGTGCTTGGCGAGAGCGGCACGCTCTCCTGATTGGAGAGTTCTGGGTGCTCAGCCATCAGCATGGCATAATACATCTGTGCGCGCAACATAAGCGCAAGATGGTGACCAGGATGCTGCGAAAGAAGCACATTCACGTCCTCAATGGCAGATTCAAAGTCGCGCACATGGTAGTGCGCCAGGGCAAGCCGAAGCAGTTGTTCGACGGAGAGGTCCGAGCGGTAGTTCCCGTTGTTCTCTCCTTGCAGCTGCGCAATCTCGTCAAACAGCGCCGCGATCTGCTTTTCGCTGGCAGCCGTCTCAGCCAGCGACACGTGCAACTTAGAGAAGAGCGCACGGCTGCTGTTGAGCTGCTCCACCTCTGCGAGGTAGGGGAAATAGTGGCTCAGCGCATTTTGTCGTGGGAAGTAGCTTAGCAGATAAGGCGGCAAGGGTTGCAGAGCGGTTGTGTGGTCCTGCACCTTACCTCGATACGCATTGGCATACTGTTCTGTTGGCACATCGTCATTCTCCACCAGTCGGTCGTAGTTCTCCAGGTTCTTGTCGTCTTTCTTTCGTGTCTTGCTCTTAGCCGTCTTTTTCGACACACCCTCTATGCGTGCCTTCGTGACCTTAAACTCGTCACGCTCTGCACCGTAGACGTCGCCTAGTCGGCGCCGCAGCTGTGCCCGAAAGAGATAGCCGTCCCAAAACTGCGGGTAGGCTTGGATGATGGTGGAGATGTCCTGCATGGCACCTCGATAGTCACCGACGTTAGAGCGCAGCATGGCGCGGTTGTAGAGAGCCATGTAGTTGTCCGGCTGTTGTTCGATGACGAAGTTGAAATCCTCGATGGCGCGGTTGTCGTCGCCCACTTGGGCGCGCAGAAGACCACGGTTGTAATGAGCAGCAAAACTTCCGCGGTTGATTTCGATGGCAGCATCATAGTCTGTCATGGCGCCCCGCAGGTTGTCTTGGTGGTAGCGTGCCAGCGCTCGGTTGATGTAGAGGTCGGCATTGCGAGGCGTCTGCACAATAGCTCGGTCGAGCATCTCCTCGCCCGCCTTGTGGTCGCCGCGTCTCAGCAGGAGCATGGACTTTATGTTGAGCGCAGAGGCGTCGAAGGCATTCATTTCGAGCGCACGGTCGGTCCACTCCTCCGCCTTTGTGGTGTCTTTGAGTGAGAGTTGCACCTGAGCCTTCATGGCATAGTTGCTGCTCTGCTTTGGCCATTGCCTGAGCATGATGTCCAGACAAGAGTCTGCACGCGCGAAACTGTCCTGCCTCACGAGACACAGCACCCTGTTGTGCCAGGCGTTTGTGCTGCGCGGATTGATGTCGAGCAGTTTTCTGTAGTCAGCTTCAGCCTCGGCAAAGCGTTCCAGGTTGATGCGGCAGAGCGCCCTCAACTCATAGTATTGTTCCGAGTAAGGGTTGCGCGTGATGGCATTCGTGCAGTCCGCCTCTGCCCCCGCATGGTCTTCGAGATAGAACTTCGCGAGTCCGCGCAGGAAGTACGGTTCAGGCAGATGAGGCTTTGCTCCGATGACCAGGTTGAAGCGCTGGATGCTCAGCACATAGTCCTCATAGTAGAGCGCATTGCGCCCCATCATGAGGATGCGCTGCACGTTGATTTGCGCGTGCACGCCAACGGCTCCCCACAGGATGACGAGCAACGTAGCGAGCAGTCTATGTGCAGTGCGGCGCATGGATTGGAGGGCTTATCGGCGCACCTTCACCTTGTAGCTGCAGCGGAAGTCGCCCTTCAGCAGCCCGTTCAGTTTTCCTTTCACCATGGTCTTGCGCAGCCCCGTGAGGTGGTCGGTGAAGACCTGTCCTTCGAGGTGGTCGAACTCGTGCTGCATGACGCGCGCCAAGTATCCGTCCACCCATTCGTCGTGCGGCTCGAACTTCTCGTCGAGATACTGCACACGGATGCGTCTTGGGCGCACCACCTTTTCGTGCAGACCAGGCAGCGAGAGGCATCCCTCTTCGCTCGAGTCCTTTTCTGTTTCGTCATATTCCACGATGTGTGCGTTGATGAAGGTGTGTATGTAGCCCTTGTATTCGGGCATATCCTCGCTGATGACATCCAGGTTGATGATGACGAGGCGGATGGGCAAGCCGATTTGTGGAGCAGCAAGACCTATGCCTTCGCTGCGCTCCAGCGTCTCATACATGTTTTGGATGAGTGTGTCAAGTTCGGGATAGTCGGGCGTGATGTCCTCTGCTACTTTGCGCAGAACGGGTTGCCCATAGGTGTAGATGGGAAGTATCATAAGGGTTTTTTGTGTGTGAGGTAATCTTGGAGGATGATGGTGGCGCTGATCTCGTCCACGAGCGCCTTGTTCTGACGCGCTTTGCGGCTGAGCCCGGCTTCGAGCATCGTGCGGTGGGCGAGCACGCTGGTGTAGCGCTCGTCGCTGAACTCAATGGGTATGTCGGGAATGCGTTTGGCAAGCTGTTCGGCAAACGCCTTCACCCGTGGCAGGTTTTCGCTGTCTTGTCCGTTGGTCTGTTTGGGCAAACCGATGATGAATCGTTCGACGGATTCGCGCTTCGTGTAGTCGGAGAGATAGTCGAGCAGGCGTGGAGTGTCCACCGTGCACAGACCGCCAGGGATGATCTGCAAGGGATCGGTCACGGCGAGTCCGGTGCGCCGCTTTCCATAGTCTATAGCGAGGAGTCGTGCCATCGTGTTGTTGTTCGCTAAAAAAAGGGGAGCGGTTGCTCCCCGATTTTGTTTTTCTGTAGTCAAGATGCAAGCTTTTGCGCCATGCCTAAGAGCACGCTTTATGCCCGCTACGTGGCAGCTTATTCTGCGGTATCTGCATATAGAGTCCTGCCTATATGCTTGTGGCATAGCCCGTCCCCGTCTTATGCGTTTTGCTGTGTGTAGCACCTTGTTCCATGGTGCTTGTGTTGCGTAGTATAATCCTGAGGGGCGTGTGTAGCGCAGCTTGTCTGCGTGCGATTTTTATTATTTTGCGTAGAGCAACCAAGCGTCGGGATAGGTAGACTGCTTGGTAGCACGGAACTGAGCAGCCTCGTTCTTGGTGTCGAAGCTGCCAGCCACGACGCGATACCATTCGTTGCCATTCACCATAGCCTTCACTACGCGCGCGCCGTTGCCCAACTTCGTCTTCAGACCTTCTGCGTTCGCCTTCACGCTGAAGCTGCCTACGACTACACTGTAAGCCTTGAGTGCGTTGCCGCTCACCACGGTGACGTTCTCAGTGCGTACCGACACGTTGCTGTAGTCCTGAACAGGCGTTGTTGTGGTGGTAGTGGGGTTCACGGGCGTAACCTCAACGGGCGTGGTCTGCTGTTGTTGGCTATAGCCAGTCTGACCATAGGTGGGTGTGGTCTGCTGCTGGTAACCGGTATTCTGCTGTGCCGCCTGTGCTTTTTCGTAAGCCTTCTTGTAGGCACTCTCGCTGCTCTTGCATGATGTGAAAGCAAAAGCCAGTGTCAGGGCTGCGCCCATGAGGATAGATTTGTTCATCTTTTTGCGATTTTGAGTTTGTTCATGTATTTGTGCACAAAGATACGCATTTTTCTTTGAAGTGGTATGTTTTTCGCTCAAAAAAAATGTTAATTTCATGCAAACAATGCTTGCATAATAAAAAAATGTATTATCTTTGCGCTTGAAGGTATCCTTCACAATGGTTTTCTAACACATAAAGATAGAATAATTATGAAAAACATGAATTGCCTTGCCGCCTTCGTTGGTGGCGCACTCGTGGGTGCAGCAGTAGGTCTGCTTTTTGCTCCCCAGAAGGGTTCTGATCTCCGCAAGAAGATTATGGAGTCTTTATACAAGCGTGGCATTCGTCTCAACTCAAAGGAGATGAACACGCTCGTAGATGAGATAGCAGAAGAACTACAGGTAGAGGATTAAGCGCAGTGGGAAAGGAAAAAGGCGTGCAAGAGACGCTGTCCGAGATGCTCACCGAGGCGAAGCGCTACTACGCCCTCGAGAAGCAGTATCTGCGCTACACGGCAGCCGAACAGCTCACGAAGGTCATCAGTGCCCTGACGGTGGCCATCGTGCTGGCTGTTGTCGGCTTCGTCGTGTTCATCTTTCTGGGTCTTGCCGTGGTGCATTGGCTTGGCGCGCTCACGCACAATCTTGGGCTCTGTTTTGCCATCTATGGTATTCTGCTTCTGGCGCTGCTTTTTGTTTTCTATGTCAACAGAAGACGGTGGGTGATGCTCCCCCTGGCTCGACTGATGACCAAAACCTTCATCAAAGAAAAGGAGGACGAGGATGAGCAAGAATGACAAACTCTTAGAAGCATTGATCGACGAGAAACTGCGGGCGCGGCAGCAGCATCGCCCCCTTCGCCCCATGGACGAGTTGGACTGGCTCTCCTACAAGCGCCAGCAGACCAAGCGCCGCCTTGATGCTTGTCGTGACGTTCTCCTGGCAGACTACCATGCCCTCACCGCACCCACCCCTGTGCCCAAAGGCAGATTTGGCTTTTTCTCAGCATTGTTCACCCACACTACCACCATTGTTGAGGGTGTGCGTGTCGGCTTCAAATTGTATGGCCTCGTGAAGGCATTCCGTAAATCCTAATCTTTTTTCTTTAACGCACACTCTCTTGCCGTCTTGCGCACATCCCTCGCCGTCTTCTTGTGCGAAGGTTTTGGGTGCGGAGATGCAGGACTAATGGTGTTTCTTTCTCCCCAACGTTTTGAGAAGCCTGCTTTTGAGGGCTTGACCGATTTTCTTCATCTTTCCGGAGCGCAGGTTCAGCCAGAGTTCCTCCACGGAATACTGCACCTTGCGCCAAGGGTTGTTCCACGCATTCATCAGGTAGTAGCGCTTCTGGTAGGCGGTCAGTTCGCCGACCTCCGACGGGTGGTGCAGCGGAAAGTCTAATTCGTGACGCCCCATGGTGAATTGTCTGCGCAAGCGGTGCGGCAACAGGTTCAGCTGTGCCGAATAGTGCGTGCCGCCGTCCAGTCCCACATTGTTGATCATATTCACGCGCGGCATCACCGCCAAGCCATCGTTCAGCAGCATGTAGCTCCAGAAGATGCTCTCGAAGTAGTGCTTGCCCGAAGCTGCATGGTCCTGGCACATCTGTGGCATGTCGGCACGCTGACGGTATTTCGCCACCTTGTTGCAGAGTGTGTCAAAGGTCTGTTTGTCGTGCACAAAGCCATATTCACCGTCCCACTCATTCACCACCCTTGCCCACGATGCCCAGCCCCAGATGCTGAAAGCCCGTGTGAAGAAGTAGTCGGCACCATCGGGCACATCCGTTGTCTGCTCGTCGGTGTTGAATCCCGCCACCATCGTCACGCGGCGGTCGTGCTCGTAGCGGTCCAGCATCTCCTTGCAGAATCGGAAGAACGACTGGCTCGGAACTACGTCGTCCTCCAGCACGATGCATTTGTCCGTCTGCGCAAACGCCCATCTGTGCGACATGAAGCCCGATGGGTCGCAGCCGTAGTTTCGCTCCTGATAGAGGCGATGCACCTCGCAGGGCCAGTCTATCTGCTCGTCTGCCACCATAGAGCGGCACTCCATGATGCCCTGCCAGTCCTTACTCTGCTGGGCTGTTGCCACCTGCCGTCCGTCTGCATCCACCATGCGCGGTCCATCCTGATACAGGAAAAGACGCGCCGGGCGCGCCTTTTTCACTTCCTCCCAGACACGTCCGAAATGATCGGGGCGGCTGAAGAAGAGCAGAAGGACTGAGATGTCGAGATTCGTGTGCTCCATAGGATGCTTACTTGTGTTTCTGTCAGGCCTCCTTCATCGCTTGTTCGAGGGCACGGCAGAGCTGGTCAGGACAGCTGGTGCGTTTCATGCCGCAGCGTGTGCCGTCGAGGCGGTTGATGATCTGGTCTGCCTTCATGCCCACAACGAGTTGTGCGAGTCCTTTTGTATTTCCGTCGCAACCCCCATAGAAGTGGCAGTGTGTGACGATGCCGTCCTTCACGCCCACTTCTATGAACTGGCTGCACGTTCCTTGTGTCTTGTAGAGCGTCTTGACGCTTCCGTCTTCAGCTCGTTGTGTGCCAATGGTCTCCATCATTCGGGTTTCATGTTGGTGTAGACGGTCTGGACGTCGTCGAAGTCCTCCATCTTCTCCACCATCTTGTTGATGGTCTCGCGCTGCTCGGGAGTCACCTCCTTGAGGTCGTTGGGGATGTAGGTGAACTCACCGCCAACCTCCTCGTAGCCGTCTGCTTCGAGCTTCTTCTGTATCTCGTTGTAGCTGGTAGGCTCGCCGTAGATGGTGATGGTGGTCACGTCCTTCTCCTCGTCGTATTCCTCGTCGTATTCCTCGTCTACTCCGTAGTCGATCATCTCGAGCACGAAGTCGTCCATGTCCATGTCAGCCTTCTTCTTGGAGGTGAAGACGCACTTGTGGTCGGAGAGGAACGAGAGGCTACCCGTGGTGCCCATGTTGCCGTTGAACTTGTTGAAGATGCTGCGCACGTCAGCCACCGTGCGCGTGGTGTTGTCGGTCAGCGTGTCCACAAAGATAGCCACGCCGTGGGGGCCATATCCTTCGTAGGTGACACTCTTGTAGTCGCTCGTGTCCTTGCCCATGGCATTCTTGATGGCGCGTTCGATGTTGTCCTTCGGCATGTTCTCACGCTTGCAGACGGCGATGATGCTTCGCAGTGTGGGGTTCGTGTCGGGGTCCGGACCGCCAGCCTTCACGGCTATGGCGATTTGCTTGCCCAGTCGGGTGAACGTCTTGGCCATGTGGCCCCATCTTTTCAGTTTTGTGGCTTTGCGGTATTCAAATGCTCTTCCCATAGTGAAATGTGCCCCCCTCTTATCCCCTTGTTGGGGGGAAGACCAATTCGAGGGCGTCGGGTCTTTAGGTTTCTTGTTTTCTTATTCTATTATATGTTTCGTCCGCGCGTGACGTTGCTAGCGGCTTGATCATCTCAGTTCGGCATTCAGCTGTTTGGTCAGGTTGCCGATGAGCTTCTGCATGATGGCGTCGATCTGCTTGTCGTTGAGCGTCTTGTCGTTGTCTTGCAGGATGAAGTTGACGGCGTACGACTTCTTGCCGGCAGGCAGGTTCTTGCCTTCGTAGACATCGAAGAGGCGCACCTCGCGCAGCAGTTTCTTCTCCGTCTGATAGGCAATCTTCTCTATTTCGGCAAACTCGACACTCTTGTCCAGCAGCAGTGCGAGGTCGCGGCTCACCGCCGGGAACTTGCTGATCTCCTTGTAGGTCACGGCAGTCTTCTGGATGAGCTTCATGAGCAGCTTCCAGTTGATGTCGGCAAAGTAGACCGGCGCAGCGATGTCGAATCGCTTCTGGAGCGTGTGTGCCACCACACCCATCTTGACGAGTTGTTTGCCGCCTCTGTTCTGAATCTGGATGGCCTTGTCGAAGATGCTGTCCTCAAGTGGAGCAAAGACGAGCATGCCGAAGGGCACACCGCAGCGGTTGAGGATGTTCATCACGTAGGCTTTCAGTTCGGCAAAAGAACTGTCCTCGTCGGGATGTGCCCAGTTGCCTTCCACGCGCTTGCCCGTCACCCACAGACCCAGGTGGGCGTCCTCGCTGTATGCGTCGAGCACGTGCTTGATGACTTCCGGTTCGCGACTCGACGACACGCCCGGGATGATGTCTGCACACTTCTTCTCGGCATGGAAGTAGTAGCAGTTGCCAAATTCGAAGAAGCGCAGGTTAGGCATCTTGTAGTTGGCATTGCGCTGGATGCTCTCCAGACCGCCAAAGAGCAACGTCTGGCGCAGCACGCTGAGGTCCTGACTGAGGGGGTTGAGCAGGCGCACACAGTTTTCAGCCTTCACGCTGCCCGTCTCCTCATAGTAGGAAGCCTTCTGGAGCGAGTTGTTCAGTATTTCGTTGAAGCCGCATCCCACGAGCTGTTCGCCCACGAGGTTCAGCAGTTTGTGGCTCTTGTCGTTTTCGCCCTTCACGGCGATGCACGAGTTCATCGACTGCGGAATCTCCACGTTGTTGTAGCCATAGATGCGCAAGATGTCCTCCACCACGTCACAGGGTCGCTGCACGTCGACGCGATAAGCCGGCACCTCCAGTTTCAAGCCCTCATTCGTCTCCTCCAGCACCTTCATCTCGAGGCTTTCGCAGATGCTCTTGATGGTGTTGTGGGGCAGTTGCTTGCCAATGAGTCGGTCGCAGTAGGCGAAGGTGAGGTCGACGATGAAGTTGTGGGCAGGACGCGGGTTCACGTCCACAATCTCCATGCTCACCTCAGCCCCAGCCAGTTCCTTTGCCATGATGGCAGCCTGCTTGAGGGCATAGACTTGTCCGAAGGGGTCGATGCCACGCTCGAAGCGGAAGGAAGCATCGGTGGAGAGTCCATGGCGGCGTGCACTCTTGCGTATCCAGGTGGGATTGAAGTAGGCGCTCTCGAGCAGCACGTTCTTTGTGGTCTCATAGGTGCCGCTGCCCTTGCCTCCAAACACGCCAGCGATGCACATAGGCTCCTCGGCATTGCAGATGGCGAGGTCGCGCTCGCTGAGCTTGTGCTCCACACCGTCGAGGGTGACGAAAGGCGTGCCTTCGGGCATCGTCTTCACTATCACTTTGCCCCCCTTGATCATGTCGGCGTCGAAGCAGTGCAGGGGCTGACCGTAAGCCATCATGATGTAGTTGGTGATGTCCACAATGTTGTTGATGGGGCGCAGACCTATCACCTTGAGGCGATTCTGCAACCATTCGGGCGACTCCTTCACCTCGCAGTTGCGCAGCGAAACGGCACAGTAGCGGGGGCAAGCCTCGTCGGCTTCCACCTCGACGCTGATGGGCAACTCGTTGTTGTCCACCTGGAAAGCCTCGTCGCTGGGGCGGTGCAGGGCGGTGGGGATGCCGTTCTGCACGAGGTAGGCATAGAGGTCGCGTGCCACGCCATAATGCGAGCAAGCGTCGGCACGGTTGGGCGTGATGTCCACCTCGATGAGGTAGTCGCTCTCCAGATGATAGTATTCGGCAGCCGGTGTGCCCACCACAGCGCCTTCGGGCAGCACGATGATGCCGTCGTGGCTCGTGCCGATGCCTATTTCGTCTTCGGCACAGATCATGCCGTTGCTCTCCACGCCGCGCAGCTTGCTCTTCTTGATGGTGAAGCATTCGTCGCCATCGTAGAGCTTGGTGCCCAGTGTTGCCACGATGACCTTCTGGCCTGCTGCCACGTTGGGTGCTCCGCAGACAATCTGCGTGGGCTCGCCCGTGCCGAGGTCGACGGTGGTGATGTGCATGTGGTCGCTGTTGGGGTGAACCTCGCAGGTGAGCACCTGTCCCACGACAAGTCCCTGCAGTCCGCCCTTGATGGTTTGCACCTCTTCGACGCTGTCTACTTCGAGACCGCCAGAGGTGAGTGCGTCGGCCACTTCCTGAGCCGACATGTCAAAGTCTACGTATTCACGCAGCCATTTGTAGGAAATATTCATTGCAATGTTGGGTTGTAGTTTCTACTTATTCCATAAATCGACCGCAAAATTACAATATTTTTTTCATTTCGCCAAAACTATTTCTTATTTTTAGTGCAAGGGGGCACGGTGGTCTGGCGCGCGAACTATCGCTTTGCTACCTGAATACGCTCATTTGCTTTCATTTTGTTTTTCTGTTTTTGCGGCAAAGCCGCAGCCAAAAAGAAATTTTTGAGTGTTTTTCGTGCAGTAAAATGTTGTTCGAGCAGGGAAAAAAAGTTTCTGCTGCAGAAACTCACGGTTTATGTGCCTCTTCTCGCCTTATTATGGTGGTAAAAACCGGCATCTTGCCGCCATCGTGCCATGGAAGTGGTTGAAAATCAAATCTTGCCTATGCTGTCTGTGGCGAAAAAAGTCACCATCGGCGGGTCGGTCTGCTTCGCGCTGCGTGATTCTTGGCGCGCGTTGAAATATCAAAATGCTAACGGAAATGCGCAAATGGATATCAAAAAGTATTGTTGCCATTCAGAAAAGACTGGACCCATACGCAGAAAGGGCTGGACCCACACAAGTGGATTCAGCCCTTTCTGATTATGTAGCAGACTCCTGTGCTTCGGTTTTCATCCCTTCACAGGAGTTCTTGCCTGGCAGATCAGTTGGCAGTAGCAGTGCCGTTGAGTTCGTACTGCTTGTTGTCTTTGACGATGACCACACGATTTCCCTTGACATACTTGCCTGAATTTGTCCAGGGAGCCACGACAGAGGGAGCCGTGTTGATGCCCGTGGGACCGTCCTCGGCGATGGCTTCGACGATGTAGTACTGGTTGCCGGCATCTTTGGTCGAATAGCTGTTGATCACGATGCCCTCGTTGTTCTGTCCAGCAGCCTGCATGTTGAAGTAGTTGCCAGCCACGCTGAACATCCAAGGATAGACGACGTTGCCCGTAGCGGTGATGGTGACGGCCTGCGTCTTGTTGTTGGTGAACATGCCGTTCGCACCGACGTACTTCTGCGCACCGCAGTTGTAGAGGTAGTACTTGCCGTTTTCGCTGATGATCTTGAACTGTTGGTTCACGTCCGTGCTGCTCTGTGCGGGAGCGGTGAAGCTCTTGCCGTTGTTGCTGCAGATCTGGGTGGGTGCGGCGTCGTTGTAGAGGAGGAATCCACGCTGGCAGACGATGTTGTAGACCTTGTTGTTGTCGAGTTCAGAGAGGTTCTTCACACGCACGGGGGCGTTGGGGTCGATGTAGACTCGCTTCTCCTCGATGGTGGTGGTAGAGAACATGTAGAGGGTGTTCTTGGGCAGGGTGAGCGTCAGCTCAGTGTCGATGTCGATGTCCTCGCTCTCAGGCCATCCCTTCAGCACGGGCTGGTCGCTCCAGCACTTCTGCAGTTTGACGGTGCCTGTGATGCCAGCAGGGATGTTGAGTGCCTTGCGCAGGGTGGTCTTGAACTGCTTGCTGGCAGATTTGTCGTTGCCGTTGCGCAGTGTGAGCACAGCCTTACCACCGTTGTAGGCACCCCAACCATAGATCTCCGTTTCGGTGCCATTCCAGGGGTTGCCGCCCACCCAGTGTGCGTCGGGCAGCACGTCGGCATTCGCCTTTTGCCACTCGATGAGGTTGGCGAGGTCCTTCCAGAGGGCGCCCTGGTTGCCTTCGTTGTCGGCGATAGAGTTCATGAGGCTGTAGTCGTTGTAGAGCTCAACCATGCCCGAACCGCATGCAAAGGCGCAACGGAGTTCGCGCAGGCAGGCATCGTAGGACATGTCCTTGCTCACAGCACCGAAGTTGCTGAGGATGAATCCATGCGTCATCAGGGTGTTGATGGGGCAGATGGGGCTGTTCTGAACATAGTTCTGATAGACGAGGCGGTCGCGATAGGTGATCCACTTCTCGCGGTCGATGGCGTTGTTGCCGATGGTGCCGTAGTCGTTCTCCTGGCGCCAGGTGGCATCGGTGTAGTGATACCAGAAGGGGCTTGCCCAGGTGCCGACGGTGGTGTTGAAGAAGATGTCGCGCTTGAGCTCTTCACGCACGAAGCGCTCCAGGCGGATGATGCCCTCGGCATTCTCGTTGCCAGCATCGCCCGCATCAGGACCCGTGGATGAGAACTGTGCACTGATGCCGTCGAACTTGAAGAACTGGAAGCTCTTCTCGCCATTGGACAGTGTGCCTTGGTTGTTGATGAGGTTGGTGGCTGCCTTCTTGAAGACGTCATAGTAGGCCTTGTTGCCGAGCACCATGCCGCCCTTGCCGTTCCAGTAAGCACGACGGTAGTTGCCGCTCTGACCATAGCCTCCCACAGGACCGAGCCATGCTCCTACGCCAGCTCCCATCTCTTGTGCCACAGCACTCATGTCGCGCATCTCGTTGGGGAATCCAGAGTGGA
Source organism: Candidatus Physcousia equi (assembly GCA_018065005.1). Lineage (GTDB taxonomy): Bacteria > Bacteroidota > Bacteroidia > Bacteroidales > Bacteroidaceae > Physcousia > Physcousia equi. The sequence continues at coordinate 73,113 of JAGHUD010000013.1, forward strand.
ACTGCCATTCGCCATAGGTGTCCCAACCGTCGTCGATGACGAAGCTCTTGGGGGCTGCGCCATAGGTCTTATAGAGTTTGTCGAGCCAATGGCGTTCTACGTCGACCACCTGGTCTGAGACGAAGTTGGTGTGCTCCTTACCTGGGGCGGCATTGTTGCGGTTGATGTTGAGCTCATACCAGCTGATGTAGACAGGGTTGGCGCGCCAAGGCACGGCACGCTCGCGCTCGCTATAGGCGAGGAAGCTGCGACGCTTCTGGTTGACGCTGTAGTCGGCAGATGTCTCTGTTCCGTCTTGTGCCACGAGGCCCACCACGGCGCTGATCTTCCAGTTCTCACCGTCGGGCAGGGTGGTGTTGCGGCTCCAGAGTCCCTGGATGGGCACGATGTCGGTGTCGATGATGGCACCGGGTTTCGCTGTGTAGACCTTGACGCTGAGTTTGCTCGTTGCATCGATTGACTCGCTCACGCCATCGAGCATCACGCGGATGGTGTAGCTGCCGTCGCGGGGCGCCACGAAGGTGTAGACGTTCTTGGTGTGGGTGGTGCCGGTGTAGCCCATGTGGTAGTCGTTGGCATCGATGTTGTCGGCTGAAGATGAGTAGAGGTCGACGCCGCCGATGTAGAGCTTGTGGCTGCCGCTGGTGTAGGTGAGGGTGACTTCGACCTTTTGGTCCTTCTTGAGCTCGTAGCCATCGCGGGTGTAGGCATAGATGGCGCTGGGCTCTTTGCCTGTCGTCTCCTTGATGCGGGCAGGCACGAGGGCGTCGTCCATGTCCTTCCAGTCAGAGGCAGAGAGGGTGATGTCGGGATGGGTGGTGCTTAGAGCATACTTGTCATCGTCGCCATTGCTGTCGCCCACCGTGTTGTAGGCAGTGGGGTGCTCAAGACCTGCAAAGATGCGGTCGGACATGAGCACGGCACCGCGGGTGTTGCCCACCACGGCAGGGGCTGAACCCGCCTGGTTGGCGTTGACGTTGTAGATCATGGGGATGACGTTGAACATCTTCACGTCGCCTTCTGCACGAAGTTCCATCTCGGTGCGGATATAGTGGCTGCCATCGCGCAGCACAGCGCGCCAGGTGAGATGGAGCGTGGATGTGCCAAAGGGGTATTCGTATTCTGCCACGAGGGCTTTGCCTGCGAAGTGCTCTGAGCCGCCTACAGCATCTGCCTGAGCCTGAAGGTCGACGATTTCGAGTTTTTTGTACTGCAGACCGCTGGCGGGAATCTCCGTGCCGCTGCCTATGCCGAGCTTGAAGATCTCGGTGCCAGGCTCAAGGTTCATGGCTTTCGAACCACCGAAGAAGAGGCGGTTGTCTTGGGTGAGGAAGGTGGCTGCCAGCACATTGTTGTAGAGCGTGATGGCGCTGCCCTCGTTGTCGGTGGCTACGGCTGCTTCGCCTACGGCTTGCTGCTGCAAGGGATAGAGGCTGGGCATGGTGTAGCTGGCGGTGCCGTGGGCTGCGAGGATGGTGGAGAGGTTGTCGGGCAGGACGACGGCAACAGGGTCGATGGGGTCAATGACGATGACCTTCTCGATCGTCCAGCGGCTTCCTGCGTCCTGTGCACCATTTTGCTCCCAGAGGCCGAGGGTGATGCCTGCCTTGTCGAGTGGGTTTTTGCTTTGTCCGCCGTTCCAATTGATGTACTTGTCGTTGGTGCCGCTGGTGGTGTAGGGTTGAATCTCATACTTGCCAGTGGCATATTCGTTCACCTTGAATCGGGCACTGGCTGATTTCGTTGCAGACATGACAACGAAGTTCTGCTTGTTCTCATACGAGGCAGCAGAGGTGTAGGTCACCCACTGCTTCGCCGTCACGCTGTAGATGTAGTAGTCGCCTTCGTTGGCTGCAGCGAAGAAGGCAAACTTGCCATAGTTGGCAGCTGTCTGGGTGGTGCCAGTGGTGCCGTTGGCATAGAGCCCATTGGCGTTGTTCAGGGTGTAGACAAATTCTGGCTTCTCCACGTCGGTGGACACCTGAATGGCTGCCAGTGCTTCTTGTAAGCCCACAAACAGTAGTAGGGCAAACAATGACAATAATTTTTTCATCTCTGTTGTTGTTAAGGATGTGATAGAATAAATGATAGAATAAATAATAGTTGTAAATTAGCGTGCAAAATTACAAAAAAATACAGAAATAAATCCATTTTTTTTTTTTTTTACATAACTATGCCATTTTCTGTATCTTCTGAGCCGATTTCTAATGTTTTGTTACGCTTTTTGCCATTGTTTTGTAGTGCATGAGGCGTCTGTGGGTGTGCAGAAAAAGAGCCATCCCTAACTCGCGGAGAGATAGGGATGGCAGAAGTGACCTCGGCGGGACTCTAACCCGCGACACTCAGAACCGGAATCTGATGCTCTATACAACTGAGCTACGAGGCCTTGAGTGAAGTCATGCTCAGCATTGACAACGCAAAGGTAAGTCTTTTTGGTCACATGACAAAAGGATTGTGCGTTTTTTTTGTCTATTTCACGCATTCGAGCTTGCATTTTGCCAAGTGAAATCAAATAAAGTAGTAAAAAAGTTTGGCATTTTGATAGAATTGCCCTAACTTTGCAGCGCAAAAGAAAACCAAATAGATAGAAAATATGAGCAATTTGTTAAAAGCGGAAGGCTATAAGTCGGTCCTCAACCTAAAGGAGACAGAACTCGCCATCAAGAAGGTCAAGGACTTCTTTCTCGCCTCTCTGAGCACAGAACTGCGTCTTCGTCGCGTCACAGCACCTCTGTTTGTGCTGCGCGGACTGGGCATCAACGATGACTTGAATGGTGTTGAACGTCCCGTGTCTTTTCCCATCAAGGATATGAACGAGGCTACCGCAGAGGTGGTACATTCGCTGGCAAAATGGAAGCGTCTCACCCTCGCTGAGTATCAGGTGGAGCCTGGCTTCGGCATCATCACCGACATGAATGCCATCCGTGCCGATGAGGAACTTGACAATATTCACTCGCTCTATGTAGACCAGTGGGACTGGGAACGCACGATGAAGGCGGAACAGCGTAACATCAAGTACCTTAAAAAAATCGTAACGCAGATCTACAGTGCCATACTGCGCACGGAGTTCTCCATCTGCGAGACCTATCCACAACTCAAGCATTTCCTGCCCGAGGATGTCTTCTTCATCCACTCTGAGGAGCTGCGTCAGATGTACCCCAACCTCTCAGCGAAGGAACGCGAGGATGCCATCTGCAAGGAGCACGGCGCCGTGTTCATCTTTGGCATCGGTGGCAAGTTGGGCGACGGACACGAGCACGACCTGCGCGCACCGGACTACGACGACTGGTCGACGGAGAACGAGGAAGGCTTCAAGGGACTCAACGGCGACCTCCTCATCTGGTACCCCGTGCTCAACCGCTCCATCGAGCTCTCCTCTATGGGCATTCGTGTCGACAAGGCTGCGTTGCTTCGCCAGCTTGAACTGCAGGGCAAGGAGAACCGCAAGGACCTCTACTTCCACAAGCGTTTGCTCAACGATCAGTTGCCACTCAGCATCGGCGGTGGCATCGGACAGAGTCGTCTGTGCATGGTGCTGCTCCACAAGGCGCACATCGGCGAGACCCAATCAAGCATCTGGCCCGAAGAGATGCGCCAAGAGTGTCGCGATTTGGGCATGCCGCTCATCTGATATACTGAGCCACTGCTGGCTGATAAACGAAAATGCGCTCGACGGAATGATTTTTCGTCGAGCGCATTTTTCGTGTTCTGTGTGTCCCTGCAGAGCCATTGCCCACCAGCCTTGTGTTATCTGTATTCCTCGTCCTACTGTGCCCACGTGAAGGTTCTCACGTGGGTCTGCGTCAGCGAGAGGATTTTTTGTGTTGGGCTCAGTCCACGACCCAAGTTTTCATCTTCCTCTCATCACCTTCTTTCCGTTGACAAGGAAGATACCCTTCGCCTTGCCATGAACACGCTGTCCGCAGAGGTTGTAGACGGTGTTGTGGGTAGCTGCATCTTCGCCCACTTGCTTGATGGCGGTTGCTGCCGTACCGAATGTGGAGACGATGCCGAAAGGCATAGAGCCCATCTGGAAGGTGTTGACAATGGATGCGGGCTGCTTGTCTCGATAGGTAACGAGGATGTTGTTCTCTTTGGTCGTATTGAAGGGGTAGTCGCCATCAAACGTTGTCTTGCCGCCCTGCTTGGCGGTGAAGTGGAAGATCAGCCCATCGGCGGCATAGTCGCGGTAGAAGCCCCCCTTCTCTTCGTCGAAGACGAGTGCGCTAACGGTGTAGTTGCCTAAGCTGAGATCACCTATGACAGTACCCTCAAGAGTGAAACTGGGCACCTCAACATCGAGCTTTTCCACCTCGCCGTCCACGTACTTCCTTATTTTATAGGTGACGCTTTCGTTTGAATAGGCGTATTGTCCACCCACAACGACGTTGATGCGCTGCGTCACCGGTTTCACGTAGAAGGCATCTATCTGGTAGCTTACGGCAAAAGGCATGGTGCCATATTGGAAAACCATGTTTAGGCGGAGCGAGTTGTCCGACATGTCATAACTTCCGCTGAGCGACTGTCCCGTGATGGTCTTCTCCGCTCCGTCCACCGTGATGGTGGTGGAGAATGTCTGTTCGGGAAAGCTCACCACGTGGTTCTCGTTCATCTCAAAGGTGGCGTCGGAGATGGTGAACGACGGAATGTTTGCCATGCCCTTGAGCTCTGGCAGTGTGATGTCGCCCGTGGTCATGCCCTTCATGGTGAAGTTTATCGTGTCGATTGGATTGTCGATACGGGTGGTCATCACCGACAGACTCGATGCGCCCACAAAGGTCATGGGTGTGTGTTGCTGGGCATTGAGGTGGTTGCACACGATGAACGTCAGCAAGAGTAGATGAATCAGATTTCTCATAGTTTGTCAGTTTTTTCTGGGTGTATAATCTAATTTCAGGCTGCAAAGTTACTACTTTTTTCGTGTTCGTACAATACCCCATTGATGTGATTTTTCAAGCAAGAACTAAATGTTTGCCAAACGCCAGAAAAAATAAGGGCAAATGAGGATGAACCCCATCTGCCCTTGTGCGTAAAACATGGTGTGTGGAACGAATTACTTCTTCGTTGTTGTCTTCTTGGTGGTTGCCTTCTTAGCCGCAGGCTTCTCTGCTGCAGGCTCAGCCTTCTTTTCTGCAGGCTTTTCTGCTGCAGACTCAGCCTTCTTTTCTGCAGGCTCAGCCTTCTGGGCAGTTGCTTTCTTGGCAGCAGGCTTCTTCTCAGTGCTGTTTGAAGCTTCGAGTTTCGCCAGTCGTGCTTTGAGTCGTGCCAACTCCTTCTCCTTGACCGCCACTTCCTCGCCGAGGTTGTGAATGGTTGTGTAGAGACCGTTGAGTTCGTCATTCTCCACTTCGATGGGGAAGAGGTTTTGCACACGCTTGATGAAGTCACCCAGAATGTTCATGTAGTTGGTGAACGCATCGTAGGGACTGTCGTAGAAACCGCGAATCATATTCACACTCATAGGTTTCGTCGTCATGTAGCGAAGGTTGTTGCTTGCCTGGATGCGGTCCCAGTCTTGCTTGATGCGACGGTCTTGACAAGCCATGATGCGGCCAGCCTCCTGATAGAGTTTGGCAAACGCCTCACGCTGCATGCCGTTGCCGAGCCAGCAAGAGGTGTCGCGCTCCTCATCGTTCCAGCTGACGTATTCGGGCATGCTCATGGGTGCCACAGCCTTCGTCTTGCCAACAATCTCAGAGGGAGTGGCAAACTCGATGCCACGCTCCTTGCACGCTGCAGGCAGTGCCTTGAGGAATTCGAGAATGTTGCTGCTGAGGGGCTGGAAGATGCCGAGTGCGCAGAGCTCCATGAAGATGTTGATGACCTGCTCCTCCTGTGGGAGCTGTGCAATCCAGTCGGCATAGCGGTCGCTCATGAGTGGGTATTCGCTCCAGCTGCTGTCGTTGAAGCGCAGTGAGATGTCGTCAGAGAGTTTGTAGTCGCGGAGCAGCAAGCTCACCTTGGGGTTTGCAGCGCAACTGTAGACAAAGTGGGGCGACTTCCATCCGAGCACGTGCTTAGCACCTTCAGCGAGCATTGCCTTGTAGCCCATCTGTCCGGCAATGTTTCCAATCTCGTCGCTGTAGATGAGGCTGCTGTTGCGCAGCACCTTGGGTGTCTGTCCGAAGAGCTCCTTGATCTTCTTCGACTGGCGCTCCACTTCGTTGCGGAACACATCTTCGTTGGCGATAGAAGAAAGACCGTGGCTATAAGGCTCAGCCAGGAACTCCACACAGCCCGTCTGGCTGAGTTGCTGCAGCAGATCGATGACTTCGGGCGCATAGTCCTCGAGGAGTTCGATTGCCACGCCAGAGAGCGAGAAAGACACCTTGAAGTATTTGCCATAAGTCTGCGTCATTTCCAGCATCGCCTTCAGTGCGGGTATGTAGCTGCGCTCAGCCGTTTCGGTGATGGCACGCTCGTTTTCGTAGTCATCATAGTAGTAGTGGTCAGCACCGATGTCGAAGAAGCGGTAGCGTTTGAGATGAACGGGTTGATGTATCTCGAAATATAAACAAATGGTTTTCATAATCGTGTTTTATTTAATGTCCTTAACTGCATTTAGGTATTCATCATTGTTGAACCAGCCGCGCGAGAGAAGTTGGTTGTAGCATTCGCGGATGCGCAGACCCACCTTTTCCCAGGTGATGCGGTCCACCTCCTTGATGCCTTCCTCGCTCAGTTGTTTCCACATCTGCTCGTTTGTGCAGAGAGAATACATGGCGTCTGCCATGGCGTCGATGTCCCAGTAGTCCACCTTGATGACATTGTCCAGAATCTCGCCGCAGCCCGACTGCTTGGAGATGATACAGGGGCAGCCGCACTGCATCGCCTCAAGCGGTGCGATGCCGAAAGGCTCACTCACGGAGGGCATGACAAAGACGTCGCTGCGCTTGTAGCATTCATAGACTTGCTTGCCTCGCTGGAATCCGGGGAAGTGGCAACGGTCAGCAATGCCGTAGCTGGCAGCCAGGTTGATCATGGCGTTCATCATATCGCCCGATCCTGCAAAGCAGAAGCGTATGTTGTGCGTACGGTCGAGCACACGCTTGGCAGCCTCGATAAAGTATTCAGGCCCCTTCTGCATGGTGATGCGTCCCAGATAGGTGACCACCTTCTCCTCTGGGTCGCGTGTAGAGGGGATGTTGGTGTATTCCTCGCTGAGGGGGTACACCGCATTGTGCATAGCCACGCACTTGCGCGGATCCTGGTGATACTGGTTGATGACCGTCTGTCGTGTGAGTTCCGAAACGCACATGATGCAGTCTGCGTGGTCCATACCATTCTTTTCGATGGAGTAGACGGTGGGGTTCACCTTGCCGCGCGAGCGGTCGAAGTCGGTAGCGTGAACATGGATGCAGAGAGGCTTGCCGCTCACCATCTTGGCATGCACGCCAGCGGGGTAGGTCAGCCAGTCGTGGGCATGGATGAGGTCGAACTCTTCGCTGCGGGCAAGCACACCGGCGATGATCGAAAAGTTGTTGATCTCGTCGTGCAGGTTGCCGGGATAGCCGCCAGCAAAACCGATACAACCCATGTCGTCGAGTCCCTGCATGTAGTTGAAGTCGGCATAGATGTGCTCGCGGAAGCGGAAGTAGTCTTCAGCCGTATGCCCCACAAAACGATGCTTGATGTGGTCATACTGCACATCGCGCCATGCCACGGGCACCTGACTCATATTGATAATCTTGAGGAAGCCCTCTTCTTCTCCCGTAGGCTTAGGCATACAGAAGGTTGTCTCCACGTCGCCCTGCAGACTCAGTCCCTTAGTGATGCCATAGGAAGCAACAGCAAGACCACCATAAATTTTGGGAGGAAATTCCCATCCGAACATTAAGACTTTCATGATATATTCCTCCTTATTTAATATTCGTTATACTTATCAAGAAGTTTCACAACACGCATAATCTCTGCCACATTCATCGCAAATGAGATGGCACCGCGGCCGTGGAACGGAGGATTGCCATCGAAGAGTTCCGGGATGGTGCCGATGCAGTGGTAGAAAAGTTCTTCCTCGTAGCCCACAAGCTGTCGCTCCACGAATCCCACCTTGCTGCGGCCATACACCTTGAGGCAAGCTTCCATGTAGAAACCGCCCAGCCATGGCCAAGCCGTGCCCTGATGGTAGGCATAGTCGCGCTGCACCTGGGGTCCCGTGTACATGGGGTTGTAGCCACCGCTCTTGGGCGAGAGTGAACGCAGTCCCTTGGGTGTGAGCAGTTCCTTGGTGCAGAGGTCGAGGATGAACTTCTTCTGCTTCTGGTCGAGTGGCGAATAATCGAAGGCAACGGGGAAGATCATGTTGGGGCGAACGCTCCAGTCCATCATCTGTCCGTCCACGTAGTCCAGCAAATAGCCATGCTGGTTCAGGAACGTGTCGATGAAGCTCGTCTTCACCTTGCTGGTGAGTTGTTCGAGCATCTGCTCCACCGTCTCGTCCTTCATGGTAGCACAGACCTGCTGACTAAACTTAAGACAGTTGTACCACAGCGCATTCACCTCCACGATGTAGCCCGAGCGCGGCACGATAGGCTTTCCGTTTGCCTGGCTGTTCATCCATGTGATGGCGCGGTCCTGTCCGCCGGGCGCGTAGAGCAAGCCGTTCTCCTTCACCTGCAGTCCGGGGTGGTTGCCCAGGTGTATCCACTGCATGATGTCGCGCACGAGGCGTCCATATTTCTTATATACGCTTTCGAGGTCGGTGAGCTTTGCGTATTGCTGAATTGCCCAGACCGCCCAAAGGAGCACGTCTGGCTGTCCAATCTCGTAGATCTTGACGCTGAGCGGCTCGCCCTCCATAAACTCGCGTATGCCCTTTTCGGCAGTAGCCATAACCTTCTCGAACTTGTCAAATTCGCCATTCGTGATGGTCAGCCCCGGCAGTGCAATGAACATGTCGCGTGCGCGGCACTTGAACCAGGGGTAGCCTGCAAGCACATAGTTCTCCATGCCCTCTTGCACGATGAACTGGTGGGCACTGTTGACGAGGTTGTGGTAGAAGTTGTCGCGCGGCGTGCGCACGTTCACCTCAAAGTCTGCAATCTCAGGCAGCTTCTTGGGGTCAGCCTCGTCCAGTCCGGCACTGAAGATGATGCTTTCACCCTTCTTGATGGTGCACTCGAAGTAGCCAGGCACGTAGAGATCCTCGCTGCCGGCATAGCCGCGTTCCTGCTCTTTGGGGTATTCGATGCCGCGATACCAATCGGGGTTGAAGATGAACTCATTCTTTTTGCTCAGCTGCATGAAGAGGTCGGGATAGCCTTCATACATGCAGGTCTTGATGCCGTTCTTGACGTTTTGGTATTCACGGCTGGCAACCCCATTCTCGTGGGTGAACTCACGCACGCTGCGGAAAGCTAAGAAGGGCTGCAGGCGCAGTGTCGTGGCACTGTGTGCCTCCAGCAGCGTGTAGCGGATGATGACACGGTTCGAGAAATGCTGGAACACCTCTTCGCGCTTCAGCACAACGCCACCGACGCGGTAGATCGTCGTGGGCACCTTGAGGCTGTCGAACTCGCGGATGTATTTATGCCCGCGTGGACTGTAGTTATTACCCTGGTACTTATGGAGGCCGAGGTTGAACTCTGCACCGTGTTGCACCACCGTAGCGTCGAGTGAGCTAAGGAGTACATGGTTCTCGTCGTCAAGTTCGGGCACGGGCACCACCAAGAGACCATGATATTTTCTCGTGTTGCAGCCGAGCAATGTCGTGCACGAATAGGCTCCAGAACGATTGCTCCTGAGGATTTCCTTTTTGATGGTCTCCTCCAGATTCGTCATCTGAGTCTTGTCGAAACGTAAATAACTCATAGTCGGAAAAAATGTGTTTTTATTAGGTTAACTGATTTCTGTTCTCATGCAAAGGCTGCCTTTCTGAGCCCCCCCGGAGCAGACTGTCTTACGCCAGTGCCAGTGCTCCCGATTGTGGTAAGTATGCCTTTCTTGCACCAAAATTACAAAACATTTCTGGAACAGAGAAATTTTTCCACTGTTTTTTTTCTGCAGATTGTCATTTTTCCATAACATTTATTTGCTTGTGTGTGGAAAATAGAGTAATTTTGTGCCGTAAAACATATAATGCGTTTTTGCGACATCAGAAATGGCAAAAAAAGAGATTTTAGTCAGCGAGGTCAAGGACAAGCTCTCCGACATTCTTGACCTGCTCACCGATAGCGAGCGCACCGAGTTGCTCGAGCACGCCAAAGTGCAGACGTTGTCCAAAAACGCCTATGCGTATCGAGACGGCGACCAGCCGCACGACCTCATCTGTGTGGTGAGTGGCAAGCTGAAGATATGCAAGGACGGCGTGAGTGGGCGCAGTCAGCTCATTCGCGTCCTCAAGCCCACCTCTTATTCTGGCTATCGAGCCTACTTCAGCGGTGTCTCCTACAGCTCTTCGGCAGCCGCCCTCGAGCCCACTGTCATCGTGCGCATTCCCCTCATCCTGCTCACGCGGATCATCCAACAGAATGCTTCGCTCGCCTGGTTCTTCATTCAGGAACTCTCCCAACGCCTGGGCAGTGCCAACGAGCGCACCGTCAACCTCACGCAAAAGCACGTGCGCGGCCGTCTGGCTGAGGCCCTCATCTTTCTGCGCGACACCTACGGACTGGAGGAGGACGGCTGCACGCTGAGCATCTACCTCTCGCGTGAGGACATGGCAAACATGTCAAACATGACAACCAGCAACGCCATACGCACGCTCAGCGCCTTCGCCCAGGAAAAACTCATAGCCATCGACGGACGCAAGATCAAGCTCATGGACATGGCTGCCCTGGAGACGGTGAGCAAGTTTGGGTAAGCTTACTTAGTCCATAGTTCATAGTTCATAGTTCATAGTTCATAGTTCATAGTTCATAGTTCATAGTTGACTCAGCCGATCCCTTCGGTCAACATAGTTCATAGTTCATAGTTCATAGTTCATAGTTCATAGTTGGCTTTGCCGAGCCCTTCGGTCTTCACAGTTGGCTGCTTTCAATAATTAGAATAGAATAATGTCTTACGACCTCATCACCATACTCGGACCCACGGCATGTGGCAAGACCACCGTGGCAGCCCACCTCGCCAAGCGTTTGGATGGCGAGGTGATCAGTGCTGACAGCCGCCAACTCTATCGAGGCATGACCATCGGAAGCGGCAAGGACCTCAAGGACTACCACATCACCGAGACCGACCCCGCCACCGGAGCCACCCACACCACCGAAGTGCCCTACCACCTCATCGACATCCGCGACTGCGGCTACCGCTTCAACGTCTATGAGTTTCAGTGTGAGTTTATGAAAGCCTATATGGACATCAAGGCACGAGGCAAACTGCCCATCCTGTGCGGCGGCACTGGGCTCTACATTGAGTCGGTGCTCAAAGCCTACGAACTGGGTTCCGTCGGCATCCCTCACTACACGAGTCTCACCATCGGACTCGAAATCAGTCGTGAACTGCGCCGTCAGCGCATCACCGATCGCCTCTATGCACGCATGGAGGAAGGCATGGTCGACGAGGTGCGCACCTTGCTCACCCAAGTCACGCCCGACCGTCTGATACGCTACGGCTTGGAGTATAAGTTCGTCACCTTGTATCTCATCGGCCAACTCAGCTACGACGAGATGCTGCGCCAACTCGAGATCGCCATCCATCAGTTTGCCAAGCGACAGATGACCTGGTTCAGAGGTATGGAGCAGCGAGGCACCCACATCGAGTGGATCGACGCCACACTACCCATCGAGGAAAAAGTCGAAGCCATCGTGAAAAGAGCCGCAGAGGCAAAGAGCACCCTGACCTGACATTTTCAGGGTGTATTATGTACTAAGCCCCCCCTCGCACAAAACAGCAAAAAAAGAAATAAGGTCGCTCGGACATTGTCCGGGCGACCTTTTTCTGTTAGCCTCAAGTTGTCCTCCATGCAGAGGACCTTCAGGCGAGAAGCCGATTAGCAGTTCTCGTTGAAGTACTTGATGGTGCGAACCATCTGTGAGGGGTAGCTGTTCTCGTTGTCATACCAAGAAACAACCTGTACCTGATAGGTGTCCTCGTCGATCTTAGCAACCATAGTCTGAGTTGCGTCGAAGAGTGAACCGTACTTCATGCCGATGATGTCGCTTGAAACGATCTCGTCCTCGGTGTAGCCGTAAGACTCGGTCTGAGCAGCCTTCATGGCAGCGTTGATGCCTTCCTTGGTGATGTCCTTACCCTTCACAACGGCAACCAAGATGGTGGTAGAACCGGTGGGGGTGGGGATGCGCTGTGCAGAACCGATGAGCTTGCCGTTCAGCTCGGGGATAACGAGGCCGATAGCCTTAGCAGCACCCGTGCTGTTGGGAACGATGTTCTGAGCACCTGCGCGGCTACGACGGAGGTCACCCTTGCGCTGAGGACCATCGAGGATCATCTGGTCGCCGGTGTAGGCGTGGATGGTGCTCATGATACCGCTCTGGATGGGAGCGTAAGCGTGGAGAGCAGCAGCCATGGGAGCCAGACAGTTGGTGGTGCAAGAAGCTGCAGAGATCACCTTGTCTTCCTTGGTCAGGGTGTTGTGGTTTACGTTGTAAACGATGGTGGGCAGATCTTTGCCTGCGGGAGCAGAGATAACAACCTTCTTGGCACCAGCCTGGATGTGTGCCTCTGCCTTTGCCTTAGAGGTGTAGAAACCGGTGCACTCGAGCACTACGTCTACGTCGAGCTGACCCCAGGGGAGCTCTGCTGCGTTGGGCATAGCGTAGAAGGTGATCTCCTTACCGTCAACGATGATGCTGTTGTCGGTAGCCTCTACAGTGTGCTTGCCCTCGCCGAACTTGCCAGCGAAGCCACCCTGAGCGGTGTCATACTTGAGGAGGTGAGCCAGCATCTTGGGGCTGGTGAGGTCGTTGATTGCTACTACTTCATAACCTTCAGCCTCGAACATCTGACGGAAAGCGAGGCGACCGATACGGCCGAAACCGTTGATAGCTACTTTTGTTGCCATTGGTTTTTCTAAGTTTAATGGGTTAAATGTATAGAGTTATTAAATCACTGATTGCTTTGTGTGTCTTGTCGTTTGTGTTGTCCTGTACCCTTTCTTCGTCTTTTCCCTTACCCGCAATTACAATAATGTGCACTCTTGCAGGCAACCACAAGAAGCAGGAAAAGGGCGAAAATGAACCAAATTTGCATGTTTTTGTTCATCTTTTTTTCTATTTGTGTGCAAATTTACAATTTTATTTTTAATTTTGCATCGTTAAAAACATTTTTTTTTAATTTTTATCGAAAATAGTCATGAAATTTATTGAAGACTTCAAAGCATTTGCCCTCAAAGGCAATGTGGTGGACATGGCAGTCGGTGTCATCATCGGCGGTGCCTTCGGAAAGATTGTTACCAGTATCGTCAACAACATTATCATGCCTCCCATTGGTGTACTCACCGGTGGCGTTAACTTCAGCGACCTCAGCGTCACCATCAAGGACGGCGTAGACGCTGTCACCAACGAAGCTGGCGAGGTGGTCACCGAAGCCGTGCCTGCCGTTACGCTCAACTACGGCGCCTTCGTGCAGGACATTATCGATTTTCTCATCATCGCGCTCTGCATCTTCTGCATGGTCAAGTTCATCACCAAACTCACCAAGAAGAAGCAAGAAGAACCCGCTGCTCCCGCTCCCGCTCCCGAACCCAGCGCTGAGGAGAAACTGCTCACCGAGATTCGCGACCTCCTCAAGGAGAAGAAATAATTACGCCAGACATGCCATCCCTATATATATATAAA
>JAGHUD010000029.1 GCA_018065005.1 Candidatus Physcousia equi
CGCTTGCCTCCTCAATATCGAGTGCTGTCACTGATGCGATGGGGCACCTTTGCGCCATCATCAGAGCGATGAGTCCGCTGCCCGTCCCGACATCCAGTATGTTGGGCTGCTGCCCACCAGGCAATGCAGCCCAGGCACCGAGCAATGCCCCGTCGGTGCCCACCTTTTGGGCGCATCGGTCGTGACGTACACGGAATTTTTTGAAGTCAAAATAGCTGTTCGACATACGCAACTTCTTGCTTTGAGAGGGCAAATGTACAAAAAAAGCACAAAATGTTCAACCCTAAGGGCAAGAATAGCAAAAAAAATGTGTAACTTTGCAGCCGTTTTGTGTATATTACGATAATTATCCACCCAAAATCAGAGCCAGATATGACAAATGACGACAACGGCATAAATGTGAATTTCATTGCAGACTTTGAAGGCGACGTGCAGGAACTCACGGAGATTGATGCACCCGAATGCTTGCCACTTCTCCCTCTGCGCAACATGACGCTCTTCCCCAGTGTGATGACCCCCATCTCCATCACACGTAAGAGTTCGCTCAAGGCACTGCGCATGACAGAGAAGACGAACGGTCTGATTGCCGTGTTCTGCCAGCGAAATCCCGACACCGAAGCGCCCCTCATGCAGGACCTCTTTGATGTGGGTGTCATGGCGCGTATTGCTCGGGTGATCGACATACCTGGCCAAAACCCAACTGTCATCCTGCAAGCACTATGCCGACTGCGTCTGCAGCGGATCGTGTCTATGCGGCCTGCCATGCAAGTCGGTGTGACGAAACTGGCAGACACCTTTCCCACATCGGAAAAGGAGGAACTGCAGTTCCGCATGCTGATGGAGGATTGCCACAAGCGCGCCAAGCAGTTGTTTGGCGCGGCAGAGCAGATGACCGACGAGGCAAAGTATGCCATCAACAACATCCAGAACGACCACTTCTTCGTCAACTTCCTCTGCACCATCTACCCCTTCTCCATTGCCCATAAAATGGAGATGCTGCGCCAAGGCAACGTATTGGAGCGCACCATCCAACTCATGAAACTCATGAGCTTCGAGCTTCAGATATCAGACTTGCGCACAAAACTCAAAAACAAAACACAGGCAGACCTCGACGACCAACAGCGCGAGTACTTCCTCCACCAGCAGTTGCGCAACATACAGCGCGAACTCGGCAATGTCACCGATGCAGAAAAGGACGGAAGCACCCTGCGCGAACAAGCCAAAGAAAAGGTGTGGCCCAAGGAAATAGAAGAAGCATTTGCCAAAGAACTGAGCAAGCTGGAGCGCATCAACCCGCAGTCGCCCGACTACAACGTGCAGCTCTCCTATTTGCAGACCATCCTGCAGTTGCCTTGGCTCACCTACACCAGCGACCACCTGAACATCCCCGCAGCCGAGAAAACACTCAACCGCGACCACTATGGCATGGAGAAGGTCAAGGAGCGCATCCTTGAGCACTTGGCAGTGCTAAAGCTGCGCAACGACCTCAAGAGCCCCATCATCTGTCTGTATGGTCCTCCGGGTGTGGGCAAGACGTCGTTGGGCAAGAGCATAGCAGAGAGTCTCAAGCGCAAATACGTGCGCATGTCGTTGGGCGGACTTCACGACGAAGCAGAGATACGTGGCCATCGCCGCACCTACATCGGTGCCATGCCAGGTCGTGTCATCAAGAGCATCATCAAGGCAGGATCGTCCAACCCCGTCTTCATTCTCGACGAGATAGACAAGGTGACGCAGACTGCCGTGCATGGCGACCCAGCCTCAGCCCTGCTTGAGGTGCTCGACCCTGAGCAGAACAGTGCCTTTCACGACAACTATCTCGACCTCGACTACGACCTTTCGAAGGTGATGTTCATCGCCACAGCCAACAACATCAACACCATCCCTCAACCGCTGCTCGACCGCATGGAACTCATAGAGGTGAGCGGATACATCACGGAAGAGAAAATCGAGATTGCCCGCAAGCACCTCGTGCCCAAACAAAAAGAGGAGAACGGACTCGCAGCCCACAAGGATGTGAAGATCACGAAGGCTGCGCTCGAACGCATCATCGAGGACTACACACGCGAGAGCGGTGTGCGCAGTCTCGAGAAGCAGATAGGAAAAATCTTCCGCAAGATTGCGCTGAAGCTGGCACGCGAAGAGGCAACAAGCGTGACATCCATCACGCCCGCTCATCTGGTAGACCTGCTTGGCAAACCGCCCTACAACCGCGATCGCTACCAAGGCAATGGCAGTGCAGGCGTGGTGACCGGACTGGCATGGACAAGCGTTGGCGGCGAGATACTCTTCATCGAAACGAGCCTCAGCCGCGGCAAGGGAGGCAAACTGACGCTTACGGGAAATCTCGGCGACGTGATGAAGGAGTCTGCCGTGCTGGCGCTCGAGTATATCAAGGCACATGCCGACGCGCTCAAGATAGACATGCGCATCTTTGACAACTACAACATACACATACATGTGCCCGAAGGCGCTGTCCCCAAGGACGGGCCATCGGCAGGTGTCACCATGGCCACCTCATTGGCATCGGCGCTCACACAGCGCAAGGTGCGCCAACGTGTTGCCATGACTGGCGAGATCACGCTGCGCGGCAAAGTGCTGCCCGTGGGCGGCATCAAGGAGAAGATTCTTGCTGCCAAGCGTGCCGGCATCACCGACATTCTCATCTGCCAGGAGAACAGCAAGGACATCGAAGAAATACCTCAGATGTATCTCGATGGCGTCACCTTCCACTATGTCGACACCGTTCAGGATGTGCTCAACTTCGCTCTGCTCAAGCAGAAGGTGGACAATGCCATACAATTCACTTACGACGAAGAAAAGAAAGAATCATGACCTTCGAACTGCAACATACCGACCCACAATCGGAGGCAAGAGCCGGTGTGCTCACCACCGACCACGGCTCCATTCAGACCCCCATCTTCATGCCGGTAGGCACAGCCGGCACCGTAAAGGGTGTGCTCATGCGCGACCTCAAAGAAGAGGTGAAAGCGCAAATCATCCTGGGCAACACCTACCACCTCTACCTGCGCCCTGGCACGCATGTGCTGGAGCAGGCAGGCGGCTTACACAAGTTCAACGGATGGGATCGCCCCATACTGACCGACAGCGGTGGCTTTCAGGTCTTTTCGCTCACTGGCATCCGTAAGCTCCGCGAGGAGGGGTGCGAGTTTCGCAGCCACATCGATGGGTCGAAACACATCTTCACGCCAGAAGGCGTTATGGACATCGAACGCTCCATCGGTGCCGACATCATGATGGCACTGGACGAATGCCCACCCGGCACGAGCGACTTCTCCTATGCCAAGAAGAGCCTCGGACTGACCATGCGCTGGCTAGACCGTTGCATCAAGCGTTTCAGCGAGACGGAACCTCTGTATGGCTACCACCAGTCGCTCTTTCCCATCGTTCAGGGCTGCACCTTCCCAGAACTGCGTCGTCAGGCTGCCGAGATGGTGGCAGAGAAGCAGTGCGAGGGCAATGCCATCGGTGGCCTTGCCGTGGGCGAACCCACCGATGTGATGTATGAGATGGTCGAAGTGGTCAACGAAGTGCTGCCAAAGAACAAACCACGCTATCTGATGGGCGTCGGCACACCTGCCAATCTGCTCGAAGGCATCGCGCGCGGCATCGACATGTTTGACTGCGTCATGCCCACCCGAAACGGAAGAAACGGAATGATCTTCACAGCAGAGGGAACGGTGAATCTCCGCAACCGAAAGTGGGCAGACGACTTCTCGCCACTCGACCCTTGCGGCTCTGCCTCCATCGACCACTTCTACACCAAAGCCTATGTCCATCATCTTTTCAAGGCTCAGGAACTCTTGGCACTCGAACTTGCCAGCACCCACAACCTCAGCTTCTACCTCTGGCTCGTGGGCGAAGCGCGCAAGCACATCGTGGCAGGCGACTTCCGCTCGTGGAAGGATGTCATGGTGAAGAAAGTCTCGCAGCGGCTCTAAGCACCACCGTCCCCCCTCTCACCACTCGCTTGACAGACGGCTTCTCCCCCCCCACCCCCCCACCATACACTATATATATAATATATAGACGCAAGCACACACGCCAACTTGTTTTTAACAGGAACAAACAAGCACTACAGAACCCCTTTTCTTAGCATAGATGAAACGCATTAGGTGGCAACATATCAAATTCCCAAAACTACTCAACCGATTGGATCGCTATCTCATCGGCAAGTTTTTGGGCACCTATTTTTTCTCCATTGTGCTCATCATCAGCATTGCCGTTGTCTTTGACTACAACGAGAACATCGACAAATTCACCACCAACCACGCCCCCTGGAGAGAAATCGTCAGCTACTATCTCAACTTTATCCCCTACTACGCCAACCTCTTCTCCTCGCTCTTCATCTTCCTGAGCGTCATCTTTTTCACCACAAAGCTGGCAAGCAACAGCGAAATCATTGCCATGCAGGCAGCAGGCGTGAAGTTCGTTCGCATCATGCGACCCTACATGATTGGGTCGGCGCTCATTGCTGCCATTACCTTCTATCTGGGCAGTGAAGTCATACCGCGAGGCAGTGTGAAGCGACTCGAATTTGAGGATCAGTACAAGCGCAAAAAGAAACCTGCCTATGCCGACAACATCCAAATGCAAGTCGACACGGGCGTCATTGCCTACATCGAGCACTACGACGACAACTACAAGACGGGCTACCATTTCTCCCTTGACAAGTTTCACAACAAGAAACTCGTGTCGCACCTCACAGCAAATAGCCTGACCTACGACACGCTGTGCAACGAAAAGTATCATTGGCACATCAACAACGTCACCATTCGCGATATGCACACCAATCGCGAAATCATAACACACCACTACAGCCTCGATTCGGTCATCATCATGGAACCACGCGACTTCATCTCGACGCGCTACATGGAACAGTCGATGACCAATGCCGAACTGCTTGACCAAATCGACAAACAAAGAATCAGAGGAAACGGCAAGGTAGCGCAGTTCGAGATCGAATACCACAAACGCTTTGCCAACCCATTCGCAGCCTTCATCATGTCCATCATCGGGCTCACACTGTCTGCACGAAAGCGCAAGAACGGCATGGGACGTGCCCTCGGCACCGGTCTCGCACTCTCGGCTGGCTACATCCTCTTCCAAACCATCTCTGCCACCTTCAGTCTGAATGCAGGATGGCCGCCCATGCTCTCAGCATGGCTGCCCAATATCGTGTTCGTGTTCATCGCCTTCTACCTCTACAAGAAAGCACCGAGATAGAGCCATGACGCAACTCGTTGCTTCCTAAGCATCTGTTTCTCATTAAAGCACATTTTCAGTATCACATACTCCTCCGACAACAACCCTAATATATGGATTTCTACGATTTAGACCTCAACGACAACATTCTCGACGCACTCGACGACATGAACTTCACCTCTTGCACACCTATCCAAGAGCATGCCATACCTCCCATCCTCGAACGTCGCGACATCATAGGCGTGGCGCAGACCGGTACAGGCAAAACGGCTGCCTATCTGCTGCCCGTGCTCAGCCTGCTCGACGATGGTGGATTCCCTGAGGATGCCGTCAACTGCGTCATCATGAGTCCCACCCGCGAACTGGCTCAGCAAATCGACCAAGCCATGCAGGGATTTGCCTACTACACCCCAGGGCTCAGCAGTCTTGCTGTATACGGAGGCAACGACGGCATACGCTATGAGCAGGAGAAGCGCAGTTTCAAGACGGGGGCTAACATCATCATCGCTACGCCGGGCAGACTCATAAGCCACCTCTCACTCGACAATCTCGACCTCTCGCGCGTATCATTCTTCATTTTGGATGAGGCTGACAGAATGCTCGACATGGGATTCTGCGACGACATCATGACCATTGCGCGCCAACTTCCAGAAGACCACCAGACGATTATGTTCAGTGCAACCATGCCCGACGAAATCATCAAGCTCGCCAAGAACATTCTGCACGATCCCGTCCAGGTCAAACTCGCAGTCAGCAAGCCTGCCGATGGCATCCACCAGTCGGCATTCGTCTGCTACGAACCGCAAAAACTAAAACTCCTCGACCACATCTTCACCCAGAACGAACCGAAGCGCGTCATCATCTTTGCCGGGTCGAAACTCAAGGTGAAAGACATCAACATCTCGCTGCGCAGAAAAGGCTACAACTGCGAAGCCATGCACAGCGACCTCATGCAACAACAACGTGATGAGGTGATGCGCAACTTCAAGTCTGGACAGGTGGACATCCTCATTGCCACCGACATTGTCTCTCGTGGCATAGACATTGATGACATACGAATGGTCATCAACTACGACGTGCCACACGATGCAGAAGACTATGTTCACCGCATCGGACGCACCGCGCGCGCCGGAGCAGAAGGCCAAGCCATCACCCTCATCTCAGAGAAGGACCAGCCTGCCTTCCGCCAGATCGAGCGTTTCCTCGAAAAGGACGTCACGAAGGAGGAAATGCCCGAAGCCTTGGGCGAAGCACCTGCATATACGGGCAAATCAGGGAAGGCAAAGTCCAACAGCCGTAAGTCGGGCGCTGGCAATGGGCGTGCAAAAAGTAAGAAACAAGCCAAGCAAGAAACAGGAAAAAGAGCTCCAAAGGGAGCCACCACGAAGGGGAAAAACGAAACTCCAGAGACTCAAGAAAAGGTGAATCCACAAACTGTTCAAAATCAAAAGAAGAGAAACAATCGCCGAAGAAAGCATTCAAAAAAAACAAGTTTAAATGTTGGCGAAAACGAAAATATTGTGTAACTTTGCCGCACAAAGAACCCACTATAACCGATGATGAACGAACTTGTTTCCAACATAGAGTACCTTCTACTCTCGTATAATCGAGTGATTGTTCCCGGATTAGGAGAATTCACCTCGAGGCTCACTCCAGCGCGTTGGGTCGACACTGAGAGTATCTTCCTTCCTCCCGTTCGCAATGTCTATTTCTCGAACGCCACGAAGGAGGACACCCAGCATGTCTTTATCAAGTCGGTAGCACAACTCTACCGACTCAGTCCCGAAAAGGCTCAGGAACGCTGCCAGGCGATGGTTAACGAGTTTCATAAGACACTCATCACCCAAGGCACAGTAGACTTCGGCTCCTTCGGTGTGTTCACGCTGGAGGATGACGCAAGCATCACGATGGCTTCATGCGAGTGCGGCATTTCCACGCCTTATTACTATGGTCTCGACGCGCTCAGCGTGGATAAGATTGCATCTATCTTCGAGCATACTTGGCAAATGCAAGAAGAGGCGCCCCAAGACCCACAACCCTGCGAGATGCAGACGATGCAGAGTGCTGCCCCAAGTAGCACCGGGCGCGCTGTTTCGGCTCCAACAGAGCAAAAGCATTTCGTACTTCGCATCCACCGAAGTGTGGTGAAATACTCAATGGCTGTGGCAGCATCGTTGGCGCTCTTCTTCGTGGTGAACCCAACGCGCACAAGCGGTCGGTCGGAGCAGATGGCAACCGCCAACATCTTTATGCAGCCCGACATGGTGCCACAAAAGCAGTTAGATGCTTCGTTCTACTATGTGGACGATCTGCCAGAAGAGAACGCAGTTCCTCTCTCTGATTCCATTTTGGTCGACTACACGCATGAAGCAATCAACGAGGGCTTCGACCTGAGCGCACTTCCAGAGAACGCACCCACAACCTCTCTCGATATACCTACAGCTGTCTCTCAACCTGCAGCTCCACCCCCCGTTGCTAAACCTTCACCCACAGCGGCTCCAGCCCCCGTTGCTAAACCTGCTTCACCCGCAGCAGCTTCGGCTCCCGTTGCCAAACCAGCTTCAGCTGCAAATGTGTCGTCTCAAGAGGGTTATTGCATTGTTTTGGCAAGCAGCATCTCGGAGGCGAATGCAAAGAATTTCATTGAAAAGCAAAACAAGAATGGGGTGAATGCCTCACTCTTTGTGAAGGACAATATGCGAAGAGTTGTGGTGGATGGCTTCAAGAACGAGGCTGACTGCCGCGCCGCAATGGCAAAGCTCAAGGCAGAGCATCCCGACCTTATTAGTGCTTGGCTCCTGAAGAAGTAAGAACCTATGAAGCGTGTACGTTGTCCGAAATGCGATCGTTTCATCACCTTCGATGAAACACAATATACCGATGGTCAGCAGTTGGTCTTTCAGTGTGAACACTGTAGTAAACAGTTTGCCATACGCCTCGGTGTATCCAAACTGCGTGCCACACAGAAAGAAGAAGTGCTCGACGAGCGAGAGCACGACGAGGAGCAGGGCAGCATCGTGGTTGTGGAGAATGTGTTCCACTTCAAACAGGTGTTGCCACTTCGCATGGGCGACAATGTGATAGGGCGAAAGGTGTTGGGCACCAACATCAACACCCCCATCGATACGGTCGACCCCAGCATCGACACGCGACATTGCATCATTCGCGTGCAGCGCAACAAGCAGGGCAAGCTGCAGTATCTCTTGCGCGATGCACCCTCCGGAACCGGCACGTTCTTCATGAATAACATCTTGCGCGACCAGGATCGCATCCGACTCTCCGATGGCGACATCATCACCATCGGTGCCACCACACTCATCCTGAGGGCGGCAAACGAAGCCAACTGACGGAGTAGAGAGAGGCTCTTGCTTGGCAGTGGTCTGTTGGGCAGTGATGTGTGTTGTTCTGTTGACTTTTGACAATTTTATACCACCTGTTTAGTTTCTGCTGCAAGAAAAAAAAGTTTCTGCTGCAGAAACTCAAAATTTCTGCTGCAGAAACCGACAGTTTCTGCAGCAGAAACTGAAAAGTTCTGCAGCGGGAACCGAAAAGTTGTAGTATGTCGCTCGCGCAGCTGGCACAAGACAGATCTGTACGGGGGGCGGCATCACCTACTTTCCGACCGATCATTTGACCTCAATGATGTCGTTGATGTTGGTGGTCTCATTCCTGAGGGGTTGGAAATTGGTGAGATTGGGGGTGGTGGTTTCGAAGCCCTGCGACGCCAGGCGGACGCTGTCCATGCCGTATTTGCGGTTGAGGGCATCCATGGTCTC
Source organism: Candidatus Physcousia equi (assembly GCA_018065005.1). Classification (GTDB taxonomy): domain Bacteria; phylum Bacteroidota; class Bacteroidia; order Bacteroidales; family Bacteroidaceae; genus Physcousia; species Physcousia equi. Next base: position 9,003 of record JAGHUD010000029.1, read on the forward strand.
CATGAGTTTGCGCGACTTCTGGATGTCGTGGTTGGGCGAGTCGAAGAGGTCAAGCTGTATCGCCTCATCGGAGGTGATCTCCAGAAGCACGACGCCCGCCTTCTTGTAGTGATAGCCCGGGCGGAAGATGCGCTCGAAGACCTCAAGTGCGGCTTTCGTGATGAGGGCAGTGTCGGCAGTTGCCACAGAGAGGCGCGTGGAGGCAGACATGCCATATTGTTCGAGGTCCTCGCGATGGGAATTGGTAGAGATGAAGACGCCGACGGAAAGACAGACACTGTGCTGGTCGCGCAACTTGCGTGCCACGGCAACGGCATAGTTGCTGATGCAGGTGCGCAGTTGCTGGCGGTCGCTCGTCATGTAGGTGAAGGTGCGGCTATGCATCATGGTACGCTGCAAGGCAGGCGACTCGATGGTGATGCACCGTGTGCCCTGCAGTTCCTGCCAGGTGCGAAGGCCTGTCACCTTGAAGCGTTGCTTCACCACGAAGGCAGGTTTCTGTATGAAGTCGAAAGCCGTGTGGATTGCCATTTCCTCCATCCTCGGTGCCGTGCGACGTCCAATGCCCCAAACATCGGTAATGGGGATGCCACGCAGTGCTTTTTCGTAGTTCTCCTGCAGCAACACGCAGACCCCCTGATAGCCCTGATAGTGTTTGGCATACCAGGTGGCCACCTTCGCCAAAGTGTAGGTGGCGGAGATGCCGCAACTGACAGGAATGCCGGTGCAGTGCTCGATGTGTTGCTTCACCTTGAGGGCGTAGCGACGCAGCTGCTGCGCATCGTCGACGGGCAGTTCGCCAAAGAACTCATCTACGGAGTATTGCTGAAAATGAAGAACAATCTCTTGGTCGCGCACCACCTGCATCAGGCGTCGGGAGATGTCGACATACTTAGGAAGATTGGCGGGAAAGACGGCAACGCGATGCTTTTCGAGCAGGTCTCTGACCTGAAACACCGGAATGCCGCGCTTCAAGCCAAGTGACTTAGCCTCCTTGTTGAGCGCCAGGATGACACCACCGCCTGCCTCGTTGCAGTTGGCCACCACAACGGGTTTGCCCAGCAGGTCGGGTCGCAACGAGATTTCGCAGCTGACATAGAACGTATTGCAGTCGATGTGGATGATCATGCTTTCTTCTTCATCACCCACGTCACGACACCCCAGACACGCAACTCAGTTTCGTCTTGAACCTCAATGGGGGGATAGTCCTTGTTGCCCGAAAGGAGGAAGATGCGACCTTCGCGCTGCACAATGCGCTTGAGGCAGAACTCCCCATCGAGCATGCAGACAGAGATGTTCTTCTCGGTGGAGAAGCGCGACCGATCCACGACGAGCATATCGCCCTGGTCGATGCCTTCGTCGATCATGGAGTTGCCTACGACCTTGACCAGAAAGGTGGTGGCTGGAGAGTCCACGAGTTCCTTGTTCAGGTCGATGGGCTGACTCATGTAGGCATCCTCGACGGGCGAGGGGAAGCCGGCATGGACATGGGCTTCTTCGATGAGTTGCACGCGACGCTCGCTATGTTCAACGATGCTGAAAAACTGTAGTTCGGGCGTATGTTTGGTCATTGTCAAGTGTTTTTTCAAGTGCAAAGATAAACATTTTTTGCTTACAAAGCATTTTATTTGCTGTTTTATGCTGAGTTTACGCCTATTTTGCTTAACTTTGTGAAGCGAAACGAAACGCAACCCCAAAAGCTAAACTAATCTACCACTATGACTGATGATCTGAATCTAAGGTACAACACCGTATGTGCAGCACCCACTGGCAATGGTTTTATCGTCGAACACATGCCAGACTTCCTCATGACGAGCGAAATCAACGACTGTTCGCCTCACGTCCACTCTTTCTATGAAATACTTTGGTTTCAGGAGGGAGAGGGCAAACATATTGTTGACTTCATCGAATACGACGTCAAGCCCAACACCATCTTCTTTCTCTCGCCCGGTCAGATCCACCACTTCGACGAGCATGTGGACAAGGAAAAGGGCATCTGCGACTACAAAGGGCTCACCATCAAGATGTGTACGGACTTCTTGCGCGAATCCGCAGCCGGCCCTCAGGACATCGGAAGCACCATGCTCAAGTACAATGCCTTCCACACCTTCGACACGGCTCCCTTCTACAACATCGACGAGCATACGGCAGAGAACCTCAGCATCCTAGTGCGCCAGATGGAGCTCGAGGCGTTGCGCGGAAAGGAATTTGGCAACATCGAAATCCTCCGATCGTTCTTGTGCATCCTGCTGGTCATGATTCAGCGCCACGGCACACAAGAGCACACCATGCACCTCGACAGCCTGAAACCGTCACACCAGCTGTTTGTGCAATTCAGACGTCTCGTTGAAAAGGAATTCACCCGCTTGCACTCTGTGCAGGAATATGCCGACCGCCTCAACGTGGCTGTGCGCACGCTCAACAAGTGCGTGAACGAATGCTCGAAGAAGTCGCCACTCGCCTTCATCAACGACCGCATCATCCTTGAGGCAAAGCGCATGGTGCGCTATTCGACCATGATGATCAAGGAGATTGCCTTTGAGTTAGGCTATGACGACCCCTCCTATTTCGTCAAACTCTTCAAGCGGCAGACGGGACACCTGCCCTCTGACTTCCGCGAATTGAGCAACGTGACGAACCACTGGTAGTCTTCAGCCTATCGGAGCTCGTCGAGTTCGAGCCAACGAAACGACTTCTCGTCGAGCTCCTCGCTGAGGGCAGGCAAGCGCTTGCTCATGCGGGTGATCTCGTCCACTGAGATGGCGCCGCTGGAGAGTGCCTCCTCGATTTGGCATTTCTCTGCCTCCAGCGCCTCTATGTCTTTCGACAGTTGTTCGTATTCTTGCTTCTCCTTGAAGGAGAGCCTGCGTTTCTGTTCGCCCAAACGAGGTTTGGCAGACGAGGATGCCGGTTTGGTGTCGGCAGATTTGTTCTGCTTGGCATCCTGCGGCTTCGCTTGCTCCTTGCTCTGCTCCTTCTCATAATCGCGAAACTGGGTGTAGTTGCCGGGGAAGTCCTTGACCTCGCCCTGACCACGAAAGACGAGCAGGTGATCGACCACCTTGTCCATGAAATAGCGGTCGTGGCTGACCACGATGACGCAACCGGCAAAGGAGCGCAGATACTCCTCAAGCACCTGAAGGGTGACGATGTCGAGGTCGTTGGTAGGCTCGTCGAGCACCAAGAAGTTGGGGGCTTGCATCAAGACGGTGCAGAGATAGAGGCGCCGCTTCTCGCCGCCCGAGAGTTTGTAGACGTAGTTCTGCTGCTGGAGGGGAGAGAACATGAAGTGCTGCAGAAACTGCATGGCACTAAGCTTGCGCCCGCCGCCCAGATCGACATATTCGGCAACACGACGCACCACATCGATGACCTTCATCTGCTCGTCAAACAGCATGCCCTCCTGAGAGAAATAGCCGAAACGGACGGTTTCGCCAATGACGAACCGACCGGCATCGGGTTGGTGCTGACCGAGGAGTAGTTTCAGAAAGGTGCTTTTTCCGGTGCCATTCTCGCCCACGATGCCCATCTTCTCATAACGCGAGAAGTTGTAGTAGAAATCCTTGAGGATGACGCGATCGCCAAAACGCTTGCTCACGTATTGTGCCTCGAAGATTTTGCTGCCGATGTAGGCAGACTTCATCTCCAGCTTGACCTGATCCTCTTGTATGCGTCGCTTCGCCACCTTCTCGAGGTCGTAGAATGCCTCTTCGCGGTAGCGTGCCTTGTGTCCTCGCGCCTGGGGCATACGACGCATCCACTCGAGTTCGGTGCGATAGAGATTGTTGGCGCGCGCAATCATGGCATTCGTGGCATCGATGCGTTCCTGACGCTTTTCGAGATAATAGGCATAGTTGCCGTGGTAGGGATAGAGCGTGTGGTCGTCCATCTCAAGAATGACATTGCAGACGCGGTCGAGAAAATAACGATCGTGCGTGACCATGAGCAGGGTCATGGACGAGCGACCCAAATAAGACTCCAACCACTCTATCATGCCAAGGTCGAGGTGGTTGGTGGGCTCGTCAAGAATGAGAAAATCGGGTTCGCTGATGAGCACGGCTGCCAATGCCACACGCTTGAGTTGACCGCCAGAGAGTTGCGAGAGGGGTTGGTCCTGGTTGTGGATGTTGAGCTTGCCGAGAATCTGCTTGCAGCGCGTCTCGTAGGCCCATTCCTTTTCGGGGTCCATGCCCCGCATACAGGCTTGCAGCACGGTGAGCTGCATCGGGAATTTAGGCTCCTGCTCAAGATAGCCCACCTTGACACCACCACGCCAGACGACGGAACCGGAATCGGCAGAATCCCTGTCGCCAAGGATGTTGAGAAGGGTGGTCTTGCCCGTGCCGTTCTGGGCAATAAGCCCTACACGCTGACCTTCGGAGATGCCAAAGGAGATGTCGGAGAAGAGCGTGCGGTCACCCACTCTTCGGGTGAGGTTTTCTACTTGAAGAATTGCATTTACTGCAGCCATAAACGAGAAATCAATAGCTTAGTGAACAAAAATTTATGCAAAAATAGGTAAAAAATTTGTATGTTCCAAGAATTTGATATAACTTTGCACAAAGAAACGGAGAAATGTCCGTTTTTCATTCTTATTCACAAATACGCTTTTTTTACTTAACAACCCCCACTTCGCTTCATTCTGAAAAGAGTATAAAATTGTCAAGAACTGATTGGGCGAGATTGCCCGAAGGGACGGTTCTGTGCAGAGAGGCGAAATGGATTTCCAATTATATATGGAACAAGACGAACTGAACAAGGCAGGTGCAGAAGCATCTACCGAGTTGACCACGAATAATGCAAATGAAGTGGCTGAAACCTCAAAGCCCAAACGCACCCGCATCGTGCGTACAGCCACAAAGCAGGACCGCATCTTCACCTCCGACCAGGACGGTAAGATCAAGAACATGGAAAGCAAAAGCAAACGCAAGCAAGCAAAAAAACTGTTGGAAGCGGAAAACCCTTTCTCGAACGGTCCGCTGGCAAACAAGCCGGAAGAGATGCCTTGTGAGCCCTACCCCAGCGACCCACAGCCGAAGGAAGCAGAAACGGTGGAGCCCGCATCGTCTGCCGAACAAATAGGGGCTGACCAGGCGGAAGTGAAAACGACGGCACCTGCAGCTGCAGAAGAAACAACAAAGCCTGCTCCTAAAAAGCGCGGTCGCAAATCAAAGGCTGAATTGGCTGCCATCGAGGCGGCAAAAATCGCAGCGGCACAAGCCGAGGCTGAAGCTGCCATGCAGGTGGCGGCGCAGACGGAGCCATTGGCAGACGTCGACGGTGCGCAACAGAACGAGGCGAACGGTGCGGAGCAAGCAAATGGCAATGGTGCGGAGCAAGCGCAGGAGAGCGCTGCAGCACAGACAGACGCAGACACAGCAACGCCCGCTTTGACTGCGGAGGAGGCACCGGCTGAAAACAATGCTGAAACGCCGCGTCAGCAAGATGAGGAGGGAGCATACGCACGCGAGACGGCGCAAGAACCAACAGAAAAGGAAGAATGCTCCCCGCAAAACAAAAAGGCGGAGGCAAATGCGACCTATGACCCGCAACAGGTGGAAGCCTTCTTTGCCCGCAAAGAGACGGACTTCATCATCATGAAGGACATCCCTTCCATCGAATCGGCAAACAAAAAAATTATGGCACAGGGCGACGAGCACTATGCCGAGGGCTACAACGACACAACGGAGAACAGGGCTCAGACGCCAACAAACGACCCTACAGACGAGGCATCGACGAGCTACGATTTCTCAAACATCATCAAGGCGGAGGGTGTGTTGGAGTTGAATGCAGACGGGACGGGATTCCTTCGTTCAAGCGACTACAACTACCTGCCTTCTCCTGACGACATCTTTGTCAACGCCAACCACATCAAACGCTTCTCGCTCAAAACGGGTGACGTGGTGGAAGGATTCATCCGTCCGCCTCGATCGAACGAGAAGTTCTACATAATCACGCAGGTGGAGCGCGTGAACGGATGCGACCCGGAGGCGGTGAGCGACCGCTCGCCCTTCGAAAGCCTCACACCGCTCTTCCCCGACAAAAAGTTCCAGTTGTGCAGCGGAAATGGCGACAAGATAAACGCCAGAGTTGTTGATCTCTTCGCCCCCATCGGAAAGGGACAGCGCGCACTCATCGTGGCACAACCGAAGACGGGAAAAACCATCTTGATGAAGGACATCGCCAATGCCATCGCTGCCAATCACCCTGAAGCATACCTGATCATGCTTCTCGTGGACGAGCGTCCCGAAGAGGTTACGGACATGGCAAGAACGGTGAATGCGGAGGTCATTGCCTCTACCTTCGACGAACCCGCCGAACGCCATGTGCGCATTGCTAACATCGTGCTCGAAAAGGCGAAGCGCATGGTCGAATGTGGGCAAGACGTGGTCATCTTCCTGGACTCCATCACACGATTGGCAAGAGCCTACAACACGGTGCAGCCTGCCAGCGGAAAGATTCTGACGGGTGGCGTGGATGCCAATGCTATGCACAAGCCTAAGCGATTCTTCGGTGCTGCACGAAACATTGAGGGAAGTGGCTCGCTCACCATCATTGCCACAGCACTCATCGACACGGGCAGCCGAATGGATGAGGTGATATTTGAGGAATTCAAGGGTACGGGCAACATGGAACTGCAACTCGAACGCAGTCTCGCCAACAAACGTATCTTCCCTGCTGTGAACATCATTGCCAGCTCTACACGACGCGACGACCTGCTGCACGACAAGATGACGCTCGACCGTATGTGGATCCTGAGAAAGTTCCTGGCAGACATGAATCCCATCGAGGCTATGAGCGAAGTGAAAAGCCGACTGGAGAAGACGCAAACAAACGAAGAGTTTCTGCAGTGCATGAATTCATAACGCGCGCGTACATTTATATATATAATAGACAACAACGCAATGAACATAAAACTGCCTAAGAACTGCTGCTTGCTGACTCTGCCCAAGCACGTCGACGTAAGGGGAACACTCACAATAGCAGAACTGCAAGGCGACATACCCATGAGGGTTGAGCGCATCTTCTGGATACACGGCGCAGGCGCCAATGTCAACCGTGGAGAGCATGCCCACAAGCTGAACACAGAACTGCTCTTTGCTGTGGCTGGAAGTTTCACCATGACGGTGGACGACGGAACAACAAAAGCTGACATCAGGCTGGACAGCCCAGAGAAAGGACTCATGCTGGGACCATGGATTTGGGGCAGACTGCATGACTTCGAACCCGGAACGGTCGTGCTTTGTCTGTGCTCTAAGCCCTACATTGCTGAGGGATATATCAACGACTATGAAGAATTTCTGTCGTTAGTGAACGGGCAAAAGGCTTAATCTATGTCAATTTTCAACCGAATTGAAGCCAATAAACTGAAAAAATAAGGCAAATGCTTGCACAAACGAAAAAAAGATTGTAACTTTGCATCGCAAATGAGAAAGGACTAATGGGCAATTAGCGCAGCTGGTTCAGAGCATCTGCCTTACAAGCAGAGGGTCGGCGGTTCGAATCCGTCATTGCCCACACCTTTC
>JAGHUD010000077.1 GCA_018065005.1 Candidatus Physcousia equi
AAACTACGTGATGAAGTATAGAAATACTACAGCATATAGAGACAAAAGATTACAGCGACTATCTTATCCAGTATGAAGTGATAGTCGCTGTAACTATAATATATAGGTGGCAATATGGCAATGTGTATTTCTACGAATGCTTACCCCGCTTACTTACGACAGCAGAGCAAAACGTGACGCTCGTCGCTTAGGGTGGTGGCAAATATGTAGGCATCGCCACCTTCATGCAAGCGAATACGCTTGCGCAAGTCGTCCACCGCACCGGGGAAGTTGCGCACTGCAAGATTGGCGCGGAGCGGTGCGCCCTTCGCCTTGTGTTTCTGTGGCGAGGGGGCAGCCGACGCTTCGATGCCTGCCACCCATTCAGCCACCTTCCTCAGACCCTGCTTGCTGAAGTCACAAACGACTTCGACACGAAAGGTGCGACCGAAGGTGCCAGCGCAAGGGGGAAGGGAGGAGGCAAGCGAACCAGCGCACAAAACCTGAGGCTCCGTAAAAACATGAGGCTCCGGGTTAAGACTTTCGTCTTGCAAGGCAGAAGTCTGGCGCTCGTGCATCCCTTCAGACATCACAAAGAGATTGCTGTTGGGGTGTAGCTTCGTCCATCCCTGTTGACAAGCAAGGATGTCCTGGACGCCTGCCTTGAGCAGACTGGCATTGGGCTCGCATATGCTCCGCCCGATGAGCGTGCCGCTTTCGAGAGGTGCCTTCTGCATCCATTCTTCTTCAGAGCAGGAGAAAGAGGCATCCGACGTGCCGAGATTGACGCAGAAGATGCGCTGCAGACCGATGTGGTGGGAGCATGCCTGGCTGCTCATCACAAGAAGCACCTCCTTGCACTCACCCATCACCGAGACCACGTGCACCTCAACAACACCTTGCAGGAGGCGCAAGGCTTGCCTTATGTCGAGCATGGGAGAGAGTTTGACCACCACATAGCGGGCAGCACTGAGCAGTTGCTGCTGCAGCGCCACGACATTGGGCGTGCAGTCCTCTAATGCCACCACCTTGCGCCCCACATGGTCGCGTCGCGCTGGGTCGAGAAAGAGCAAAGAGCATGGCTGAGAGACGCAGCAAGTGTCCAGCCACTGCTCGGCTGTTTGGCACACAACTTCGGCTTCGGGCAGTCCCAACAACGGAAGGTTGTGGCGGGCAATCTCGCAGAGCGCCTCACTGCGTTCGACATAGGTGGCATGCTGAAAGACGGAAGCCTGATAACTGAAATCGATGCCGAAACCGCCCGTGAGGTCGGCAAAAGTCGGACGGATGGCGTCACCCACAAGACGTTGGCAGAGTTGCTGCTTGTAGCACGCCGTATGCTCGCTCGAACATTGTTCCATGGAAAGACGTGGTGGGAACCACACATCATCGGTGGCTGCCCAACGGGGCAATTTGCGACGTGCCAATTGCCAACCCTCGATCTGCTGCAGACACCAGGCGAGGTCGATGCCGTCAGGCACTCGCTTCAGAGCGAGCCTGCGCACGTCGTCCTCACGGTGCTGATGGATATATTCTTGATTCGTCATGGACTGATGATGCAGAGAGATGGGAGGGGCTTATATCTCCTTGTGCAGTTGGGAACTGGAGAGAGAGCGACTTCAAGAACCGAACGAAGAACCGCCAAGGAACTCGCGCAGCAAGGACGTGCGCGGCACCTCGCTGGAGGGAATGGGGCGGAAATACTCGAGAAACTTGCGGAGGCGAGAGGCTTCGCTGTATTCGGGATAGCATTCGCAGACTTGCTCGAGGATGGGCATCAGTTCGCTGCGCATCACGCTGAGTTCGAAGAGCAGCGCACTGTTGAAGGTGGCGTCGGCATTGTCCTGATAAGGCGTAATCCAACGGTCTTCGCCGCGTGTCACACTAGGGCAGCGCTTGATGGTGGCAAGTGCGGAGTAGCCACGATACTTATAGTCGCGCAGGATGCGGCGCAGCAAGCGGGTGTCGATGGTGGACACATAGTTGTGCTCGTCGAGCGCCACGGTGGTGCAGGCAGCGATGTAGATGCGGTATTTCTTTTCCTCCGCTATCTGCTGCGACAAGAGTGGGTTGAGGGCATGGTTGCCTTCAAGGATGATGACGTCGTCCTTGCCTATGCAGAGTTGGCGCCCCTCAAAGACACGTTCTCCACGAATGAAGTCGTAGCGCGGCAGTTCGATGGTTTCCCCCATAAGCAGTTGGTTCATCTGCTTTTGAAAGAAAGCGGTGTCGACGGCACCGATGCACTCGAAGTCGTATTCGCCATCTGCATCCTTGGGCGTGTCCACACGGTTGACAAAATAGTCGTCGGTGCTGATGGTGTGGGGATGCAGTCCGCACGCCGTCAGGAGGACAGACAGGCGCTTGGAGGTGGTGGTCTTGCCGCTCGACGACGGACCAGCAATGAGCACCAGTTTGGCTCGGCGCGACACGATCTCGTCTGCCATGGCAGAGAGTTTTCGCTCTTGCAATGCCTCACTGACATTGATGAGTTCGGTGGCTCGTCCCTGACGCACTGCCGCATTGAGTTCGCCCACGTTGTTCACCCCTAAGATGCCTTGCCAGCGTTGCTGCTCGCGCACGACGTCGAGAAACTTCGTTTCCTCCTTGAGCGGTTTGACTTGGGTGGGGTCGGCAGGTGAAGGTGTGCGCAGGAGTATGCCCTCGCCCATGGGCATGAGGGCAAAAGTCGTGAGCGAACCGGTGGAGGGGAGCATACAGGAGTAATAACAGTCGACCGTATGGTCCAACCTATAATAATAGGTATAGAGGTTGCCCTGCTCCTCCAAGAGCAAGGATTTGCTCTCCATGCCTCGATCGCGAAACATCGCGATGGCGTCCTCTATGGGGCATTGCACACGATGGATGGCGAGGTCGGCTGCGACGATCTCGCGCATGCGATGCTCCAAGGCACATACGTCGTCTGGCGTTGTCTTTCTGTCAAGGTGGAGCTCACAAAAGTGTCCACCGCCCATGGGTGCACCGATGACTAAGCGCCCGCCGGGATAGAGGTCCTCGACGGCTTTGGTCATGACAAGAAAAAGGGAACGTTCGTAGACCCTTATGCCCGACTCGGAGTGAAGATCGAGAAACTCTACATCCTTGTTGTTATAGCATCTGTATTTGAGGCCCTGCACCTTATTGTTGACGCGGGCACAGACGGGTCCTGATGGCAGGTTCACACCACTGAGGGCATAGACATCCAAGAGGGAAGCGCCAGAGGGCACTTCTATTTTCTTTCCAGTGTTTTTGACACGAAGGGTTAACATGAGCTTGGTGTGATAAGAAGTCGTGGAAATTGCGTGATTGACTTAACAGAGGGGAAGAAGCTGCAAGGCGTGGGGGGGGATGACAATGAGGGGGACTTGCAGAGAAGAAAGGTGCAGCGAGGCGGGGAGGGAGGATGAAAAACGTTTTTATCACTTTTCGCTCAGAACGGTCGTGAACTCCTGTTCAAAGTTGGGCGTGAAGACGCCCGTTCCCAGGTTGTCGACGATCTCCTGAAGCGGCCAAAAGCGACCACCGGCTGTCTCAGCACTGGGGCGTAGCGGGACATCGGTGGTGATACAAAAGGGGTGCACCAGTTCGCGTTCGCGGCTGCTCTGAAAGACATACGGCTTGAGCGACACCAACGATGCTGTGACGGCAACGGAATCGCAAGAGTTAGTGTCGAGCGTTGCTTTTGGTGCTTCCGAAGCGACCACTTTCACCACCCACCCAGAAGAGGAGCATGCCTCTTGTGTTATTTCCGTGAGCGTGATGCCTATCTCCTCAGATGCCTCGCGGAACAGTGCCTGAAGAATGGTCTCGTTCAAGTCCACATGCCCCCCTACAGCGGTGTCCCATCGTCCAGGTTGTATGTCCTTCCACTCGGGGCGCTTCTGAAGAAAGAGTTCTCCCTGCCGATTGAAGACATGCAAGTGCACCACGGGATGCAGCAACATGCTGCCCCCGTGGCACTCCGCACGTGTGGCTTTGCCTACGACGTTTCCTTGTTCGTCCACGAGGGGAAACATCTCGGCTCCGTTGTCCTTTACTGTGGCAATCATGGTTGGGTGGTATGCCTTTGTGGGTTTATTCTTCCATAAACATGGGGTCCCATGCGGGGAGACGCACCGGTTTCTGCTTGAGGAGCTGACGCTGCGCATCGCTGAGATACTTCTTGTTGACCACGACGCGGAACATATACTCGTCAAACCACTCATCGGTCATGATGAGGTGGCCCGCAAATCCGTAGCTGGCTCCCCAGGAATTCTCTACCTTCCACTTGGTGGGTTTTCCATTGGCATCCAAGTCGACAGCCATGAGCGTCATGGCATGGCTACTGCCGCTGTCGTGCGACTGAATGCGCTGTTTCTTGTTCATGCCGAATTTGGTGCCAAAGATGGATTCGTAGTCGTAGTTCTTGAGGTCGAGCAGTCCGTTGTTCCGGTTGAGCTGCTTGCCTACGTCGCAAGAGAAGTACATCTGCAGACTATCCTTGATGCTGGCAATGCAGAGTGGCTTGATGTCTTCAATGGGAAGATTCAGGTAGAGCCAGTTGTGGCCGTCATAGAGGTGACGGTCGTATTCAATCTCATACACCTTATTATAATCGCGCGATGGGTCATTCATCAGCATCACATAGTCGGCATTGAGGTCCTCATCGGGGCAGCAGTAGCGATAGAACTCTAACGGAGTAAAGGTACGCGCCTCTCCGATGATCTTCCCGTTGGCATCTTTGGGTGCCCACTCAAACTTCTTGACGGGTTCGCCATAGGCAAGCGTGAGCATGTGGTAGATGGTCTTGAGCATCTCCACTTTTTCTGCCTCCAGTTGTTTCTGGCTGGCACCTTGTTGTGCTTTTTCGCGTAGCTGAATGCCAAACTCACGCAGTTTGCGCTTGAGATGGCTGTTCAGCTCGTCGGTGTGGTTGGCAGCGTAGGTTTCTGCCATCACTTCTTGCGGAACGAGACCGTACTTGGAGACGAGGTCTGCCACGCCGGTGTAGGTGCCTCCGTCGGAGAGTGGATTCTGGAAGAGCCAGTCGACGGTGCGATCGTCGAGCGAAAGCGTGCGTGTGTCGATGATGCCCTGCAAGAAGAGATTGCTTTTCTCCAGTTGGTCATAGAAGAATCCGTACATCTGACTGAACATAAGACCGGGCGCACCAATCTTCTGCGCTGCACGGTGGCGCAGCACATTCAGACCCGTGAAGAGCCAGCATCTGCCGCTGCTCTCTTGGTTGGTGACACCCTGATTTTTTGTTTCGAGACTGAAATAAGTGTCAGTAGCAGCAGCAGCATGTTGCTGGTCGAGTGCCACCTTGCTGATGCTCATCGAGCTTACCACATTGCGCAAGGCGCGATCGGCAGCCGTGGTAGGCTGTGCTTTCTCGAGCATGCTGAGCACATCGCTCGTAATGGCTGTCTGGGCATTCATGCTCAGACTGAGGGGGAAGGCGCAAAGCGCCATGCTTATCTTGTTCATGATGAATACTTGTTTGTTGGAGTATCTATTATGCCTCTGCATGAAATTCAAGAAGCGGTGGATGGCTTCGCAGAGGGCTATTGAAGCAGCGAAGTTTTATTTCACGGGTTCAATTTCGAAGATGAACTGCTCATCGTTCTGAGTGCCGATGTGGTCCTCCTCGATGGTCCAGAACTTCTTGCCGCCATTGCCTGCATTCTGGATGCTGAACTTGCCATCTTTCTTGACGATGAGATAGGTGTTCCAGTTAGGATCATAGGGGTTACCCTTGCTCTTCCAGAAGCGACCTACTTCGTTGATGTAGCGACCATCCTGCTTGTTGGTAATCTTGTAGCGGCCGGTCTTGATGTCAACCTCCACAACCCACTGCTGACGCTGAGGATTGATGACATCACGTTCGGACTGGAAAACGGGGCGGTCGCCCACGCGGTCAGCACCTGCTTCTGCATCAGTGAGGTACTGTCCGTTCACCTTGATGAAGTATTCGCCGTCTTCGATGACCTGCACAGGGAAATACTCAATGCCGTAGGCATACTGCTTCTTGTATTCCTTGACAAGGCCTGCTAGCTTTTCGTTCACCCAAGGCGTGACAACGTCGCCGCTCACGACAGGCTTGGCTTTGACGATGGATCCTTCGAAGTTGCGGCTCGTGATGGCCTTCTGTGCCTGTTCGACTGCCGCTTGTGCACGATACAGACCGACGAATGCCACGCTATCTTTGAGCGCCAGCTTCTTCTCCATTTGGCATACCAATGTGCCACGCTGTCCGAGCAGTCCCATGCTTTCCACCCAAGGTTTGATTTCGTTCAGCATCTCGGGGTGGTTCACGCTGTCGGCGAGCAGTTCGTTGGCTGCATTCTGCATGCAGAGGCAGTAGGTGGCACGCTCATCATCATTCTGAAGCGCAGCGAAATCGTATGACTCGCCCTCGCGGCGCAGTCCGTGTCCCGTTCGACCCAAGTCGACGTTGTTGCGACAGAAGAAGGAGAAGGCATTGGCGTTGGTGGGCATGAGATAATTGATGGCACGGTTCCAACTGTCGACACTGTCATACTGGGGCATGTTCCACGTATAGTCGGCAATGCTGTAGAGACTCACCTTGGATGCTTCTGCATACTCCATGGGGTTGGAGCAAAAACCGCTGACCATGTCATTGATGTCGAGCCCGTTTCCGTAGGTCTTGCCCATAAGCAAGCGGCTTTGACAATAGTCGTTGACGGGATAGTTGAGCCAGATGAATGCCTTGCGCTTGATTTGTCCGTTGATCCACTCCATATCGTTCGACTCAATCATGTCTACGACCGAGTTGCCAGTCCACATGATGCGCACTTCGGGATACATCTTTGTGCCAAGCGTGGGCAAGTAATCGCCTCCCGACCATGCTTTGTTGTACTGCGTGGGGCACATGATGAGAGGCTTCACGTCCTTGTGTTTGCGCACAAATTCATCGGTGACGTAATTCAGCAAGCCTGCCTGCTTGTCACCCTTTGAGCCCTCGCCCCAAATGTCGTCGAAGAAGACGGCGAATGTGCGCACACCAAGTTCGTACATGCTTTCCAACTTTTTCACTACGTTCACGGAGTCCGTCTTGTTCCACTTGATGTCTACTCCGGGATGAATGGCCCACACGAACTGCACGTGGTTGTCACGGGCTGCTGCCACCAGTTCGCGGATGAGTTTGGCATCCTTTTCTGGATAAGCATCGCGCCAATGACGACGGTGATAGGGATCGTCCTTGGGTCCGTAGACATAGGTGTTCATCTTCTGCTTGCCATAAAACTCAAATTGGCGCAAACGGTCTTCATGGCTCCAAGGATTGCCGTAGAAGCCTTCGATGACACCACGGCACTCCACGCTTGGCCAGTCGGTCATGGTGACCTCGCTCACCTGGGTGCCGGCAGCCAACTGCAGAAAGGTCTGCACACCGTAGTAGGTGCCCGACTCGTCACGACCGGCAATGACCACCTCGTTGGGCGTAACGCTCAGGTAGTATCCTTCGGGGTGGTTTGGCACGAGTTTTGCATATTTCTTGACAGCCTTATCGCCCACCTCGCCCACGATGATGCGGACGGCGCCTTTGTCTGCTATCTTGAGTTTCGAGCGAAGCAGACTGGCAGCAGAGGCGTCTGCCTGCTGGTCGCCCACAAGCGTGTAGCTCACACTGGTAGGAAATGCTACCTTGCCCCACTGCACTTTCTGCGGCAGCGGTGAGATGGTGGGATGGGATACACTGTTGTCTTGTGCTTGAGCTGACTGGCTGCCTATGGCGAGCGCTGCAGACACGGTGAGCACTGATGCAAATGTTTTCAGGATGCGCATAGTTTTATGTTTTGATTATTGGTTATGTCCGCTCATTTGATTATTGGTTATGTGTCCACCCACAAGCATAAATGGATACATTTCCACGCATAAGCATCATTGGCTATGCATTCACTCATTTCGAGTGATTCGAATAATAACAATAATAGGTGCACAAAGATAGTTTCTTTTTTTGGGAAAGGCAAAAACGAATCTGTCTTTTTCGTGATAATTCAGCCATTTCGTCTCGATTTTTTTCAAAAGATTGGAAATTAGGTAAGAAATTACTATCTTTGTGCCAAACTAATCATCGTACGACCATGACATTTACAGAAAAAGCGAATCCCATCTTCCGCACCGTCATCAACGACTATCATAAGACGGACAACGTGGATGCACCCATCCAGAACCCCTACGAACAGGGAACCATTGAGCATGACCTCTATCTGAAGAACTGGATCGACACCGTGCAATGGCACCTTGAAGACATCATCCGCGACCCACAGATCGACCCCATTGAGGCACTCGCCATTAAGCGTCGCATCGACCGTAGCAACCAGGAACGCACCGACCTCGTGGAACAGATTGACAGCTATTTTTACACGCTCTACCACAACGTGCAGGCGAAGGCTGACGCCACCATCAACACAGAAAGCCCAGCATGGGCTGTGGATCGCCTCAGCATCCTTGCCCTCAAGATATATCACATGCAGGAGCAGGTGGAACGCCAGGATGCCACGCCCGAACACCGCGCCAACTGCCAAAAGAAGCTTGAGGTGCTGCTCGAACAACGCACCGACCTCTCCACTGCCATCGACCAGTTGCTTGCCGACTTTGAAGCTGGCAACAAATGGATGAAGGTGTATAAGCAGATGAAAATGTACAACGACCCTGACACCAATCCTGTTCTCTACAAGAAATAAGAGTCGGGAGAAGCGGCTGGTTGCGGTTTCTGCAGACTAAGAGGTGCATGCACATCGGTATGGAACCCATGCACCCACTTTCATGTAACTCCTGACACAACCGACTTGCAATCTCTCATAGAAAGCAGTGGGGCACACAGAACACTGCACTTCTGTGGTAAGCAGTGTGGGCTCATCGTAAGTAGTAGGTTCACACAGAAGACACTGCGCCTCTATGGCGAAACAGTGAATTCTCTAGGAAGTAATGGGCTCTCATAGGAAGCAGTACACGCCCACATGAGCGCTTGCACTTCATAGCTTTCACTTCAAGGCTTTCACTTCAAGGCTTGTACTTCGGGGTTTTCACTTCGAGGCTTGTACGGGGAGCAGTTGCAGTAGTGCTGTTGCAGACCGCTTGCGATAACCTCCCTTCAGGAAATGCACATAGGAGGTGAAGGGTTGCGAGAGTTCCTTGATGGGTACGGCACGCAATCCATCTTCTCCCTCAACAATATGCTCAGGCAAGACACTCAGGCAATGGGTTTGCCTGAGCACTTTAAGTATGGCACCAATGTCGTTGATATAAGCTCGGACTGGAACGGGCAACACACCGCTTTTCACGCAATCGGTGGAAGCCACATCTGCCACCGGGTCGTAGTCGACACTGAGTCCTTGCTCCGACATGATGATGCGTTGCAACGAGAGGTCGGCAGCCGTAACCACACTGCGCGATGCCAAAGGATGCGTTGCACTCATGACCGCACAAAGCTTGTAGGACAGCACTGGTTCGCTTTCTGCCCAATCCTCCTCTCCCCCCACCTTGAGCGAGAAGACCATGTCGAGCTTGCCGGCACGCAGTTCGCGCAGCAAGTCAGGAATGCTTTCGTACACAACTTTCAGGCGCACCTTGGGATAGAGCGACATGAAACGAACAATCGGTCCGCGCAGCAGCGACTCAAGCGAGTTTGTCAAACCTATCGTCAATTCGCCCGTAAGCAAACCATTGAGATCTGCCATACGCTCCATACAGAGATTGGCATCGTTCATCAATTGCCGTGCAAGGGGCAGCAACATCTCGCCACTCTCTGAGAGCAGAACGCGATGAGAGGTGCGGTGAAAGAGTTGAGTTCCGAATTCTTCTTCCAATGTCTTTATCTGTTGCGAAATAGCACTTTGTGTCAGGTTGCACCTACGGGATGCTTCGGAGAAACTTCCCATTTCTGCCACAGCAACGAAGTATCTGAGTTGTCGTAGTTCCATTTATTTGTAGTTTATTGGATGGGAGACACGGATGAGCTTCTTGCGTTTTGCCCTCACCACATACGCTCCCAGATGTTTTTGGTTCCAGACTCAGTCTCCCAGTTTTTTTCACTCTTCACCTTATCAGAGTTCTCTTCATCCATAGCGTTTTCATCCACAGAGAGAACAGTCATGAACCCGCCGTTACAGTTCAGTTTCACGACATACTCCATTGGCTTCTTGTATCTTTTCTTCATCTCTATACACCTAACCAAAGATAGCTTCTTCTCGTCTAAAGAAGCTGCGTTTATTATCTCACCACTTTTTTCCCACCTACAACATACACGCCGGGCATGGTGACACGCACAACACGACGCCCATTGAGGTCAAAAGCATCACTCTTGCCAGACGGGCACAGCACATCGCTGATGTATGTTTCCCGACCCGATTCATCGATGAGTCTCATGCCACATTCCTTGGTTTCGGAAGAAGCATCTCCGAGACTCAGATAGAAGCGGAAGGGCATGATGGTGCTTGCTGCAGTTGTCTTCACGAACTTCTCTCCCGTAGCATTCAGTTTGTAACAGCCTTCGCCGAGTGCTTTTCCCAGAAACGCGCCACAAAGCCTTGGGCGCGTTGTATCATCACTTGGTGTGCCCTCCATGTCCAAGGTCTCTTTTGCGATGGAAGCTGCCGTGAGTGCCATATTCCATGACTCCGTGCTGCCTCCGTCCACCAAGCAAGGAGTTCCGGCTTCGATGATGCCATTAGCCTCATCGAAGGTGATACGAGTCGTATGGTCGACGATCTCCGTTCCCGTGAGCTTATAAACCCTGGTTCCTTCACCAAAGTCAGAAGCCGCTACCCGGAAGGGTAAGCAAACGGTATTGTATCCTGTGGTGTTGCTGCGGCTATAGGCGACCTGGCTGGCATCGAATGCCACGCCAGGCGCAAAGTCAGACTTATCAGTCAGTTCCAATTTCGCACAATTATAATGCCCTTCAGCGTCCTTCACGACGACATTGCTTGCCGTAGCATCTGTTGCGTTGGTGATGACCACTGTGTTTTTGCCAGCAAAGAGCGTCATGATGTCATCCACTTCTAGTCCTGTCACGTCAGCATGGGTCAGGTCAACACAGGTCGTTTCGGGATGTGCATTAACCACCTTCTCCACATCTTTCTTTGTCACTTCGCCATTCGTAAAAACCGCAGCGCGGGTGTTTGCATCATAACTGTACAAATCTTCCTTCATGCTGGTGAAAACAACTCTGTCTATTCTGAATGTATAGTTCCCACTATCTTTCGGTTTGTCTGCGTGTTTACTCCCTGTCGACAGCTCTATCTTGATGTAATAATTCTTTTCGGAATCGGAATTGGGTATATCAAAAGAAAAGGTGTGTGTGTTTGTATTTGAAAACGAAAGACTACCCATCTTTGTCCAAACTTTGCCATCTGTTGAGTACGAACAAGCCCCCACAAGGCTCGCATTGCTGACACGCGAAATGAAAGAAACTGATTTCAGTCCCTTGATAGGCGTTCTTGTTTCTGTATACGGTAGCTTGCCATTCCATTTGTCCGCCGCACTGCCTAATGAGTAATAAGCCCGCATATGCATGGACTTATTCCCTTGCAAATTATCGGTAGTAGAGACACACCCATGCTCCACAAGCCAGGAAATACCCACGTTGCTCTCATCTGCCGAATACTCGTATGTACGGTCGTAGGTTGTTTCAGCCTTTTGCTTTTCAAAATACTCAATGATGGTATCCTCTGCCCACACACTCCCTGCACCCACAAGCAGAAAAGTGAGCAAGAGCCATGTTTTCAATATATGTCGTTTCTTGTTGTTTTTCATTCTGCGTATCGTGTTTATGGGTGCGCATCGTGTTAATGGGTGTACATCGTGTTAATGGGTGTACATCGTGTTAATGGGTGTACATCTGTGTTTATGGGTACGTATCGGGGTTTATGGGTACGTATCGGTGTTCGTGGTTATGCAACACTTTGTGCCGCTATACATCGTTAGAGACAAAATGCTTGCGCCCACTTTATGGGAAGGGTGGATGATGTCGGCAAAATTACACAAAAAAGTCAAAACAACCAAACTTCTCATCAAAAAAGGGAAAAACAAACTCGAAGAACCTACCATTTACCCCCTTCCCAATTTGGATGGAATTTCCGAACGCAAGCTTGGAAGTAGTGCTATAGACATCTTGTCTGCTTTTTATGTAGCAAAAGACAACTTTATATGTAGAGAAAGATAACTTTTTATGTAGCAAAAGATAACTTTGCACCTTGCTCAAGAGAAGAATTGATTGACATTCGACAGAAAACAAGCTTACACCTTATTATTTTTAGTAGACCATAGGGCATCGTATTGCTTTTTTTCTTATCTTTGCACGCCCAAAAAATCTTTTGCACGCTCAAAAAACTCAAGTAATAAAAAAGAAACAAACTATGCTCAAGCAGTTCCTCTCCATCATGAAGCGCTACTTGCGCCCCTACCGGAAACTTTTGGCCTGGTCCGTAGTCCTCAACTTTCTGGCTCAGTGGCTCAACGTATTCTCCTTCATGGTGCTCATCCCCATTCTGAACATTCTCTTCAAAATCGACACCACACAATATGAATACAAGGAGTTTGAATGGGACAAAGATATCATCATCAACAATGCCTATGCTTGGTTGCAGGAGCTCATATCCAACAATGGTCCTTTTTTCACACTCGTCATCATGGGCATTGCGCTCATCATCATGACGGGACTGAAGACAGCAGGCTACTTTGCTTCAAGCGCTGTGATGGTGCCCTTGCGAACGGGCATCGTGCGCGACATCCGCGTCGAGCTCTACAACAAGGTGCTCAAACTGCCACTCGCCTTTTTCTCGGAGGAAAAGAAGGGCGACATCATCGCCCGAATGAGTGCAGACGTGCAGTGTGTGGAGGGCAGCATCACAAGCAGTGTGGACATGCTCATCCGCCAGCCCATTGCCATCCTCGTCTGCTTCGTCACGCTCTTCAGCGTCAGTTGGCGCCTCACACTCTTCGTCATCGTTGTAGCTCCACTGGCAGCTTGGATCATGGGCGTGGTGAGTCGTAAGCTCAAGGCGCAGTCAACAGCCGTTCAGGGACAATGGGGCGACATCATCGCCCAACTCGACGAGACGCTCGGTGGTTTGCGCATCATCAAGGTATTCATTGCCGAGTCGAAGATGCTCAAACGCTTCACCTTCATCAACAATGAGTTCAGACGTGGCATGAACGAGATGCTCATCCGACAGCAATCCGCCCACCCCATGAGCGAGTTTCTTGGCACCATCATCATTGTCGTGGTCCTGTGGTTTGGAGGATGGCTCATCCTGAACCAGAGCGATGTCATTGATGCCTCAACCTTCATCTTCTACATGGTGATCCTCTACAGCGCCATCAACCCCATCAAGGAACTCTCACGCGCCACCTACCAGATTCCGCTTGGTTTGGCTTCCATGGACCGCATCGACTTCCTTCTGAAAGCAGAAAACCCCATCAAGGAAAAAGAGAATCCCACACAGTTGCCTTCCTTCGAACAGAGCATCGAACTGCGCGACGTCAGCTTCTCTTATGTTGAGGGACGCGACGTACTGAAACACATCAACATCAAGGTAGAAAAGGGAAAGACCATCGCATTGGTGGGACAGTCAGGATCCGGCAAGTCTACACTCGTCGACCTTATCCCACGCTATCACGACATCAACCGAGGAGAGATTCTCATTGATGGCATCAACATCAAGGATGTGGGCATACAGTCGCTTCGCAACCTCATCGGCAATGTCAACCAGGAAGCCATCCTTTTCAACGACACCTTCTACAACAACATCACCTTCGGCGTAGAAAACGCCACCATGGAACAGGTTGTCGAAGCAGCAAAAATTGCCAATGCCCACGACTTCATCATGGAGTCGGAGCATGGCTACAACACCATGATTGGTGATCGCGGCGGACGTCTGTCCGGTGGACAGCGCCAACGTGTTTCCATCGCACGCGCCATCCTCAAGAACCCGCCCATCCTCATCCTCGACGAAGCCACCTCTGCCCTCGACACCGAATCCGAGCGACTCGTGCAAGAGGCATTGGAGCGACTCATGAAGTCACGCACCACCATCGCCATTGCCCATCGCCTCTCCACCATCAAGAATGCCGATGAGATATGCGTGCTCTTCGAAGGTGACATTGTGGAGCGTGGCAAGCACGACGAGCTCATCGCCCTCGACGGATACTACAAGAAGCTGAACGACATGCAGCAGCTATAGCCCTCCGCCTATCACCATCAGTGCAGCCACCTTATCAGTTTTAACAACTGTTCTCAGCTGCCGTTATTATAATGCAAAAAATGTTATTTTTTGTCCCCAATCGCAACATTTTGCGCAGATTTTTCGTACCTTTGCGTCCAATTTAGAAAACATCACACAAACCACAACAAATGAACAAGATTAGTTATGCGCTCGGACTCGGCATTGGCCAGCAGTTGAAGAGCATGAACATTGAGAACTTCAACTTTGAAGATTTTACGCGCAGCATCAACGACGTGCTCACCAACAAAGACCCAGAGATGAGCGCACGCGATGCACAACAACTGCTCAACGAGTATTTTGCCAACAAGTCTAAGGAAGAAGCACAGGCAGCTATCGCCGAAGGCAAAGCTTACCTCGACGAAAACGCCAAGCGAGAGGGTGTCACCACCACCAAGAGCGGTCTGCAGTATGAGGTGCTCATCGAAGGAAACGGAAAGCAGCCCAAGGCAACAGACACGGTGCGCTGCCACTACGAAGGACGCCTGCTCGACGGCACCGTCTTCGACAGCAGCTACCAGCGCGACGAGCCCGCCGACTTCCCCCTCAATGGCGTCATCCCTGGATGGACCGAAGGCGTACAGCTCATGAAGGAAGGTGCGAAGTTCCGCTTCCACATCCCCTATCTCCTGGCCTACGGAGAACGTGGTGCCGGTGCACAGATACCTCCCTATTCAACTCTCGTTTTCGACGTAGAGCTCATCAAGGTTCTGTAATCCCACACCGATTGCCCCACCGTAGCATCAAGCACTCCTTGCCTCTGCCATCTATGGCAGAGCCCCAAGACAACAACAAACACAACAACAACAAAACAACACAATAATGAAAAAGATTACAATGATGATGGCTGCATGCGCAGCCTTAGTGATGAGCTCTTGCGGCGGAAGCAGCAAGACACCCTCTGCCGAACTCAAAAATGGGGTAGACACCCTCTGCTATGCCTACGGTGTAGCACAGTCACGCGGTTTCCTTGACTACGCCTACAGCGAGCGCGGTCTTGGCATCGACTCCACCAGCCAGGAAGACTTCATCAAGGGCATCATCGACGGCGCCAACCTCGGCAGCAGCGCTTCCAAGAATGCCTACTATGCAGGCATCGCTATCGGTCAGCAGCTCATGAACAGCGTGAGCAAGGGCCTCACCTACGAAATCTTCGGCAACGACTCAACGGGTCAGGCCAACCTCAACGACTTCCTCGCAGGCTTCATTGCCAACGTGAAAGGCGAGAAGGTCATCATCTCAGCTGACAGCGTCGACAACTACATCCGCACCAAGATGATGGAAGTGAAGGCTAAGCAGATGGAGCAGGAGTTTGGCGAATACAAGAAGCAGAACATCGAATACCTGGCAAACATTGCCAAGCAAGACAGCATCCAAAAGCTCGAAAGCGGTGTCTACTACAAGGTCATCACCGCAGGCAATGGTGAAATCCCCACTGCCGACGCACGCGTGAAGGTGAACTACGAGGGCAAGACCATCGATGGCAACGTCTTCGACAGCAGCCTCGTTCCCGGACGCGAGCCCCTCGAGATTCGCTGCACAGACGTCATCAAGGGTTGGACGGATGCACTCACCCACATGCCTGTTGGTTCGAAGTGGATTCTCTACATCCCTGCAGAAGCAGCCTACGGTGCACAGAACCAAGGTCCCATCAAGCCCTTCTCCACCCTCATCTTCACCGTTGAGCTTCTCGAAATCCTGAAGTAATCCCCCATTCGAAGAAAAAACCACAGACATCGATGAAAAAGACAATACTCCTCTTCTGCGCTGCAGCCCTCTGCATGAGCGGTGCGCAGGCAAAAGACAAGAAGACGAAGAAGACGAAGAAGTCAGAAGCCCCCGTTGAAGTGGTCGACACCATCTCGAGCAAAGACTTCAGCCTTCTGGCTGGAGCAGCCAACACCATGGGCTTGAAGGACTACCTCGTGCAGCGTATGGGCATCGACACCACCTTCATGTCAAGCTTTCTCGAAGGATTCGACACCAAAGAGATGACGGATGCAGACAAGGCCCTCAAGGCTCGACTCACCGGCATCGAAATCCGCCAGCAGGTGGAAAAGGAAATCATCCCTCAACTCTCACAGCAGGTGGGTGAGGAAGGCAACATCGTCGACAATGCACTCTTCGTGGAAGGCTTCCGCAACGCCATCGCAGGCAAGATGCCTGCTGGAGTGAGCATGGACAGCGCACAGATGGCAGTTCGCAAAAACATGGAATACTACCACAAGGCACAGATGGAGCGCAAGTACGGACCTGTGAAGAAAGAGGGCGAAGAGTTCCTCAAGAAGAACGCCAAGGAAAAGGACGTAAAGGTCACCCCCAGCGGACTGCAGTATAAGGTGCTCGTGCAAGGCAACGGCGAAGTGCCCACCGCCACCCAAAAGGTGAAGGTGAACTACCGCGGCACACTCATCGACGGCACCGAGTTCGACTCAAGCTATAAGCGCAACGAGCCTGCCACCTTTGGTTGCAACCAAGTCATCAAGGGCTGGACAGAGGCACTCACCATGATGCCTGTCGGCTCAAAGTGGATGCTCTACATCCCCCAGGAGCTCGCCTACGGAGAGCGAGAGAGCGGCAAGATACCTCCCTTCAGCACTTTGATTTTCGAAGTTGAACTGCTTGAGATTGTAAAGTGAAAAAAAATAACATTTTGTCAAAAAACGCACAAGAAAAGGCATGAAACACACGGTTTCATGCCTTTTTTTGTATAAAAAATTATTTGATTTCATTTTTTTTGTCTACCTTTGCTTTGTTAAAAACAAATCACTTCTCACTTATGGAAAAGATAGACAAACTCGACCTCAAGATTCTTGAGATCATCTCAAACAACGCACGCATTCCTTTCAAAGACGTAGCAGCCGAATGCGGTGTCAGTCGAGCAGCCATCCACCAACGCGTGCAGCGCCTCATCGACATGGGCGTCGTTATCGGCTCCGGTTACCATGTCTCACCCAGCAGCTTGGGCTACAACACCTGCACCTATATCGGCATCCGACTCGAGCGAGGCTCGATGTACAACTGCGTCTGCGCCCAACTCGAAAAGATACCAGAGGTCGTAGAATGCCACTTCACCACGGGCCCCTACACAATGCTCGTCAAGCTCTATGCCCGCGACAACAGTCACCTCATGGAGCTGCTCAACGACTACATCCAGGAGATACCAGGCGTCATCTCCACCGAGACACTCATCTCGCTCCGTCAGAACATCAAGAAGGAGCTCCCCATCGGAAAGGTTCACGAAGAAAAGATTGAACCGCTCGAGGAAGACTGGCGTAAAATCAAAGACTAAGCAAGCACCACAACGTGAATCCTTACGACAAACTCCATAACGGCTTTCCAGCCTACAAGAGCCAGCCGATCATCGGCATCACGGGAAACTACGGCGAGAAAGGCTGCGAACTTGCCGACGGATACTATCGCTCCGTCATCGAGGCAGGCGGTGTGCCTTTGGTCATCCCCCCCTTTGCCGAGGGAGATTCACTGCTCAGTCTGCTTGACCGTATCGACGGACTGATGCTCTCTGGCGGTGCAGACATCAACCCGCTGCTGCTGGGCGAACAACCCATCCCTGCGCTGCATGGCATCAACCCCCAGCGCGATGCACAGGAACTCTTGCTCGTGCAGCTTGCCTGCGACAGGCAGATACCCATCCTGGGCATCTGCCGAGGCATACAGGTGCTGACGGCTGCCCTTGGCGGCACCCTGCGGCAGGACATCTACACGACCCACACCACACCCACCTATGCCGCAGAGTCGTGGTCAGGCTCGCCCCTTTGTCCTTTGATCAAGCATTCGCAGGACGCACCGCGCCACACCGCCACACACACGGTGAGCATCTGCCCAGACTCCACCTTATATAATATCATGCGCACGCGCGAGCTGCCCGTCAACTCGTTCCACCACCAGGCAGTGTGCCAGCCCGGTCGCCACCTGCGCATCACCGCCCAGTCGTCAGACGGCGTCGTCGAAGCCGTCGAGAGCTGCGAGCAGAAGAGCATACTCGGCGTGCAGTGGCACCCCGAATGCTTCATCCTCAACGCCGACCGCTCCATGATGCCGCTCTTTGAGTGGCTCGTGGGCGAAGCCAACACCTACCGCAAAGCACGCAGCATCCACCAGCGCATCCTCACGCTCGACAGCCACGAGGACACGCCCATGTTCTTCGCGCAAGGCGTGCGCTTCGACCACCGCGACGACCACGTCCTCGTCGACCTCCACAAGATGCAGGAGGGCGGACTCGATGCTGGCATCATGGTGGCATACCTCCCACAAAAGGAGCGCGACGAAGCTGGGCTGCAAGCAGCCACCCACTACGCCAACTCCGTACTCGACCAGCTCGAAGCCATGGTGAACAAGCATCCCGAAGCCTGCAGCATCGCCCACACCCCCGACGACCTCTACCGCCTCAAGCACGAAGGGCGCAAGGCCATCATGATGGGCATCGAGAATGGGTATGCCATAGGCAAAGACCTCGCGCTCCTAAAGCATTTCCGACAGCGAGGCATCGTCTACATGACACTCTGCCACAACGGAGACAACGACATCTGCGACTCCGCACGCGGCCAACAGGAGCATGGCGGACTGAGCCACTTCGGAGAGGAAGTGGTGAGCGAGATGAACCGCCTCGGCATGATGATCGACCTCAGCCACGCTGCCGAATCCACCTTCTGGGACGTCCTCAGAAGCAGTCGCCAACCTGTCGTGTGCAGCCACAGCAGCTGCCGTGCACTCTGCGACCACCCGCGCAACCTCACCGACCATCAGATGCGTGCCCTGGCAGCACAGGGTGGCGTGATGCAGGTGACCATCTACAACGGTTTTCTGCGCTCCGACGGAGAGGCCACCCTGGCAGACGTGGTGCGCCACATCCAACATGCCGTAGAGGTGATGGGCATAGAGCACGTTGGCATCGGCACCGACTTCGACGGCGATGGTGGCGTGCCCGGATGTGCCTCTGCCAGCGAACTCCTCGCACTCACCTGTGCCCTCCTCCGCGCCGGATTCGACGAAGAGGCGCTCCGCCTCATCTGGGGGGAGAACTTCCTGCGTGTCATGCGCCAGGTGCAACAAGCAACGATGGACTGAAGAGAGAGAGACACACCTGACGAGACGTCCACTCGCCGAACAAAGATTTCACCCTTTCATGCACACACATCCCCTATGAAATACAAACTCCTCCTACCCCTCCTACCACTCCTCTTGTTTGCTTGCGGCAACAAGAAGAAGACATCGGAAACCATCGACGACAAGATCGAGATGGCTCCATGTCCAACCTTCCAGGCAGACAGCGCCATGAGCTACATCGAGGCGCAGTGCAACTTCGGACCGCGCGTCACAGGCACCGATGCCCACCGCAATTGCGGCGACTGGATCGTGGCTAAGTTTCAGCAATTCGGTTGCCAGGTCACAGAGCAGACCATGGAACTGACTGCCTACAACGGCACCAAGCTGCCTGGCCGCAACATCATCGCCAGCACCGACCCCGAAAACCCAGACCGCATCCTCCTCTGCGCTCACTGGGACTGCCGCCCATGGGCAGACCACGACCCCAACGAAGCCAACCACCGCACCCCCATCCTCGCTGCCAACGATGCAGCCAGTGGTGTGGCTGTGATGCTCGAAATGGCACGCCTCATCCAGCAGCAACCGCTCTCCTACGGCATCGACTTCATCTGCTTTGATGCTGAGGACTGGGGCACACCGGCATGGGACGAAGCCAACTACCCCGACGTACAGAACGACTGGTGCCTCGGATCGACCTACTGGGCAGAGCATCCCCACAAGGAGGGATACACAGCACGCTACGGCGTCCTCCTCGACATGGTGGGCGGACGCGGTGCACAGTTTGCCATGGAGAGCGGCTCTATCTACTATGCCGAACCCGTCGTGCAGAAGTTGTGGCACATCGCTGCACAGCTTGGCTACGGACAGTTCTTCCCCCTGCGCGAAGGTGGCATGATCATGGACGACCATGTTGCGGTCAACCAAATAGCACGCATCCCCTGCATCGACATCATACCGAACGTGGAGGGCGCAGCAAGCAGCTTCGGACCCACATGGCACACAGTCAACGACACGCCCGAGAACATCGACCCCGCCGTGCTCCGTGCCGTTGGGCAAAGCGTGCTGCAGATGCTCCACAACGACCAGTAGCAAAGACGCGCTCTCTCCCCTCAGCAATGCAACCATTGCCCTCCCCCCTCTCTCTCTCTGACACAACAACAACAACAACAAAGACATGACCATAAACGAAATACAAGACGAGGTCATCGAAGAATTTGCCGACTTCGACGATTGGATGGACAAATACCAACTGCTCATCGACTTGGGCAGCGAACAGGCACCTCTCGACGACAAGTACAAGACGGAGCAAAACCTCATCGACGGATGCCAAAGCCGCGTATGGCTGCAAGCCGACCTCGTAGACGGCAAGGTGGAGTTCCAGGCTGAGAGCGATGCCCTCATCGTGAAAGGCATCGTGGCGCTCCTCATCCGCGTGCTCTCAGGCCACACGCCGCAGGAGATCAGCGAGGCAGAACTCTATTTCATCGAGCGCATCGGACTGCGCGACCACCTCTCCCCCACCCGCAGCAATGGTCTTCTTGCCATGCTCAAGCAGATGAAGATGTATGCGTTGGCATTTCAAGCAGTTCATAGTTCATAATTCATAGTTCATAGTTGGCTTCGCCGAACCGAGCCAGAACCTCGGGAGCGCAGCGACCCAACTATGCACTATGAACTATGAACTATGAACTATGAACTATGAACTTGCAACATGAACATCGGTAATCACTCCTTCGGTCCCCATCCCGTCTTTCTTGCTCCCATGGAAGACGTCACAGACATTGGCTTCCGCCTGCTCTGCAAGCAGATGGGAGCTGCAATGGTGTATAGCGAGTTTGTGGCTGCAGACGCCCTCATACGAATGGTCAACAAGAGCCTGCAAAAACTGCAGCTCTGCGAGGAAGAGCGCCCCGTGGCGATACAAATCTACGGCAAAGACGTGGACAACGTGCGCGAGGCAGCCCGCATCGTCGTAGACCAGGCACACCCTGATGTGCTCGACCTCAACTTCGGCTGCCCTGTGAAGAGGGTGGCAGGCAAGGGTGCAGGCGCAGGCATGTTGCAGAACGTGCCACAGCTGCTCGCCATCACGCGCGCTGTGGTGGAAGCAGTCGATGTGCCGGTCACCGTGAAGACACGTCTCGGCTGGGACCACGACCACCGCATCATCGTCGACCTCGCAGAGCAACTGCAAGACTGCGGCATCCAAGCCCTCACCATCCACGGTCGCACCCGCGCACAGATGTACACGGGCGAAGCCGACTGGACGCTCATTGGCGAAGTGAAAAACAACCCCCGCATGCGCATCCCCATCATCGGCAACGGCGACATCACTTCACCCGAACGAGCCCGCGAATGCTTCGACCGCTATGGTGTCGATGCCATCATGGTGGGGCGCGCCACCTTTGGGCGCCCCTGGATCTTTAGAGAAATCGTAGAGCACCTCGACCCATCGCTGCCACGCACCCCCATGACGCTCGACTGGAAAATGGACATCCTCAAGGAACAGGTGCGCCAGAGTGTCAGCCGGCTCGACGAATACCGAGGCATCCTCCACATACGACGCCACCTGGCAGCCTCGCCCCTCTTCAAGGGCATTCCGAATTTTCGCGACACCCGCATTGCCATGCTCCAAGCCGACACCGTTGATGCGCTTTTCGACATCATGGAGCGAGTGCGCGAAATGCTCAAAAATGCCCCGTGCTCCTAAGGCACTCTCCCTGCGTTTACGGTCTTTTCAATAGGTGGCTGGTAGGTAAATAAAATTTTCTGCTGCAGAAACTAAGAATTTCTGCTGCAGAAACCGAAAGTTTCTGCTGCAGAAACTGAAAAGTTCTGCTGCAGAAATTGAAACGCTATGCAAAGGGAAAACGAAAACGCCCCCAAATGCCCTGTCCCGACAAGAGACAAAGCATTTGGGGGCGTTTTCGTTGGCTGCTCGGCAGCAAGGCATGGAGCAGCCAAGCAGCAGAGCAACTATTTGAGCAGTTTCCAGGTGGCACCATCTTTGGTGTCCTTCACCTCGAAACCTAATTCTGCCAGTTGGTCGCGTATCTGGTCAGAGAGCGCCCAGTTCTTGTCTGCCTTCGCCTGCTGGCGCTGCTGCAGCACCATGTCAACGACCTGTCCGAAAGCCTCTTCGCGCGCCTTGTTGCCTGCACCGCTGTCTTCCTTGAGTCCAAGGATGTCGAAGCAGAAGGTGCTGAAGACCTCGCTGAGCGCCTGAGCCACTTCAGCGGTGATGCTGGCATGATGGTCGATGACGGTGTTGACGAGTCGGCACACGTCGAAGAGCGTCGAGATGACGATGGGCGAGTTGAGGTCGTCGTTGAGCGCGTCGTAGCAACGCTGGCGCAGTTCGTCGACCTGCTTCATCTCCACCTGAGGCTGTCCCTTCGTCTTTTGTCCCTCAAGGATGCGCTGTAGGTTCTTCCATCCGTCGGTCAGGCGCTGCAGTCCCTTTTCGGCAGCCTGGAGTGCCTCGTTGCCGAAGTCCACCGTCGAACGGTAGTGAGCCTGGAGGATGAAGAAACGAATCGTCATGGGCGAATAGGGCTGCGTGAGCTTCTCATGTTCTCCGGCAAAGAACTGCGGCAGGGTGATGAAGTTGTTGTAGGACTTGCCCATCTTCTTGCCGTCGATGGTGATCATGTTGTTGTGCATCCAGTAGTGCACCATCTGGTCGCCCTGACTTGCCACAGCCTGCGCAATCTCGCACTCGTGGTGGGGAAAGACAAGGTCGAGTCCGCCACCGTGGATGTCGAAGTGGTCGCCCAGATACTTGCGACCCATGGCGGTGCACTCGCAGTGCCAGCCCGGGAAGCCGTCGCTCCAGTCGGAGGGCCAGCGCATGATGTGCTCGGGCTGCGCCTTCTTCCAGAGTGCAAAGTCCGCCTGGTTCTTCTTCTCGCCCACGCCAGCCAGTTCGCGGCTGGCGTCCTTGATGTTGTCGAGCGATCGACCGGAGAGAATGCCGTAGTGGTGGTCGCGGTCGAACTTCTCCACATCGAAGTAGATGCTGCCGATCGACTCATAGGCGTAGCCATTCTGCATGATTTCGCGCACGAGC
Source organism: Candidatus Physcousia equi (assembly GCA_018065005.1). Lineage (GTDB taxonomy): Bacteria > Bacteroidota > Bacteroidia > Bacteroidales > Bacteroidaceae > Physcousia > Physcousia equi. The sequence goes on from JAGHUD010000077.1 coordinate 23,347, forward strand.
TGCTGCTGCTCCATGATGTGGCCCGAGGCGTGTGGCTCGATGCTGGGGGGCAAGCATCCCAGAGCTGCTATGGCGTCGTGGAATCGATTGGTGTAGTATTGTGCCACCTCCATGGGCTCCACCTGCTCGAGGCGTGCCTTTTTGGCAATCTTGTCCTCTCCCTCGTCGGCATCGTGTTCGAGATGGCCCACATCGGTGATGTTGCGCACATAGCGCACCTTGTAGCCCTGATGCAGAAGGTAGCGGAAGAGCAGGTCGAAGGTGATGGCGGGGCGGGCATGACCCAGGTGGGCATCGCCGTATACGGTAGGACCACACACATACATGCCGACGCGGCCTGGTGTGAGCGGCTTGAAAAGTTCTTTTTGGCGGGTGAGTGTGTTGTAGATAAGCAAGGGTTGTGTCATAATACATACATTTTTTGCGGCTGCAAATATACAGAAAAAACGTCAATGCCCCTACGAAAGGACACAAAAAAGCGCCTTGCGCGCGCAATTTCATCAGAGCGAGGGAGGCAAACGAGCGTTTTATGTGAAAAAAGATGGGCTTTATGGTGGTGAAAAAGATTAAAAATCGTACCTTTGCATCCGCAAAAAAACAGAAACAAGAACTTAGCATTATGAGCATAGAAAAGAAAATCACCGAGGCAGTGCTCGCCGGCGTAGAAAAACTCTACGGGCAGACGGTGCCCGAAAAGATGGTGCAACTGCAGGAGACGCGCCCCGAATTTGAGGGCAACCTCACACTCGTCGTATTCCCCTTCCTCAAGATAAGCCGAAAGAAACCCGAAGACACAGCGCAAGACCTGGGACAGTATCTCGTGGAGGCTGTGCCAGAGGTGGTGAGCCGCTTCAGCGTCGTCAAGGGCTTCCTCAACCTCGTCGTGGCACCCGCCCAGTGGGTGGCGATGCTGCAGGACATCTGCCAGCAGGAGAAGTTCGGCTTCCAGCCCATCACCGACAAGAGTCCGCTGGTGATGATCGAATACTCAAGCCCCAACACCAACAAGCCGCTCCATCTGGGTCACGTGCGCAACAACCTGCTCGGCTGGGCACTTGCCAACGTGATGGAGGCAAACGGCAATAGGGTTGTGAAGACCAACATCGTCAACGACCGTGGCATCCACATCTGCAAGTCGATGCTCGCATGGCTCAAATATGGCAACGGCGAGACACCCGAAACGAGCGGCATGAAGGGCGACCACCTCATCGGAAAGTATTATGTTGCCTTCGACCAGCACTACCGAGCCGAGGTGAAGCAACTCGCAGCCCAGTACACAGCCGAGGGCATGGGCGAAGAGGAAGCCACAGAGAAGGCAAAGCAAGAAGCACCCCTCATCAAGGAGGCACACGACATGCTGGTCAAGTGGGAGCAGAACGACCCCGAGGTGCGCGCCTTGTGGAGCCGCATGAACGACTGGGTGTATGCCGGTTTCGACGAGACCTACAAGGCACTGGGCGTTGCGTTCGACAAAATCTACTACGAGTCGAACACCTATCTCGAAGGCAAGGACAAGGTGGAAGAAGGTCTCCAGAAAGGGTTCTTCTACCGACGACCCGACGGAAGCGTATGGGCTGACCTCACCCAGGAGGGACTCGACGAGAAACTGCTGCTACGCTCTGACGGCACCAGCGTCTACATGACGCAGGACATCGGCACTGCCAAACTGCGCTTCCAGGACTTCCCCATCGACAAGATGATCTATGTCGTGGGCAACGAGCAGAACTACCACTTCCAGGTGCTCTCCATCCTGCTCGACAAACTGGGCTTCAAGTGGGGCAAGGACCTCGTGCACTTCTCCTACGGCATGGTGGAACTGCCCAACGGCAAGATGAAGTCGCGCGAAGGCACCGTGGTGGATGCCGACGACCTCATCGCAGCCATGATAGGCGACGCACGTGAGATGAGTGCCGACAAGATGAAGAAGCTCGACGGACTGACCGAAGAGGAGGCTGGCGAGATTGCGCGCATCGTGGGTCTCGGTGCACTCAAGTATTTCATCCTCAAAGTGGATGCACGCAAGAACATGCTCTTCAATCCCGAAGAGAGCATCGACTTCAACGGCAACACTGGCCCCTTCATCCAGTACACCTACGCCCGCATTCGCAGCATACTCCGCAAGGCGGCTGCCGAGGGCATCACCGTGTCTGGCACACTGCCCACCGACGTCGAACTGGCCGACAAAGAGATTTCACTCATCCAGCACCTCAATGGATTCACAGCCGCCATTCGCCAGGCTGGCATGGACTACAATCCCTCTTGCATTGCCAACTATTGCTATGAATTGGTGAAGGAATACAACCAGTTCTACCACGACTTCAGCGTGCTGAAGGAGGAGGACGAGAAGAAGAAGGTGCTCCGACTGGCGCTGAGTGAAGCTGTGAGCAAGGTCATCAAGAATGGACTCGGCCTGCTCGGAATAGAGGTGCCGGAGAGAATGTAAGGCAGTTCATAGTGCAGAGTGCATAGTGCATAGTGCATAGTGCAGAGTGCAAAGTTCATAGTTCATAGTGCAGAGTGCATAGTGCAGAGTGCAGAGTTAATAGTTAAAAGATCATACTTAATAGGAAATAGTGCA
>JAGHUD010000051.1 GCA_018065005.1 Candidatus Physcousia equi
CACTCACTACGGGTCAACTCGAGCATCGGTGCACCGATTTTCGTTTCCGCCTCCCCTCCCCCTCAGCCTCCATCCTCCGTCTTGCTCGTTCTCTTCACCCCACACCTGCCGTCGGTGGATTTCCGCAAAAAGAAGCATACGAATGGCTCGTGCAGCATGAGCATCTCAAGCGCAACTATTTCTCTGGCTATTTGGGCCCCATATCTCCTCAAGGAGAAAGCCTGCTCTTTGTCAACCTCCGCAGCGCACAAGTGACCTCCCTTGCCACCTACTATTATGCAGGCGGCGGACTCACCAAAGACTCTGTTCTCGCAGATGAAGTGCGCGAGATAGAACGCAAGATGGACACACTGAAGAAACTCAACCGATGATCAGCAACAAACGCCCCATACAACAACTCACGCGTCTCCTACTCGCACATGGCATAGAGCAAGCCGTGCTTTGTCCGGGCAGCCGCAATGCCCCCATCAACTACAGTCTGAGTCAGCATCTCAACTGCCATGCCATCACCGACGAGCGATGCGCAGGCTTTTTTGCACTCGGACTCTCGCGCAGCACCCACAAACCGGTATGCGTTGTGGTCACCTCGGGATCTGCGCTTGTCAACCTTCACCCTGCCGTTTGCGAAGCCTACTATCAGCAAGTGCCACTCATCGTTGTTTCTGCCGACCGTCCACGCCAATGGATCGGTCAAATGGATGGGCAGACCATGCCGCAGCCCGGAGTATTCGGTTCCATGGTGAAATGCAGTGTCGACCTGGACGAGCAAAATGCCCCCTTCAACAACCGGCTCATCAATGAGGCATTGCTCGAAGCGTGGCATCGCACAAAGGGGCCAGTCCACATCAATCTTCCGCTCAGCGAGCCGCTCTATGAGTTTCAAGACAAAAGACTGCCCGAGGAGCGTGTCATCAGTCGCACGGAAGGGCTTTACGAGGCACAAGAGGCTGCATTGTCCACACTGTTCCATCGGTTTAATCGGCCGCTCATCATCATTGGTCAGAGCGAAGAACGGATTCATCTCTCTGACCTGACCAAGCGTGTCACCATCCTTGCCGAGCACTTGGCTAATTGTCCGGACGCCCTACTGCTCAACGACGACAGCATGGACCAACTCGAGGCTCTCGATGCCGACAAAAGTCCGGACCTTGTCGTCACGCTGGGCGGACACATCATCAACAAGCGCCTAAAACAATGGTTGCGCAAACTGGCACAACAGACCCACAGCAGCCAACCTTCAAGCGAGGGGGTGCCCAGACTACAACACTGGCACGTCAGTGCCGATGGGGCTATTGCCGACCTCTTTGGGTGCCTCACCCGAGTTGTCGAAGCCCCACTCTGCCTTTTTCTTCGCTTTCTCTCTTCTGCCACACAGGAAGCCACACACCACCGTCTGCTGCTATCCGAGCAGCCGTGTGGCGAGGCGACCGTGGTGCTGCGCTCCGCTATGCCCACGCTTGACGAGCAGGCTGTAGCCCTGCTCATAAGACACCTACCCGCCCAAAGTGTGCTTCACTTGGCGAACAGTTCGAGCGTGCGGCTGGCACAACGCTTTGCTCTTCCTCCCGACACGGATGTCTGCTGCAATCGAGGCATCAATGGTATCGAAGGATGTCTGAGCACCGCTGTTGGAGCTGCCATCGCCACACCCCTTCGCGCCCACTTCATCGTCATCGGAGATCTTGCTTTCCATTATGACATCAACGCGCTTTGGAACGATCAGCTACCCGCAAACCTACACATCCTGCTCCTTAACAACCATGGCGGTCGCATCTTCGATACACTTCCTGTGCCGAAGGAGGATAAAGCACAGCGTTTCATTGCAGGCAATGCCCATCCGTTCCGTGCGGATAGCCTTTGTCAGCATTTTGGTATGCGTCACTTCTATAGTTCATCGAGCAACGAGCTCGATGCCACGATGCAGGACTTCCTTTCCTGTCAGCATTGCTGTCTTCTCGAAATACATTCATGATGCCACAGCAGCATCAAAGAAAAATTTCTGCTACAGAAAAAAAAGTTTCTGCTACAGAAACCAAAAGATTCTGCTGCAGAAACTGAAAATTTCTGCTGCAGAAACCGGAAGTTTCTGCTGCAGAAACCGGAAGTTTCTGCTGCAGAAACTGAATAAGGGTTTAAAAAGGCGTAACCATCCCTTTTCCGCCGAATTTTGGGAGTGCAGAGGTATTCGTACCTTTTCGCTCCCAATTTTTTTATGTATGAAATGTTTCCGTATCGTGCAACTTTTGGATATACTTTCTTACGGAAAGGTATTGTAGAGCATAGGATTTTAACCGAGGACAAACGAGGATAATTATTTCCGGTTCAAAGAGAGGTGAGAGAAGCGGCGGTCGGGCGTTAGTCGCGCTGTGAGGTCCCAATGCTGAATGCCTGCGCTGTCAACGGCAGTTCGGTTGACCGTTGCATCGAGTTTGGCATGCAGCTCATAGTCGCACTGCGCAGGTTGGTCGTTGGCAACCTTGGTGATCTCCAGATTGCCCTTTACGACAAAATGCACACCCAAAACATCCTGATGACTGAACTGTGCTTTGTAGAAAGAAACCAACGTGTCGGCATTGGCTGCATCCACCTGACCAAAACTAAACGATGTTGCCAGCAAAGGCGCTACCTTCTCAGCATCGCACGACGACAAAGAAGCCAGGAGCGTGTGGATTGTTCCTGTCAGCATCTCCTTTTCTTCCTCGCTTACGACAAGTTGCGACAAACGGTTGAGTTCGCCTTCTGCCATCTGGACGAAAGCGCCTTCTGGGTGCTTGGTGAGGTACTCCTCGTAGCTTTGGGTCGTGTTGAGTTGCTGAGCCAGTGCCCAATCGACGGAGTCCAACTTGAGTTCTGTTTCCAGGGCTTGTTTAAGCTCGGCGCATAACTGCTGCACCTCAGCGGCATGTGCTCCTTCGGGGAACCGTATAAGATAGTCCTCGCAAAGCTCTACACGCTGGCAAGCCATTAGTTTGTCGAATGCCGTTTGCTCCTCCTTTGCTCTCTGCTGGCTGTCGTTGACGAGGAAGAAAGTGACACCGCCAGCCAAAAGCAAGAAGAGAACAGAGATGACAATGGCACTCCGATGCAAGTGCTTGTTTTTTTTGTGTTGAACGATATCATTCGCACTCGTTTCGCCGCCAGACGAGGCTATCACCCCATCAAGCGCCTTGCCACACTCAACACAGTGCTTGAGTTGGTCGGAAGTGTAATGCCCGCACTTGGGACACTTAATGGCTGCCATTATGCTTATTTTTGTTTGGATAAAAGTTATGTTTTGGAGAGCAAAATTACAAATAATATCCGAAAAAGTCGGATTTTCCGCACTTTTTTGAAGTTATTTGTGAAAAATATGATAACTTTGAGGCAAATATACAGAATTAGATCGACTGCATGAAAACATTTCTAAGAAAAACAGCCCTGGCATGGATAGCTGCCATGCTCACGCTTGCTGTGGCTGCCGCCCCACAGACAGGCTCGTTCGGCATCGGCAACAAGACCTTCCTGCTCAACGGCAGCCCCTTTGTTGTCAAGGCTGCCGAAGTGCACTATCCCCGCATCCCGCGAGCCTATTGGGATCATCGCATCAAGATGTGCAAAGCACTGGGCATGAACACACTCTGCATCTACATCTTCTGGAACATCCACGAACAAGAGGAAGGCGTTTTTGACTTCAGCAACAACAACGACATACGAGCCTTCGTTCAGCTGGCTCAAAAGAATGGCATGTACGTCATCGTGCGCCCCGGACCCTACGTTTGCGCCGAATGGGAAATGGGCGGATTACCCTGGTGGTTGCTCAAAAAGAAAGACATACGCTTGCGAGAGCGAGACCCCTACTTCATGGAAGCCCTGGAGCGTTTTGAGAAGAAAGTGGGCGAGCAACTTGCCGACCTGACCATAGACAAAGGCGGTCCTATCATCATGGTGCAAGTGGAGAACGAATACGGAAGCTATGGCGAGGACAAGCCCTACATAGCTGCAGTGCGCGACATCGTGCGCAAAAGCGGTTTTGACAAGGTGGAACTCTTCCAGTGCGATTGGAGTTCCAACTTCACCAAGAATGGATTGGACGATCTGACCTGGACCATGAACTTTGGAACAGGAGCCAACATCGACAACGAGTTTCGGAGGCTCAGCGAGCTACGTCCCAACTCACCTCTGATGTGCTCTGAGTTCTGGAGCGGATGGTTCGACAAATGGGGAGGGCGCCATGAGACGCGCGGCGCGAAAGCCATGGTGGATGGCATAAGAGAGATGCTGGAACGGGGCATCAGCTTCTCGCTCTACATGACGCATGGGGGCACCAACTGGGGTCATTGGGCAGGTGCCAACTCGCCTGGCTTTGCGCCCGACGTCACCTCATACGACTACGATGCCCCTATCAACGAAGCTGGGCAGACAACACCCAAGTACTTTGAGTTGAGAAACATGATGCAGCAGTTCAGCAAAACGAAATTGCCCGACGTGCCGAAAGCAAAATCGGTTGTCGGCATCCCCAAAATCAAGTGCACTGAAGTGGCGCCTCTCTTCGACAACCTGCCGGCACCCATTGAGGGCACCAACACGATGACCTTTGAGCAGATGAACCAGGGATGGGGCTGCGTGCTCTATCGCACCCACATGGCGACGACTATCACGAACGAAAGCGTGCTGACCATAGACGAAGCGCATGACTATGCACAAGTCTTCCTCAACGGCACCTTCATCGGAACAGTGGACCGAATCAAGCGCGAGAAGGACCTGCGCATGCCTGCTTTGCAGGAAGGCGATGTGCTCGACATCTACGTAGAGGCGCTCGGACGTATCAACTTCGGACGAGCCATCAAAGACTTCAAGGGCATCACCGAGGGTGTCACCCTATCCTATCAGTTGGCAAACCATTCGAAGGTGACCATCGCACTCAAGTCGTGGCAGATGTTCCCGCTGGACGACGCTTACGAAAGACAGAGAAAGATGAACTACGTGGCACTGACAGATGCCAACATGGGTGTGCGTGGAAACTATCGTGCCACCTTCAAACTGGACAAGGTGGGCGACACCTTTCTCAACATGGAGACGTGGGGCAAAGGACAAGTCTATGTGAACGGACACCCCATAGGACGATTCTGGAACATAGGACCGCAGCAGACTCTCTACATGCCGGGATGTTGGTTGAAAAAGGGCGAGAATGAACTCATCGTGACTGATGTCGTGGGACCATCGGATGCCTGTGTAGAGGGACTCAGACAACCCATCATCGACCGTCTCAAACTCGACGCGCCGCAAACGCACCGACTGAAGGGTCAAAAGCTCTCGCTCGCTGCCGAAAAGCCTGTGCACAAAGGCAAACTTGCCCAAGGAAACGGCTGGCAAACCGTTAGGTTCGACTCCATCATGAGCGGACGCTACTTCTGCCTCGAAGCGCTCGACAGCCACACGAACCGCGAATACTGCTGCATTGCCGAACTCTACCTGCTCGACGAAAACGGCAAACGTCTGAGCCGCGAATCATGGTCGGTGCCATACGCCGACGACGAGGATGTGCGTTCGGGCAACAAGAATGCCGACAAAGTGTTCGACCTGCAAGAATCCACCTACTGGAGCACCACACAAGGTGTTCCATTCCCCCACCACATCATCATCGACATGAGCCAAGATCAGCGCATCTCTGGTTTTGAAATCCTGCCGCGCATGGAAGAAGGAGCGCCCGAATCCATCCACTCTTATCGCGTCTTCGTCAAACGTGATCCCTTCATTTTTTAGTTCAGTTGAAGATGAGAACTCCATGAAACGTTGCATCTTAACTACGATTTTACTAAGCCTACTGCTTGTCCCCTCAGCAAGTTCGCAAGCGAATAAACGACTGCGGAAGGTGCGACCTGAGCGCAGCATCGTTGTGCTCTATGACAACGATGTGCACTGCGCCATCAGTGGCTATCCCTATATGGCTGGACTGCGCGACGAGGTGACGGACACGGCTTGGTGTGCACTGGTGAGTGCGGGCGACTATCTGCAAGGGGGCACGGCTGGTGCTATCAGCAACGGCAGGTATGTGGCAGAGATCATGCGTTCGATGGCATACGATGCCCTCACCATTGGCAACCACGAGTTTGACTATGGTCGGGAAGCCATGAACGAATTGCTCTGCTTCATCGGCGCTCCTGTGACATGCTGCAACCTACGGCACATCAGCGATGGGCGCATCGTGTTTTCGGACTACGTGATGAAGAAAATGGGCGGACGCAAGGTGGCATTCGTAGGTGTCACCACCCCCACAGCTGTCCTCTCCGAGCGCTATGCTTTCACCGACAGTGCTGGACAATTCGTTTATGACCTCTGTCAGGAGGTGCTTTGCCAGCGCGTGCAGAGTGCCGTCGACAATGCGCGTAGTCAGGGCGCAGACTTCGTCGTTTTGCTCTCACACATGGGCGTTGATGTGCGCTCGCACGCGTTCTCCTCCACCAAGATTATTGCCGGGACACATGGCATCGACGTCGTGCTCGACGGACACACGCATGAGGTGATGACTAATGGGCGTGTGGCAAACAAAGAGGGCAAGGAGGTGCTTGTGGCACAAACGGGTACGCAGTTTGCATACATAGGCAAACTGCTCATCAAGCCCGATGGAAGCATAACAAATGAGCTCATCCCTCTCAAGCAACTCACACACAGGTCGCCCTTCGTGGCACAAGTCACCGACAGCATCATCATGGAGATGGAAAAGACGGCTGCGCGACTCATAGGATCAGCCGACTGCGAACTGAACATACGTGACGAAAGTGGAAGGCAGGGCACACGACTGCATGAGATGCCTGTGGGCAATCTGGTGACCGACGCATATCGTGCCTTGACCGGTGCCGACATTGCCATAACAAACGGAGGCGGAATACGAACTGCCATGAGACAGGGCAACTTCACGTATGGCGACATCATGGCGCTCTTGCCCTTTGACAATAGACTGGTCACCGTGGAAATCAGCGGTGCCATGCTCGTTGAGGTGCTCGAAGCTGCCTCTCAGCTCCTGCCTTTCGAGGACGGACAGTTTGCACAATGCTCGGGCATGCGCTACACAATAGACATGAACGCAAAGCCAGATTCCGTGGGGACTTTACACCGCGTGAGACAGGTAGAAGTGCTCGACAAAAAGAGTGGCGAATACCGCCCAATCGACTATGATCATCACTACCGCCTCGCTACCTTAGACTACTGTGTGACGGGAGGTGGCATGGGCAATGTCATGAAGAACCTGAAAATACAAATGGAATGGAACTTGCCCTACAGCAAAGTGCTGATCAGATACATCGAAGACCACCTACACCGTCACATAGGAGAGGAATACAGCAAACCGCAGGGTCGTATAAAAATTATCAACTCATACTAAAAAACACACATGAAACGAACAACACTTACACTCCTTTGCATCCTCATGGCATGCTTCGCCCAAGCCAAAAGCGTAAAGGAAAGACAGGCAGAAATCAGAGAACTTTATAAAAATGTCATGCATGACATAGAACTACGTTCCGAAGAGCCTCATGCGTTGAACAAGATTACGGTAAAGATGGAGCGGAATGAAGCAGCTGTGGGTATTGTGGAATACACTTGGGAACTCTTCTTTCAAGGTGAAAACGATGAACGGGGAGAACACTACAACCTCCTCTTTGCTCGATCAAGACACCACTATATCGAAAGCATGATGCCCGACACGAACGAGGAGTTTCTGTTCCATCCCTCCAACAGTCGACTGCTTTTCTACTTCCGTCTCGACAAAAACAATACGAACGGGAACGACGACGATTGGCACCAAGTGACCACGGAGGAGCGCTACTACTACAACGACGATGGCAGCTTTCACTCGCGCTTAGTCAAAGCAACTGATGACACGGGTGCCGCCCTGCCACACTTCTCGTTCGGTACGGATAAGACAGCGGCTGCTGCCTTCCTGAAGCATGCCAACATCCCAAAGACGATCTTCAAAACACTCTCGCCGAACAACAGAACGTGTTAATCAAACTATTTGTGGAGCGACGGAGCGTTCAACTCATCGCATGACAGGGCACTCAACTGAACCAACTACCCAACGAACTTTGTAAACAACTCAACAAACGACCCAACGAACTTTGTAAACAACTCAACGAGCAGTGTAAACAACTCAACGAGCTGCCCATTGGAACTTTGACATACGCGATAAAAAGAGTGCAGCCCAACCGCTTCTCACTTAGTTGCTGAAGGACGATTGGGCTGCACTGGTTTGTGGTGATGGTGGATCTTGAAGTTCGGTGCGATATGGCATAGCTATGAACTAAAAGAATAACCGTTCTTTACGTTCTTTTAGTTCCTGTTAAACAAGAAGCTATCTTGAAAGGAGATAAGGGACTTACCTATTTTTTCTTATAGATCATGCGGACTGGCTTGTAGCAGACCTTGTCGTGTCGTTCGAGGATCTCACCCGTGTCGGTGGAGATAACATAGACGGAACCGTTGAGTCCTGATTCGTTGGGCTCATAAAAGGCCACGTAGGTGGTGAGATGGTCTGAAGAGATGACGAGGTCGGTGATGATGGCGTTGTCGGATCCAAATGTTTGGAGTGTTTCGGCTTTATCAAGCGTTTGGGTCGTGGCATAGTTCCAACGCCGCACCGTATTCTTGTCGGCAAAGAGCAAAGAGTAGTAGGTCTTGTTGGCCACACAAGGTGTTTGCTCGTTGAGGACATTCGTTCCGATACAAGCAGTTGTTGTACCGCCATTGTTCCATATCTTGGCTTTTCCTGCTGTGGCGTCATACTCCCAAAATCCCGTAGAGAGTATGGTCTTGCGCGTCAGAAGGTTGTTTTTGGTGAGTACGAGCATCTCGCTCTTGTCGGTGCGCTTCTGCTTAGCAGTAAGACTGATGGGCACAATCTTGACGATGTCGTTGTTGGCAAAATAGTTGGTTGTCTTGTCCAGTTTGTCTCGTGTGAGCAGATATTCGGTGCTGCAATAGTAGGGACCATAGCCGCTGTAGAGGTTGCAGAGAGCATTCACCTCTTTGTCCCAGAAGACAAGGTCGAAAGACCAACCGGCGCCGCCATCGTCGTGTGCGAGACAGGTCTGAGCGTAGGTGTAGCGGAAGTTGGTGGGTTTAGATACGGCTCCTTCGGTGGTGGAAAACTCATAGACTTTTCCGTTTTCGCAGAGAATGGGATAAGCCACGCCAGAGGCACCAACACTGGGGATAACGAGATGGGTGGGAACGAAGTCATCGTATTCTGTAATCTGCACGACATTCTCTGCCACAAATGTTTTTTCGTTAAGGTAGTAGAGCGTGGGCACTTGCTTTCCGCTCGTCTTGTAGTCGGGTGCGCCTTGGCAGGCAACAATCAACGAACCGCTGCTCTGCACCATGTCGATGCAGCGAGGAGAGAATGCGAGGTCGGGATTGTTGATAGCAAAACACTCCTCGGTTGTGAAATGACGCTCGCCGCCCTTGGCTGGCGTGAGCATGAAGGAAAGCATGCTGCTGCCGTCAGGTTGCTGGCTAAGAAGTGCGATGCCTTCCTCGTAAGGAGAGTTGACGTTGACGATGAAGGGGAAGAAGGTCTTACCGTCTTCGTTCTCAACGATGAGCCGACACTGAAAGGTTCCGAGTTCCTTTGCGGGATATAGGAAGGAGGGGTCGGTGGAGAATACTTGCTGATTGACCTCCCATGTATAATGGAGTTCTTTGGGACTGTTTGTTTGTGAGAGTTGAGGCGTAATGCGCAACTCCTCGTTCTTGTTGATGTTGTATGTCTGCTCAATCCCTCCATCCACGTTGATTTCAGAAAGCTTACGTGTGGGCAGGGATGTGTCGTCGCTGACACAGGAGAAGAGCACGAGCACTGCCATGAGACAGCATATAGTGTTAATCGTTCTTTTCATCGTCATGAAGAAAGCTTAAAATGGATTGGGGAAGTCGAAGGGGAAGTCGGGATAGAGCGAGAGAATCATATCGTGGTTGGCGGGGTCGTTGAAATGCTCATATATGCGAGCGTAGATGTACTTGCGGAAGATGGTGCGAAAGGCATGAAAGTCTCCGTATGGCACATTCTCAAGATTTTCGCCATAAAGATCAACCATCTTCTTGTAGGTTTCAGGGAGGATGTTCTTGATGTCGTGGAAATATTCAATCATCTTGATGAACTTATAGGGGTGCCAAACGCCCAAATCGGGCTTGTACCACACCTTGTCACCGAAAGCATCGTACCATGCAGGTTGGTCGATGGCGTTGTCAAACTGTATGACTCTGACCTGGTCTTTTTCGCTCAAGACGGGCGTAAACTGGTCATTAGCCTGCAGCCGGATAACCAAACGATATCGTTGGTAGCCATCCGTAAAGGTACCTTCGAGGGCACGACGATGAATGGTTATGGGGATAGTGCCGGAGGTGGCGCCAGCAGGTATGACTACCTGCTTGGGGATGTCATAGTGGACTCCTTCTTCCGCCCACTGAAATTCGGTCTGCTCAGGCATGTAGATTAGCTTTTGTATGGAGTCGCAGGGCATAACCCGCTCTACTCGATAGCTGAAGTTGCGCTCCTGCTCACTGACGACACCCATCACCTTCACAGGGATGTGCAGTACGTGTTCTGTTGTTTCGACTGGAACAACGGAAAAGGAGTAGACGAGTGTATCGTGGTTGAAATATACGCCACAGGCTGAAGGGTCGTAGGTCATATAATCGGTCTCGGAGCAAGAGGTGCTGAACAAGACGCACGCTATTGGGGCTATGGCGTAAAAGCTTCGTTTCAGTATATTCATCTTCATCGTTTCTCAAAATAAGGGGAAGGGGGGTCATCAATATCTGTTGAGGTACTCAGAGTCTGGGATGGGAAGCACATACATGGCATCTTTTGCAGGATACAATGTCTTGCCATCGACGCTCAGGATGGGCTGATTAAGACGTTTGTAGCGGAAAAACTGTTGTCCTTCGCCAAAGTATTCCTTGAAGAATTCGAGGTCGAGGAGTTCCTGTGTGAGGGCAGCATCATTGAGTTCAGAGAGTCCTCTGTGTGTGCACACAGCGTTATAGTAGGCGACGGCGCGTTCTGGGTTTTGCTCGAGCAGGCACTCGGCTGCGATATAATACATTTCAGGCAAGCGCATGAGGTTAATGCCTAAGATGAGATCGGATGGGCGCGAGCCTGCACTATTGCTTAGTTCATAGATGTCAGTAAACTTACTCAGACGATAGAAGTACTGTCCGCCTGCTTCAATCTGAGTAAAATAGGCTGAGATACGATAGTCGAGAGGCATACTCTCACGTTCGTAGCTTTGCATGAAGTCATCGCGCGGGTCAAGCGACTGATAGAAAGTTCTCTTTTGTAGTAGTTCAGACGTTGTGCTATAGAAATCGCTGTAGTAGACACCAAAGAGCGTTTCCTTCTGCGAGAACACACCAGCAACGTCGTTGACGACCTCCGTCTTCTCTTTTAGTTGATAGGGGCTCTCTTTGATGACCTTTTCTGCGTAGGCAAGGGCTTGCTCTTTGTTGCCCATCGTGAGATATACGCGCGCCAACTCGCCCCATACGGCATAAACGTTGAGGTGGGTTTGCAGGTCGTTGGCAAAGTCTGTTATGTCGTAGATGTTGGTGGGTGCAACAAGGAGCATGCGTTCTGCTTCATGCAGGTCGGCAAGGACATGCTTGAAATTGTCAGCTAGCATCTCAAAGTCGGGGGTGCGGAGTGAAAACTCTGTCTGATAGGGAATGCCATTTGCCTTGGGATTCGTAGTGTATTGGGCACAGAAAAGTCGCATAAGATCGAAATGCATGAAGGCGCGCAAGGCAAGTGCTTCGCCTTTGTAGCATGTAAAGGGGTAGGTATTCGCCTGGCTCACTAAAGGACTGTTGAGGACGGAATTTGCATTAGAGATGTTGTTGTACATCGCTGTCCAGATTTGCTCTGCCCAAGCGCGTATGTCGCTCTTGTCGTAGTCGTAGTTCTGCAGCAACTCTATGTCTTCGTTGCCAGGACAAGTCATGTTCTGTGCCAAGACTTCTACGCCGCGGATGGAGAGTTCGCAGCCATAGAGAGAGCTCTGTCGCATTTGAGCATAAACACCATAGAGTGCATCTTCGATTCCTTGTTTTGTCTTCATCATTTCATCGCGCTTGGCCTGACCATCGGGTGTTATGTCGAGATAATTAGAGCAGGACATCATCAGTGTCATGACAAGACCAAAGAAGTGTTTGACGATCTTAGTGCTTTGCAGCTTATGGTGGAATATATTGTGTTTCATCGGTTCGTGCATTGAATGATTACTTTTGTACTACAAATGAGAGCTTATGTGGAAGAATCTGCTGCGTTAGGTTGTTTGCTATGTAGCAAGGTCAACCACTTACAGTTTCCACGAAGGAGTCCTTCTTAGAACGTTGCAGAGAGGTTGATTTCAAAACCTTTTGAATAGAGGTAGTCAGTTCCGCGTTCAATCTTTACACTAGACAAGCGGAACAAGTCTGTGAAGTTGATGCCGCAACGAAGGTTGCGCAGATGCATCTTGGCGCAAATCTCTTTGCTGAACTCGTAGGAGAGGTTAAGAGAGGCAAGGTTGAGTGTATTCTCCTTTTCAGCAAAACGTGTTGTTTGCTGGGGGCGTGAGGTGTCGGAAATGTTCTTGTAGAATGCCACGTCACCGACGTTCTTCCAGCGTTGGTCAAAGACACGTTGGTCTGCATTGTATTTCGGATTGCTGCCTTCTACCTTAGTGGCGCGTGTGGTGTTGTAGATCCAACCGCCTAAGCGGAAGTCAAACATAGCGTAGAGTGTGAAGCCTTTCCAGAAGAGACTTGTATTGGCTGTTCCGTTATAGGCAGGTTGGGTGTCACCGATGAGCACTCGGTCTGTGGCGTCGAAGGTGAAGGTGCGTTCTCCGTTTCGTTTGATGTAGACTTCTTTTCCGGTTGCTGGGTCGATGCCTCCAGAACGAACGAGTTTGAGTGCAGTTACACTTTCTCCTTCTGCATATTGAGCGAGTGGTTCGAGATAGGCCGTTGCCATCTCTTCGTTCCGTTTGTTCATCTCCTTGAGCGCATTGTTGATCTTGGTGATTTTGTTTCGGTTTATGTAGCCTGTTGTGCCAATCTTCCAGTTGAAATTCTTGTTGCGGAAGATATAGCCATCAAGCTGAAACTCGATACCCTTATTCTGGAGTTCACCAAGATTGTCCATGGCGGAGGTGATACCTGTTGAGGGTGCCATCGACTTATTGAGCAGAAGATCCGTTGTGTTGCGTATGTAAGCATCGAGCACAAAGTTTAGGCGGCGATCAAACATCGAGATGTCAAGACCAACATTATAACTCATCGTTCGCTCCCATGCTAAGTTCACATTACCAATGGTGAGAGGTACAGCACCTATGCCATTCTTGTATTCGTAGGTATTGGCATAGCGATACATCGTCATAGCTTGAAATGGAGAGAAACTAACCTTTCCTGTGTAGCCAAGCGAACCGCGCAGTTTGAATACATCAAATTTGCTCTTGATTTCGCTCATGAAGTTTTCATTCATGATGTTCCATCCCGCTCCTGCCGACCAGAAATGTCCCCAACGGTTGTTTTCGCCGAATTGGGATGAACCGGTGAGTCGCCATGTTCCATCGACGAAATAACGATTACGGAATGAATAGTTGGCAGACAAGAAGGCTCCGACGTCTGCCGTCTTGCCTTGTGTACCAGAGGGCGTGGAATTGGTTGGATATCCTGCTGCGTTGCCCACGAAGCTCATCGCATCATTATAGAAGCCGATGGCATTGAGGTATTCGCTTTGCGCATCAGAGTGGTTTATTTCCCATCCAGCAGAAGCACTGATGAGCGATTCGTCTTTGAAGAGATGATTGAAAGTTCCGACGATGTTGCCGCTGTAGGAGTTAGAACGGTTGTTGCCTTTTTGCATAGAACCGCGTTTTGAGAGGTCTGTTTCGTTCTTGTAGCGGCGAGCATGTGGTGAGGTGAAGGTGTCGCTCCAACCAGACACGCTTGTCACGTTAAAATGTCCGGTCAAGCGAAACATGCGGTTGATGTCCCATCGTATATCAGTGTTGTTGGAGATTGTCTTCGAGCCAGTTTTAGCATAACTGCCTAACACCGCATCGTGGAGCGGGTTGTTGAGGTCCCAAGCCAGATTATTGTTAACCGATCCATCTGCATTATACATGGCATCGTACGGGTTCATTTGCGTGTATTGCGAGAAACTGCCGTAGGGTGTTTCTTTTGATGACACCTCTCCGTAGTTGGTGCGGTTGGAGATCTGTATGGAGTTTTTAATGTAGTAGTCAAGTTTGAAGCCGAGGTTATAGCGGCGGCGATTGTCGTCTTTCATCACACCGTGTGTGTTGGAAAAACGTCCGGTTAATTCGTAGCGGAGATTGGATGCACCACCATATACACGAACCGAATGGTCGTGGCTGAACGAGCTGCGAGAAGGCTGTGCCAGCCAATCGCTCTTCTGTCCTGCTTTGATGAGTTTGTAGCGTGAGTTGTAGAGTTCGTCCAACGCATATTGCTTGGGCACTTTGTTGGCATCGAGCGCTCCATGGGCGTCATAGAGTCCCGCCAAACGCTCGTATTCGAGTTTTTCGAGGGGAGAAAGCAATTGGTAGTCTCCCAATTGGGGTATTTGCACGTTTCCCGTGAAGTTATAGTTCACGTGCAGCGTACTGTTTTGTATGGGTTTTCGGGTGATGACGATTACGCCGTTAGAAGCCTTTGCTCCGTAGAGCGCTGTGGCTGACGCATCTTTCAAGACGTTGATGCTCTCAATCTCATTCATGTCGAGGTCGTAAAGCTCTTGCATGGAGATTTCTGTTCCGTCGAGAATTATGGTGGGTTGGTTGACACTCTGACCTTCGTTGCTAAACGAGGACATGCCACGCATGACCAATTCGGGCACATGGTTTGGATTGGAACCCTGTGCACTGTTGACCTGAACCTCAAGTCCGGGGGTCAGAGCGGCAAGTGCTGTGATGAGATTCACGCCTGTCACTTGCTTCAGTTCCTCTCCCTTGATTTGAGCAACGGAACCTGTGAACGACGTTTTACTCTTGTTAAAGAATCCAGTTACGACCACGTCGCTCATCTTCTTTGCGTCGGACTCCATCATGAGTTTCAACATCGTCTGACTTCCTTTCTTGGGGTCCAGCACGATGGTTTTGAACCCCATGCAGGTGACGCGCACTTCGCAATGCTTGTCGGGGATAGATAAATGGAAGTGTCCCTCCATGTCGGTGGCAATGCCTGTTACTATCTTGCCGTTCTTCCACACTGCGATGTTGGCACCCGGAAGCACATCGTTTAATTCAGCATCATAAACCGTTCCGGCAAACATGATAGTGTCGCGATTGGCAACTTGCGCAGCTACGGGATAGCTTGTTAGACCGGACCCGGACACCGGTGCTGCACTTCTGTCTGTTTTGGCAGACTGCACGCTTGGAGCTGTCAGCAAAAGTGAGAGGAAACAGAGAGAGATGGGTCGTTTCATATTAGATGGGATTTTATTGCACTAAAGATGCAATGACCATTATAATATCATTATTGCATTGGGAGATGCAATGACCAATATAATATCATTATTGCATTAGGAGATGCAATGACCATTTACAAAAAATAACCAAAAACAGCACATGAATGGCTGAGGGAGAGTCCTTGATGCTATTCTGCGCTGTTTTTGGTTTGTTGTTTATGTAACTACTTATTTACTGTTAGGAGGTGCTTGCTTATTTCTTAAGCATCTTCATCACCTTGCCATCCTTCTTCATGAGCATAATGCCCTTCTGGTTGGCAGAGGTCTTTACACCGCTCAGTGTGTAGTACTCAGCTGCGCCCTGCTGCTTTGCACCCTCAACGTCGCGAACAGCTGTAGACTCTTTCTGACGCTTCTGGCCAACGACAGAAGAATAGTATGCTACCATTTCATCTTCTACTTCTTCTTCACCAGATAAGTCAAGAGTGTAAATCATAAATTCTCCAATGGTAAGTTTTCCGTCTTCATCGAGAGTAACGGGGATGAGGTCGTAAGTACCATTCACATCACGCATGTCATAATACTTGTAGATTTCTTGTTCTTCGTCGCCAATGAACTGGAGAAAAGAATATGCATAGTCAATTTCGATGTAGGCTCTGCTAGGGTCGAACTCATCCATTTTGAGGATAATACCACCATAGTTCAACTGATAAGTGTCGTATCCGAGGAATTTGGTGATGAAATAAGTCTTGAATCGATCGTCATAAACAATTTCAATTTCTCCAGACGCGGGTGTTTCGTAGTTGCTGATTTCAATCGTGCCTTGTGCGTCGTAGACACCTACGAAGGGTGAGGTTTCAGTCTCTTCATTGATCAGGACAGCAGCACCGCCACCGCACCAATATACGTTCTCATAGATATCCTCGAGTTCACCTGCCTCCTTGAACTGCTTGAGCAGAATACCACTTGTGAGAATCAAGCTTCCTTCTACATAGTTGAATGTGATGGCTGAAGTGGTTTGGTCGTAGGTGTCAGAAAGAAGATAATCGCCAAGCATGGTCTCGGCAATGTTGATACTCAAAGTTTTGCCGTCGAAGCTTGCGTATAAAGTCTTATCGCCAACGCCAGGCCATGAGAGCTGAACCTCATAACTCTTGTTTTCAATGCCAAGCGGAGACAACTTCATGTCGAACTCATTGGGGAAGCTCTCTTCGGTTCCGTAGATGTGCTCGTTGGTCGATGTGAAGTGATAATCGCCGCTAATGTCAGAGATTTCAATCTGCTGGCGACTTTCCATGCAGAGTTGAACATCTGTCACCTTTGCTATGACTTTCTCAACAGCACTATAGTTGCTATTCATCTTCACGAGCGTAAAGTCTGGAATGGTGATCAACGACCCATCATCGCTAACTGTGTAGTAGAGGGGGCCAAAACCCGTTGCGCCAAAAGGATTGTTGCCTTCAGCATCGGCCATATAAAAGTCCTGAGAGCCCCATGCATCCCAATTGCCACCATTGGGATTTGTAATCTTGATTTGGTAAACACCTTCGTCTTCGTTCATGCCAAATTTGGAAATTTGCTGATAGGCATCTTCGATGCCGAGCATGCCGCAGATTTCACCTTGAAAGAATGCTGAGCTGCCATCATAGATAAGTACGTCACATTCATTCTTGAGGACGTCTTGATACGCATCGTCATACAGGTCGATTGTGCAAGTCATCTTGTAGGTACCATAAAGGTCCGTCACGTTGGTCACTTGCGCTTTAGCAGCTAAGGACATGCCCATGGCAACAACTGCCATCAACAATTTTGTGTAGAGTTTTTTCATACGATTAAAATTATAATTGTTTAAAAATTAGTTGAGCGTTTCAAGTAGATGCTTCAGTTCATTGGCATGCGAGGGGCGTGGTGCGTCGTAAGTGTGTAGTCGGCCTTCTCTGTCATAGATGAGAAAATGGGGAATGGAAGAGATGTTCATCCGCTCGCAGAATTGGTTGTCGGCGTTGAGCCACTGATGGCCCTCCATTTTGAGTTGCTTCATGCGCTCACGCCATGGATATTCTGTTGTGTCAATCGAGATGCTGAGGAAGACAACATCGGGGTTTTGCAGTTCTTGCTGCACTTTCTGGAGATGTGGAACCTCGCGACAGCAAGGCACACACCAAGAAGCCCAGAGGTCGACATAGACATATTTGCCTTTAAACTGTGAGAAGCTCATCTTATGGCCAGCAGTGTCGATGAGTTGCACGTCGGGAAATGCGGCCCCGGGCATGGCTGCAATGCGTTCCTTAAATCTATCTATGAACCGGGGATGAAGTCCATATTGTTCAGAGGCTTGCTCCAAAACCCGCAGTCCGTCCTGATAGCCATGTTCGAAGTTGTAGTGTCGAATATAGTTGTCTGCCAAGATTTGGTGAATGTTCTCACGCATCTCTTGACAACTATAGTGTCGGTTGACGTAGTCCAACCGCTCAGCTAAGGTTCCCTTTGGAATGTCTTGCGTTGCTACCAAGGAGGCGCTACTGAACAAAAGGGCGGTTGGCGTGTCCAGCATGTCGTGTGCGTGCCCTATCTCATCGGCAGCGAGAATGGGAGCATCGCGGTGATAGCGATTGTAGATGTTAATGCAGTCCTGCTTGTGCAGAAAGGTAGAGATGGCAGCATAGTCATGAAGCTTAGTGTCTGCTATCTTGCAGAACTCTTTCTGCGAAGCATCATAGATGGAAAACACCGCACGCAAATCATCCACTGTCATGTTCATCGCCTTTGTCCAAACCTCATTACTCTCGTGATAATATACATTATTATATATATAAAGAGCTTCCAGTTGGACATTTTGCTTCTCTGCTCGTTTGCGGTCGGCCTTGGATGGACCATCAGGAAGGACAAGCACACGTGGGCAAGCGTCGACGAGTGCGAGTTGAATGTTGGAAGGCAACTTTCCTTCGAAGTATAAGGGTGCAATAAACTGTAATTGTTTCGTCGTGCTCACGACCACGATTTCATACAGTCCACTGTTGGCATGTTCAACAGCCTGCTTCACCACCAACCCTTCGGGCTGAGGCATCGCCGCGTGAGCATCAATGGTGCCCATGGGATGAATGGAGAGCTTGAGACCTGCTGTATCAGCAGCCTGCACATGTACAGAGACGTCATGCTTTTGCGCCTTAACAAGAGAGGGAAACGTCCACATGAGCAATAAAGTAGCCAATACCGTAGTTGTCTTCATATAATTGTTTCAGCTTGTCATGCGGCAAAGATAATATATTTATTTCGGATTTCACACATTTCGGTAAAAAAATGTTAACATTTTGCATGAAAATGATGGCAAAATGCCATTTATAATTAAAAAAGCTACAAAATCAACGACCAATCTTGACCCTCACGTCCCAGTTCTGCCAAGTGTTGCCAGCAAAGTGCGTAGCAAGGAGATTGGCGCAAAGGATCCTGCTCGATGACTTCTCGAGCAGTCTCACGAGCCAACTGCACAATTTGTCCGTCGCGTGCCAAATTGGCTACACGCAACTCAAAGGCTGTGCCACTCTGTGCCGTGCCTTCCAGGTCGCCTGGTCCTCTGAACTTCAAGTCGGCCTCAGCAATCTCGAAGCCGTCATTGGTCTCGGTCATGATTTGTATGCGCTTGCGTGTTTCGGCGCTCAGCTCATATTTGGTCACCAAAATGCAATAGCTCTGTTCTGCCCCGCGCCCTACTCTGCCCCGCAATTGGTGGAGCTGAGCTAAGCCAAAACGCTCGGCATTCTCAATGACCATTACGCTTGCGTTGGGCACATTCACGCCCACTTCAATGACCGTCGTTGAAACCAAGATCTGGGTTTCGCCACTGGCAAACCGTTGCATCTCGGCATCCTTGTCGGCAGCTTTCATCCGACCATGCACTTTGCTGATTTTATAGTCAGGAAAGACTTGGCAGAGCGTGTCGTAGCCCTCCTCCAAATTCTTGAGGCTAAGTTTCTCGCTTTCGGTGATGAGCGGATAGACCACATAAACCTGTCTGCCGAGTGCAACCTCATGTCGAATGCCATCGTAGACAGACATGATGCGGTTCTCGTATCGGTGAACGGTGGTGATGGGTTTGCGTCCTGGCGGCAATTCGTCGATGATGCTCACCTCAAGGTCGCCATAAAGCGTCATGGCAAGGGTGCGCGGTATGGGCGTAGCCGTCATGACCAGCACATGAGGCGGAACGACATTTTTCTTCCACAGGCGGGCACGTTGTGCCACACCAAATCGGTGTTGCTCATCAATGATGACAAGTCCCAAATTCTTGAACTCCACACCATCTTCGATGATGGCATGCGTGCCCACCAATATATGTATCTCGCCACTTGATAGCCCTTCCAGCACCGCTTTTCGCTTCTTTCCCTTGACGATACCCGTCAGGAGTTCCACACGCAGGGGCATATCGCCAAGCATCTTTCTGAAGGTAGCAAGATGTTGCTCCGCAAGTATCTCGGTAGGAGCCATGATGCAAGTCTGCAGACCATTGTCGATGGCAAGCAGCATAACCATGAGCGCCACAAGTGTCTTCCCAGACCCCACGTCGCCTTGCAAGAGTCGATTCATTTGGCGTCCGCTCTTCATGTCGGCTTGCATCTCCTTAATGACCCTTTTTTGCGCCCCCGTGAGCGTGAAGGGCAGTCGGTCATGAAAGAAACGGAGAAAATGTGTGCCCACTCTGGGGCATGGAATGCCATGCACCTCCTCTTGTCGCTTCTTCGCGACACCGAGGATGCCGAGTTGGATGTAGAAGAGTTCTTCAAGTTTCAGTCGATAGGAGGCACGTGACAACTGATCTGCCGACTCAGGGTAGTGCATAGTCCTCACCGCTTGTTCCCGATCCATCAGCAAGAGACGATGCACAATGCTTTCTGCAAGAGTTTCAGGAAAGCTGATGGAGTTTTGCCGGAAGAGCGTGTTGGTCAGTCGCTCGATGGTGCGCGATGTCATGCCCCTTTTCTTTGCTTTCTCGGGTATGGAGTAGAAAGGCTGCATACCCATTGTGCTCAGTGTGAGCGTCGAAGCATCGTCGATGTCCGGGTGCGTGATGTTGAATCTCCCGTTGAAATAGGTGGGTTTGCCAAAGACTATGTATTCGTGCTCAAGCTTATAGCTGTTTTGCACATATTTGTGTCCGTTGAACCAAACGAGGTCCACCACCCCATGCCCATCCGTGAAGTGTGCTACAAGACGTTGCTTTCTGCCTTTTCCTTCCTGCTCAAAACTAAGGATGCGCCCGCGCAACTGAACGAAAGGCATGTCAGCCGTTAGTTCGTGCGCATAATATATGCGTGTCCTGTCGATGTGCTTAAACGGGAAATACAACGCCAGGTCACCCACGGTATGGATGCCCGTCTCTTCCTTTAAGACCTTGGCCCGTGAAGGACCAACGCCTGTTAGGTACATGATGTCCGTTTTGAGATCCAATCGATTAGAGTTCGCTGTATATCATGCCGTCTCGCAAGGCTTGCACCTTCTCTTTGCCCACGAGTTTCTCTGCGATGGCGTAGCCAAACTCGAAAGCGGCTGCCGGTCCCTTGCCCGTGATGAACTGTCCGTCTTGCTCCACCAATGCGCCGGTGTAGGTAGCCCCTTCAAGGTTAGATTCGCATCCGGGATAGCAAGTAGCCTTTATCCCCTTCAGCAGCCCCATGTGGCCATACACCATGGGCGCCGCACAGATGGCAGCCAGCGGCTTGCCTGCATCATAGACTTGCTGGATGCCCTGCTTGAGTTCTTCACAGGCATCGAGATTGGTGCTACCGGGTAATCCACCGGGCAGGATGATCATCTCTGCATCATCAAAGTCAATAGCAGGCAAAATGCGGTCAGCAAGCACATAGACGCCATGAGCGCCCTGGACCACTTGGTTTTCGGTGATGCTGACGGTTTCCACCTCCACTCCTGCTCTGCGCAGTATGTCAATCGGCGTAAGGGCTTCCACTTCTTCGAAGCCATCAGCGAGAAAAGAATAAATCATAGGGTAGTATTTTTATGTAATTGAGAATAGAATGCGTAAACAGAGGGTCAGGCGAGGCAGGCGCGATAGCGCTTGATGGTCTCCTCCAATCCAAGGTAGAGCGCATCGCATATAAGAGCATGCCCTATGCTCACTTCATCGATGTAGGGCATACGCTGGTGCATGTAGGCAAGGTTGACCAGGCTGAGGTCGTGCCCGCAGTTCAGTCCTAATCCTAACTGCTTGGCGCGTTCGCCCGCCTTGACAAAAGGAGCTATAGCCGCTGCGCGCTTTTCTTCGAAGTCGGGCGATTCGGCATCGACAGGATAGTTGGAGGCATAGGGCTCGGTGTAGAGTTCCACGCGGTCGGCACCCGCTTTGGCAGCCCATTCCACCATTTCGACGTCGGCATCCACAAAGATGCTCACGCGTATGCCTCGTTCGTGGAACTTATCGGTCACCTCGGTCAAGAAGTCGATATGATCACGTGTATTCCATCCGCTGTTGCTAGTCAGTTGTTCACGGCTGTCGGGGACGAGTGTCACCTGGGCAGGCGTTGCCTGCAGGACAAGTTCAACGAAACTCGGTTCAGGATTGCCCTCAATGTTGAATTCAGTGGAGAGCATGGGTTTCAGGTCGAAGACATCCTGGTGGCGAATGTGTCGCTCGTCGGGTCGAGGATGAACGGTGATGCCCTGTGCGCCGAATCGTTCGCAATCGAGAGCCGTCTTCACGACATCCGGGTTGTTGGCTCCTCTTGCATTTCTAATCGTTGCAATCTTGTTGATGTTTACACTCAGTTTTGTCATTTTTCCGATATTTTCGTGTTTGTCGTTGCAAAGTTATAAAAAAATGTTCTAATTTTGCAGCATAATTGCGCAAAAATAATGAAAAAACTCTGTTTTGCCCTTTTTGGCAACATCTACCAAGCGAAGAAGGCACATGCCGTGCAGAAACTCCTCTGCCTGCTTGAAGAACACGATGCCGACCTGCTCATCGACGAGAACTTCTACCGCTATCTCACCGAGGACCTGCAAATCGATCCACGTCCCACGGGTCTCATCCGAGGCAATGATTTCCGTGCCGACATCGTCGTGAGCATGGGCGGTGATGGCACCTTTCTTGAGGCAGCATCCAGAGTTGGCGACAAGAGCATCCCCATATTGGGCATCAACACCGGGCGCCTCGGTTTTCTTGCCGATGTGACAGCAGACGAGATCGATGCTGCCATCAGTGCCATCTATCGCGACGACTACCAAGTGGAGGAGCGAAGCGTGCTGCATCTCACCTACGACACGGGGAAGCCTCAGGGCTACCCCTATGCCCTCAACGAAATTGCCGTGCTCAAGCGTGACAACTCATCCATGATCAGCATTCGCGTCAACATAGACGGCGAGTACCTCACCACCTACCAGGCAGACGGACTCATCGTGAACACCCCAACTGGCTCAACAGGCTATGCGCTGTCTGTCGGAGGTCCCATTATGTCGCCTACGAGCCACGCCATTGGCATTGTGCCCGTGGCGCCCCACAGTCTGAACATACGCCCCATAACGATTCGTGACGGTGCGATGATTGAGTTGGCAGTAGAAAGCCGCAGCCACCAGATTCTCGTCTCGCTCGACGGGCGCAGCGAGACGTGCAACGAATCCGTCAAGTTGCACATCCGCAAGGCACCATATACGATCCGTATCATCAAGCGTGCCGGATGCTCTTTCTTCAAGACACTGCGCAACAAATTGATGTGGGGCAACGACCTAAGAGAATGCTGATGAAGACACTGACCATCATAAAATGGTTTTGGCGCACTGCGCGCCCATTCCGCCTTCAGTCAACACTGAACACCTTCATGGGGCTGCTCTCCGTAGCCACCCGTTTGGCATTCATTATGGCAACGAAACTTGCCATTGACATAGCGACAGGCAAGAGCAACTCTACCCTGGCGCTGGCTTCTGCCTTTCTCATCTCCATCGTGCTCGTGCAGATTGCCAGTGGATTTGCCAACAGATGGATTGCCGCCATTCTCGGCGTCAGGGCACAAAACAAGATGCAGCACACGCTCTTCTCACGCTTGATGGAGAGCCAATGGACGGGACTCGAAAAGCGACATTCGGGCGATGTGCTCAACCGTCTCGAGCGTGATGTGCGTGAGGTCACCTCCGTCATCACCGACACCCTGCCTTCCGCCATTGCCGTCATCTTCCAGCTCATCCTCTCCTTTTTCTATCTCTACTCGATGGATGCCATGCTTGCGGTCATCATCGTGTTTGTGGTGCCCCTCTTTGCTTTGCTCAGCCGCATCTATGTGAAGAAAATGCGAAAACTGACGCATGAGATGCGACAGACGGACAGCGAGATTCAGAGTGTGCTCACCGAGAGCATTCAAAACCGCATGGTGCTGAAAACACTGGAGCAGACGCAAACCATATCCGACCGCCTGGGTCAGCTGCAAGCCAAACTGCGCAAACAGGTGCGCCACCGAACGCTCTTCTCTTCGTTCTCCGCACTGGTTCTCAATGCTGGCTTCGCTATGGGCTATCTGATCACTTTCATCTGGGGTGCCCACCGGCTGCAAGAAGGCGCCATCACCTATGGCATGATGCTTGCCTTTGTGCAACTGGTCGGACAGATTCAGGGGCCCTTCCGCGACGTCACAAGATTTGTGCCCGTCATCATCAGTTCGCTGACGGCTGCCGAACGACTCATCGAACTCGAAGACACGCCGCTTGAAGAAACAGGAAATCCCATTCGTTTTGAAGGACCCGCTGGCATTCGCTTCAAAGATGTCTCCTATGCCTACGACGCGCAGCACCGCACCATCCTTTCCCATCTCTCATGCGACTTCAAGCCGGGCAGTTCTACCGCCATCTTAGGGGAAACAGGAGCTGGAAAAACCACCTTGCTCCGACTCATTCTGGCGCTGCTGAAGCCAGACAAGGGAGAAATCGAAATCTATGGCACGGGGTGCGGCGACAAGGATGACACGACACAACGCACACACGAAATTAGTCCCCTGACACGGTGCAACTTGGTCTATGTGCCCCAAGGCAACACGCTCTTCTCAGGCACTATCCGCGAGAATCTGCGTTTGGGCAATGCCGAGGCCACCGACGAAGAGATGAGGGAGGCACTGACGATAGCATGTGCTGACTTTGTCTTTCAGACGCCTGATGGACTCGACACCATCTGCGGAGAACAAGGAACCGGACTGAGCGAAGGACAAGCACAACGCATCTCCATTGCACGAGCACTCTTACGCCACGGCAACATTCTCTTGCTCGACGAAGCCACCTCTGCGCTTGACCTGGAGACGGAGCAGATGTTGCTCAACAATCTGACGAGCCACCTCAATGGCAATCAAACACTCATCTTCATCACACACCGACCTGCCATTGTGGATCATTGCGATCAGGTTTTGCAGCTCCAAAGACAGTGATTCTTTCTTGTTAACTTCAGTCTCCATGACGAGACTTCCAATTTCTGCTACGGAAACTTTTAGTTTCTGCTGCAGAAACTTTTGATTTCTGCTACGGAAACTTTCGGTTTCTGCTGCAGAAACTTTTTGTTTCTCTTAAAGGAACCTAAAAATTGAAGTAATTATTTGGTTCATTCGAAAATATTTCGTAGTTTTGCGACACAAAACTCAAGACAAGTTACACCACAAAAATACGAAAACGATTATGAAAAAGTTTTTTACACACAAACTGATTGCATGCGCAGCCGTTTTGGCCATCTGTTCAAGTGCCAACGCACAGCGCACATTGACTCTTAATACCTACAGTAGTCTCAACTTTGAGAAAATCACGAGCGACGTCTCAACGGTTCGCCTAACCCGCAACCTCTTTGCTGGCTACAACACCATCTGCCTCCCCTTCAGCGTCAGTGCTGACGAACTGCAAACCATTGTGGGAGAAGGCATGATGCTCGAAAAACTCGTAAAGGCAGAAAAGGGACAACTCACCTTCCTCGACGTGACAGAGGAAGGCATCCAGGCGGGCATGCCCTACCTCATCTACTCACCCCAGGCTAAGAATGCCATCTTCAGCACCAACGATTTGCAGATGACCACTGAGCCCATTACCCTACAGGTGGGAGAAGCTTCGATGAGCGGCATGTATGCCCCCACACAGGAGATGGATCTCTTTGGCATCCCTGCTCAGCAGGACAGCGACTTGCTGCAGAGCATCCTCATCCGCACGGTTGCCGACAAGACATTCCTGCCTACCCGCTGCAGCATCAACTATGTAGGCAGTGAAGAAACGCCCGTAATCCTCCATGTGACCACACTTGACAACATCACGACCCCCATCGCCCAGCTCAAAGCACAAAACACAAAGGTGGACATCTACACCGTTGGCGGTTCGCTGGTCAAGGCTGCAACGAATATGAACGAGGCAGCCGCATCCCTCCCCAAGGGCATCTATGTGGTGAATGGTCAGAAGTTTATGGTTAAATAACACAGACACAGACTTTGGAACAGTTCAGCGAATTAGTGAAAGTGCGCCGCTCGATGCGCAAGTTCACAGAAGAGAAAATAACACCAGAAGAGCAGCAGCAGTTGATGCGTGCTGCTCTTATGGCACCAACAAGCAAGGGACTTCACAGCTACGAATTCTATGTAGTGGAGGACAGCCTGCAACTCCAACAACTTGCATCCGCCAAAGACCGTGGAGCAGAGTTTATGGCACAAGCACCACTCGCCATCGTGGTGGCTGCGCGCCCAGACGTGAGCGACGTGTGGATCGAAGATGCCAGCGTGGCTGCAACCACCCTGCTCTATCAAGCTGAAGACATGGGACTCGGTGCCTGCTGGGTGCAGTTCCGCGAACGCGTGGATGCCGAAGGAAACAGAGCAGAAGAGAACGTGCGACGCATTGTGGGCATACCCGCCGACCAGCGCATTGTCTGTGTGGTTGCCATAGGTCACAAAGGCATGGAACGCAAACCTCAAAATGAAGAGCGTCTCCTTTGGGACAAGGTTCACAGCTAAAACGTGCATCCTGTCATGATAAACTACGATCTCTCACTCATCAAGGCGATGGCTTTTGATGTGGACGGTGTGCTCAGCACTGAGACCATCACGCAGCACCCCTGCGGCGAACCGATGCGCACCGTCAACATCAAGGATGGCTACGCACTGCAACATGCCGTCAAAATGGGTTACCATGTCGCCATCATCACAGGAGGACGGAGCGAAGCGGTACGCATCAGATACGAAGGTCTCGGACTGAAGGATGTGCACCTCGGATGTGCAGTCAAGATCAACACCTACAAGGAGTTCCGCGACAAATACGGTCTGCGAGATGAAGAAATCCTTTACATGGGCGACGACATCCCCGACTTTGAAGTGATGACACAGTGCGGACTGCCCGTATGCCCTTGTGATGCAGTGCCCGAAATTAAGCAAGTCTCGCGCTACATCTCCCCAAAAATGGGTGGATGCGGATGCGTGCGCGACGTGCTGGAACAAGTGATGAAAAACCAAGGAAAATGGATGAATGACGAGCGGGCATTCGGATGGTGAAACACAACAAGATGACGAACGAATGAAGAACTACAAAATAGTGTTGGCATCGGGAAGTCCTAGACGCAAGGAACTGCTCGCAGGACTGGGTGTGGACTTTGAAGTGCGTCTCCTCGACGGCATTGATGAGAGCTACCCTAAAGGACTCAATGGGGAGGAGATTGCAGCACACATATCAAGCAAGAAAGCTGCTGCATACAAGGACTCTCTCATGCCGAATGAACTGATCATCACGGCAGACACCATTGTCTATCTTGAGGGAACAGTATTAGGAAAACCAAAAGATGAGGAAGAGGCGCGGACGATGTTGAAAAGTCTATCCGGCAAAACACATGAGGTCATCACAGGCGTTACGCTGATGACCACAACGAAGCAGCAGACATTCGCCTCGGTGTCGAAAGTCAGCTTTGCCCAACTGACCGACAACGAAATAGACCATTACGTAACCCACTTCCATCCCACCGATAAGGCGGGCGCTTATGGCATACAGGAATGGATCGGATTCGTCGGAGTGGAACGTATCGAAGGCAGCTACTTCAATGTGATGGGACTGCCCGTGCAACGACTCTATCAGGAACTCAAAAAACTATAATGCAGAAACATGAAGAAATACGCACTTCTTGCTACGCTTACGTCTCTTTCACTCCTCGCCACCAGTTGCGATGAGAAAGAGAAGATGACAACACCACCTACCTTCAAGGGATTCACGATAACGCCTGCCGTGGTGCACCCAGGAGATGTGGTGCGTGTGTCGGCACACTACGCCAATCGGGGCGAATACTGGAATGCGCCTGAATGCAGTTGGAGTTTTACGGTCGACACGACAAATGTCGAAAAGAATGAGCGATTCCGAGCACACTTCACGCAAATGGTGCAACAGTCGGTGGCAGACGAAATGCTGACCACAACGTTCATCGTACCCAAAAGCGCTGATGCGCCTTGCAAGGTTTATTGCATACTTAATGTAGCGATGAACACAACTGTCACTACCCCCAACGTAAATGCCAAATATGTCAACATCACCGAGCCTGGCTATGAGGGACGCTTTGAATCTTCCTTCGTCGCAAGCACACTCTTCTGCACCGCAAGCGGATCGGTGAACTTCACCGTAACACCCATAGAATAATGAAAAAATCAAGGTCACAGAAATGGTTGAGATACTTTGCTCTATGCTATCTTTGTGCCCTTTTCTGTAGCGTGAACGTACACGCCCAAAACGCAACCGACACGACTACGGTTGCCACGAAAGTAAAGCTCAAAGGCAAGGTGGTCGACGAACAGCAGGAGCCTCTCCCCTTTGTTTCGGTAATGGCTGAGGGCATCTTAGCTGGCGCCATGACGGGCATGGACGGCACCTACCGTTTCGAATTTGACGGTGGGCAGGACAGTGTGGTCATCGTCTACTCGCTCATTGGCTATGAGAAGCGGCGCAGGGTCCTGAAGAACCCATCTGGCAACCTCACGCTAAACATCGTGATGCGCGACGACGGAAAGGTGATGAACGAGGTGACCGTGAAGGACATAAAACGGCAGATGGGATCAACACAAGAACTCAACACCAAGGACTTGCGGAGAATGCCGTCAACGACGGGCAATGCCGTGGAAGAATTGGTTGCCACACAAGCGGGCGTGTCTACCCACAACGAACTTTCAAGCCAATACAATGTGCGAGGTGGTTCGTTCGACGAAAACTCCGTTTACATTAACGGAGTGGAAGTGTATCGCCCTCTGCTCATCTCAAGCGGTCAGCAAGAGGGACTCTCCGTCATCAACAGCGATATGGTGGAGAAGGTGAACTTCTCAGCCGGAGGCTTCGATGCTAAATATGGCGACAAGATGTCAAGCGTGCTCGACATCACTTATCGACGCCCCGAACGGTTGGAAGGATCGGTGCAGGCATCGCTCCTCGGCGTGAACGTTTATGGTGGCTATGGAAGCAAGAAGTTCTCGTTTTCAAACGGATTCCGATACAAGTCCAACGCTTACATGCTCAATTCACTGCAGACGAATGCCGAATACCGCCCGAACTTCATCGACTACCAAGCCTACCTCTCCTGGACTCCAAACAAGAACTGGACGTTTGATGCTATCGGCTACATCTCGCGCAACCTGTACCGCTTTGTCCCGAAAGACAGAGAAACGAATTTCGGTACGCTCGAAAGTGTCAACTCATTTAAGGTATATTTCGACGGTAAGGAGCAGGATGTCTTCCGAACGCTTTTTGGAACGGCTAAGCTGAAGCGCAGACTGAACAACTACTCAAACCTCTCGTTGGCTCTTTCGGCTTTCTCAACACGCGAACGAGAGACCTATGACATACAAGGGCAATACTGGCTAGACCAGACTGACACACAGGTGCAACTGGGCGTAGGAACCTACATGGAACACGCACGCAACATACTGACAAGCAATGTGCAGACGCTCAAACTTAATTATGAATACAAGCACAATGCACACCACGTCCTTTCGGGCATGAGCTGGAGAAAGGAGCACATCGACGAGCATGCTAACGAATGGGAAATGCGCGACTCGTCGGGCTATAGCATCCCACACACAGGGGTTGACCTCATGCCTATCTATCACCTGAAGAGTGTGAACAGCATCACGACAAACCATCTTGAGCTCTATGCCCAGGACACCTGGCGACACGAATCAAAGATGGGCATCATCAGCCTTACTTATGGAGCACGATTGAGCTTCTGGGACTGGAACAAGGAATGGCTCTTCTCGCCACGCGCTTCGTTAGGATTCGTGCCAAACAGCAACGACCGCCTGACGTTCAGACTGGCTGCCGGTATGTACTACCAGCGACCTTTCTATCGCGAATTGCGCGACACAGTGACCACTGCTGCTGGCACTTTCGTCAACCTCAACAAGAACATCAAGTCGCAGCGCTCATTCCAACTTGTGCTCGGATCGGAATACAAATTCAAAATTGCCGACCGTCCCTTTAAGTTCACGGCAGAGGCTTACTACAAGGCGCAATCAAACATTAACCCCTACAACGTGGACAATGTCAAGGTTGTCTATTATGGCAAGAACATTGCCACGGGATATGTTGTAGGTGCTGACTTCAAAATCTATGGTGAATTTGTGCCGGGTACAGACTCATGGATCAGTTTTGGACTCATGAAGGCAAAGATGAACCTGAACGGGAAGTCTCTACCCCAACCCACCGACCAGCGCTACAACCTGAACTTCTTCTTTTCTGACTATTTCCCGGGAACAACTCGCTGGAAGATGAACCTGAAGGCTTCGTTTGCCGATGGGCTTCCCTTCGGTCCTCCGCATACGGGATTGGAACGCAACTCGTTCCGAGCCCCCGCTTATAAACGCATTGACATTGGTATGAACTACCGATTGCTCGACAACGAAGACCGCCACATGAAGCGCAACATTGTGCGAAACGTTTGGCTTGGACTGGATTGCTTCAACATCTTCGGTTTCAGCAATGTGAGCGGTTACTACTGGGTGACGGACGTCAACGGATACCAGTATGCTGTGCCTAACTATCTGACGGGCCGACAAATCAACGGACGCATACTTATCGAATTTTAATCGTCACATGCAGACGGAGCATCTCATTTCTCATGAGCCGTCCGTAGTGCTCTTTCTGGTGTTGTGCTCAGCGAGAAGCCGTTGCTGTTTGCGCTAACAAAAGACATGAAGAAGATGGTTTGACTGAAAAAACTGCCTTTTTCTTGCGATTTCGGCGCCTAAAATGGCTCAGATTCGTTTTTTTTTCGTAAATTTGCAAACGAATATGCAAACTTGCATGGGGAAAACCATAGAGAATGAAGAAAAACGACCTCGATACAATAAAAAAACGCTATCAGATTGTGGGTGACAACGAGCAGCTCGAGAGATCTATCGACACTGCTCTGCAAGTAGCACCTACCGACTTGTCTGTGCTCATACAGGGAGAGAGCGGCGTGGGAAAAGAGGTCATCCCACGCATCATTCACGACAATTCTCCGCGTCGCACAAAGCGCTATATCCCCATCAACTGTGGCAGTATTCCAGAAGGCACCATCGACTCTGAATTATTCGGACACGAGAAAGGAAGTTTCACAGGAGCTCTGGGCGAGCACGACGGATATTTTGCTGCTGCAAACGGAGGCACACTCTTTCTTGACGAAATAGGCGAATTACCTATGTCTACCCAAGCGCGGCTGCTCCGTGTGCTCGAAACGGGCGAATATATGCGCGTCGGCAGCAGCGAGCCCCGCAAAACCAACGTGCGTATTGTGGCTGCCACAAACGTTAATCTACAAAAGGCTATACGCGATGGCAAGTTCCGCGAAGATTTGTATTTCCGACTTTGCACCATCAGCATCAAGATTCCGCCATTGAGAGAAAGAGGAAAGGACATAGTGCGCATCTTCAAGAATTTTGCGCTGGAAACCGCCAACAAATACGACATCCCTACTCCACTCAGCCTGACGCCTGATGCCGAAAAGGTGATGATGCAATACAAGTGGCCTGGCAACGTCAGACAACTTAGACATCTTGCCGAACAAATGAGCATCCTATGCAAGGAGAGCCGAATCGTGACACCAGAAGTGCTCCGTGAATACGACATCGTGCCTGGAGGAGATACCACAGAGATTGCAAGCATCAAAGGGTCTGAATCCATCCAGTTTGACTACGCAAAAGAAAGAGCTATCATTTTTGCCATGCTCAACCAATTGGCAAATGATGTGAAGGCACTAAAGGAAGGCGGAGTGGCGCAGACGCAGCCTTCGCAATTTCTGCCTGCTCCGTCAAACAGCGAAACGAAAAACTATGGCCCCTCCTTCGCACAAGACTATGAAGACGACCTCGACGATGCAGAACTCGTGGAAGATGATGCCAACCTCAACCTCGAAAACATGGAGAAAAAACTCATCGAAGAAGCCCTCAGACGCAACAGAAACAGAAGAAAGAATGCAGCCATAGAACTTGGAATCAGCGAGCGTACACTCTACAGAAAAATTAAGGATTACGGCATAGAAGAGTAAGGACGGCTGATCTGAATCCACATGCCATCTATAATATGATAAGCAAGAAACATATCCGCACAACAGCGTGGCTTTGTCTCGTGGCACTCTTGGTTTCGGCTTGCCGCATCAGCTATAAATTCAATGGTGCCAGCATTGACTACACAAAAACAAAGACCATACAAATAGAAAACTTTCCCATCAGAAGTGCTTATGTGTGGGCGCCCATGCAGAGCATCTTCCAAAACCGCTTGACAGACATCTTTGCACAACAGACACGACTGCATCAAGTGAGACGAGGAGGTGACCTGGTTCTGGCAGGCGAGATAACTGCCTTTGACCAATACAATAAAGGTATCTCAAGCAATGGATACAGCAGTCAGGTGCAACTCAAAATGACCGTGAATGTACGTTTCACCAACAATGCTAACCATCAGGAAGACTTCGAACGACAATTCTCTGCTACAACCGAATATGATGCGTCGCAGCAACTGACCGCAGTGCAAGAAGAACTCGTAACGCAGATGGTGAAAGACATCACTGACCAAATATTCAACGCAACCGTTGCTAACTGGTAATATTCAACGCAACCGTTGCTAACTGGTAATCAAAAAATCATGCCAAGCCTCTCTAAGAAAAAGAAAACACAAGAACCCGCAGTGCTCAGCACGATGGATTGCACACAGCTGCGAGCCATGCTCTTGCGTTATCCTTACTACGACGAGGCAAGAGTTGTACTGCTGCGAAAACTATACGAACAACGCAATCCGGAATACAATGAAGAACTGAGAACGGCTGCCCTCTATCTTCCATCCAGAGAAACTATCTTTGAATTCTCCGAAGGTGAAAGAATGAAACCAAAGACCTCGGAAGAGACAACAAGACAGGGCGCCATCCAATCTCACAAACCCAATGCAAGACTGTCTACATCGAGCGGACAAGAGAATGCACCACGCGACGTGCAACTGATCGATAGTTTCCTCGATTCGCTGCCCACGGCAAAGGCTGAGAAGAAACGTCCACAGAAACGTCCCACTGTGGACTCTTCTGTTGACTACATCTCATACATGTTGCAAGAAGAAGAAGAAGAAGACAAAAAGAAGGATCTGCCAACAGAAAATACGACAACAAGCAGCGAAACAAACCAAAACGATGGACTCATAGAGGATTTCATCAAGAAAAAAGGTGACAGAAGAATACGGCTCAACGCGACAAGCAACGAATCGTTGGAAAGACCTAACATAACAAGCGAAGAAAGTTCAGAAAAGAGCACATTTACCGAGACTTTAGCCCAAATTTACATCAAACAGGGCAAATTTGAGCAGGCGATTGAAATTATTCAGCGACTTTCCTTGAAATTTCCAAAAAAAAATCGTTACTTTGCAGACCAAATTCGATTTCTTGAGAAAGTCATCATCAATCAGAAAGCAAATCAGAAATAAAAATACTGATTTTTGTGGGATTCTGGCAGCAAATTTATTTTGTTTAAGATACAGATAAATTAGTTTTCATTTGACATGAACACAGATGCCGAACTTCGCCACACCAAATGGCTCTAATTCTTGAAAAAGATAAACAACGACAATAAATAGATAAACAATAATAATAAAATAATAAAAGAACAATGTTGTACACTACAAT